>NZ_JBVVQB010000010.1:0-153192 GCF_055811775.1 Mesorhizobium sp. WSM4844 | reverse complement strand
CGCTCAATGCAGGCGCGACGACCGGTTCCTGATCTCTACCTCAACCGCAGGCGCCCTCCCGCGCAGCGGGTTCGTTCTGCGGATGGATCCGGGCGGATAGCTGCCACTGAGCCCCGGCCTCTATCGGACTCTTGTGTGGTTCGAGTGGGCACAGTCTGCATCGGGCACCGTCAAGTTGGTCTGCGAGACTCGCGCCGGCCACCGCAACGATACACCTGAATGCACTCTTGATCGGTCACGACAAGCTGACCTTGCTGCGCTAAGCTTCGCCGCGGCCGCACGAGCGGCCTGTGATTGCCACATACGAGATGCTGCTGCCGTGATACTTGGCTTCGAAGAGATGATCGTGCGGTGCGTCAATGATGATGCCAAGGTGCACATTCGCGAAGCGGTGCGCTGCTACGAAGCGGGGGCCTATCGAGCCGCAATCGTCTCAGCGAACGTAGCCGTTTGCTTCGACTTGATCGCGAAGTTGCGCGGCTTGGCAACCGGCGGCGACCAGGACGCCGTTGCCCTCGTAGCCAAGCTTGACTCCCTTCAGGAGCAGCAGCGGAACGGGAACCCGCAGGCAATCAAGGGCCTGCTCGAGATTGAGCGCAACCTTCTCGAGGAGTTTCGCGACAAGTTCGACTTCTTCGGACATCAGGAATACGAGGAACTCAGTCGTTTACGCGCCGACCGAAACCGATGCGCCCATCCGACCTTCTCGCATGACGCACAGCCCTATGCGCCTGCCGCCGAACTCGCACGACTGCACATTCGCTCAGCGCTGAGCTACGTCCTTTCGCAGCAGGCGCGGCAGGGCAAGGCGGCGCTCGCCAGCCTTCAATCAGTAATTATCTCACCATACTTCCCGATGGTACTGAACGACGCCGTCGTTCGCCTGCGCGGCACCGAAATTGGCAAAGCGCGCGACCCGCTGGTGCGTGCCTTCGTGGATGATCTTGCTTTTGGCTGGCCAGACGCAACTCATCCCTACCACGCCAATATCAACGTGCTCCTGGCGATAGAAGCGGCGGTCGAATTGCACCGCCCAATTGCGGTGCCAAGGCTTGTGACCGCGATCGAGAAGCTTGCGAAAAGTGGTGTTAGCGACGCGGTCCGCTTCGCCGCCGCGGCAGCTCTGCGTGTCCGCGAGGCGGGCGAGCAGGTCGACGATGCCACCAAGGTGGTGCTTCGGACTTGGCTCCTGCAGGAGCAGTCGGGTGATAAGGGCCAAGCTATCAAGGCAGCGCTGCAGATGGGCTGGTGGCGCGCCAGCGCGCTTCAGGCACTAGCTACGTTGGCCGCCGACCAATTGACCGGCGTGACCGCGCCGCCTCCTGAGATGATTACCCGGGCGGCTCAGATCTATGCGACTGCCGCCAACTGGGACCAGGCCAACGCGCTCGCCGCCAGCGTCGCCAATCCGCTCTCTGATCGCTTCTCGCGCGAAGACATCGCCTTAGTGCTGAATGCCTCGCATAATGGCGCGGACCTCCGGGGTAGCCACGGCTTTCGTGAGTTTATCACCCTTCTTTACGACAAGAACCCGATCAGCAATGTAGATCTCGAGGCGCTGATGGATGAGCATCACCTGGAGGCTTACAAGCGGGCTGCGCAGGTCGCGGAGGATTGAAGGCGTGCAGGCCAGCTCACCGGCGAGGGTCCGGCCGAAGCTACCACGAATTAGCCATCGTCCATTAGGCCGCGCTCAAGTCTGTCGACCGTACGGCCAGCGCGCCAGCTCCACATCATGCCGGATGCCAATTTGGGGAGCAATATCACACGGACGGTGACTCCGTTACAGCGGTGCACTACACGGACCCCGTCTCTTGTCAACTTGCACAATGAGGGCGGCGAAGATCGAAAGTGTCAGTATCGCGAAATTCCGCGACATCAAAAAACTTGAAGCGCTTGTTCAGCTAGGGGCGTTAGTTTTTTTCTTTGGCGATAGTGGACCTAGGACAATGTAGCCGTTGTTCAAATTCACTTTTCTTACAAAAGCCTAGCGCACTCTGATCTAAAATTACAATCAAGGCGAGATTCGATGTCTGGAAGCCAACGTTGGAAAGCACTATCCGCCCGAATAGAGGGCTTTGTAGATGGAGTCAGCATGTGGGGAGCCTTTGACAGCGTCCTGGCCAATGGAAGTCAAGGAAAGCAGCTCTACCGGATTGCCCGGGCGATCTTTGGGGCTTTGGAGGCCGAGGCATTGGAGAACAGCCCTTCGATCCCACCGGGCCTAATGTCGTCTGATGTCGGAAAGAGGCTAAAGGAGTTGCTGTCACTCCCAGAAACGTCTGTTTCGAGCGCCAATGTTCAGGGGTTCGTTGGGGAGGCGGCGGTACTTTTGAAGAGCCTAGTGACCGAAGCGAATTACCTCCTCGCTGACAACGAGGCCGCCCTGCGGACACTCTCTGAGAGGGCTTTCTTGCATTTACAGTGGACCATCGTTGCTGACCCGCAAACTCGAAGTAAGTGGCAGGCGGCATACGAAGCTGGTGAGGTTGCCTGCGAAAAACTCGGCGGCGCTCACCTTCTTTGGCACGGCATCTATCCATACAAAGTAACAAATCGCGTGGCCACGGATTTGGTACTTGAGGAACCGGTTAATACTGAACAAGTAATGGTCACCCGTGGCGCAGTTCTGACGGAGTGGAAGGTAATCCGCGACGGAGACGATATTTTCGGCATGGCCCAAGGTGCCCAGATACAGGCTGAAGAATATTCTGCCGGCGTGCTCGGCGGGACGGAGTTGAGGTCAGTCCGGTACATTGTCATCGTTTCTCGCAATAGAATGATACTGCCGGCGGATAGGATGAGGGGAAGCTCAGTTTATCGCCACGTCAATGTCGCTACTTGTCCTGAAACACCGTCGAAGAGCGCGCCAAAATTAGCAAAAGCTGAGCGCAACGGTAGCCCAAGCTAATAGCCCTTTCTACCTTGAATATCGCCTCGAATCGAAACAGGCGTGGCAGTTTTTGCGGCACGATAGCTCTGTCGTGAGCGACGGAGATGAGGCGCATTGCTGCTCGGCAGCATGGAGCGGAAAGCGGACCGACAGCTTTTGGTTTAATAACAAAAGTTGCAGATCCGCACGTGAACGCGATCGTCTACACGAAGTATCGGAAGGAGGTTTCCTCGGGATCCTGCTCGCCATATTCATTGAGAATCCCGCCGACGCGTCGCGCGAACGAGAGCGTTACAGGCCATTTTCCGCGGATATCCGCGGTGTTCCAGTTCATCCGCGTCAGGTTGAAGATGTCGGCTGCAGCGGTCAAGGGATCCTCGGGACCTATCACGCGCACCTCGAAGGGCTGCGGAATATGCGGGCCGGGATAGGTCTCGATCTCAGGGATATAGCCAGATGTGTAGAGGAACGTCCGTGCGCCGTTCACAGTGCAGATAGTACCTACCTGAGGAGGATACATTCCGAAGCGTACGAGGCGAAACGCGCTCGGCACCATCGTGACGAGGCTCAGGATCGGAATGTCGCCTAACGCCGCACGGAACCCTTTGATCTCGGCTGCATCGAACTGGCTGGTCTTATGGATCACCAGACGCAACGGCGAGCGACCGGTTCGTGACGCATATTCGGCGATGATCCGCTCGCCGAGTTCAAAGGCCTGATCGTGGGAAAGATGGACATTCAGCCGCTGATCCGCTTCCGCCGGCACGCCTGTACCGCGGATCGCGAATCCCTCACCCTCGCTAGAGAATGCTTGAGCGAGGCTCGACTGCACGACATGTCGCTGCTTTGTACGATAATGGTGGAAGCTTATGCCAACGAAGCAGGTCTCGGGACCGGGTGGGCTCAACCGCCAGGGAACGCCGCCCGCCTTGTAATATAAGCCGACAGAGAAGTTCCAGGCGCGGGTGGCCGGATCCTCGGTCTTAGGCCCATCCTCGAGGAGTCGCGGTGTGACGAGCTGGATTGGCAGTCGCACGGCGAGGGCTTTGGCCTTGAGCGCATGTCGCAGATCCCGCTTGAGGAAGTCGTCCTCGCTTTCCTCGACCTCATCGAGTAAGTCGAAGAAGTCGGTCTGGCGGCTAGCTCGCGCTTTTCGGATCGCTTTGGCGCGCTCGCGTTCGGTCTCCGTATTTTGCCGCTCAACCGTCTTGCACTTGTCGAGCACATTCTGGGGCAAGCAGACTAGGACGACATCAGGTCGGTTCACATCCCGCCCTGCCAGCCTCTGTAGTGCGACGTCATAGAGATCAACGATAGTTTGAAACCGCTGGAATGCGTCAGTTTGCGCGAGCGCCAGGCCAATCGGATCGGCGCTAACGTCGCCCAGAGTAACGGTGAGATGCGCCGAGAAGACGAGCTTCTTTCGAAAGACCTCGGAAAAGCCTGGGAACGGACGCCGCAACGAGGTGGCTGGTCCGAACGATGGAATTCCCGCTGAGCATCGAGTCAACCACTTCTGAGCACTGTCGACGATCGTCGCGGGACCTATTGCACCGACATAGATCGTGTCCTTCCGTGCCGATCCGAATCGCAGGTCGAACGGGCCGGCACTATCAAGACCGGATTTAGGATCGGACGTCGATGCGGCGCCACCGAATTGCAACGGCGGCGGCCGTAACTCGAAGAGCGAGAGATCAGTCATCGTCGTCCATCCGGTCGGAAGCACTTGCTGGCTCCAGCACCCGCAGATCATCCAGTTCGACCATGTCCGCCATCGCGGAAAGCTCCTCGTCCAATTCGTCGAGCTCGTCCTGGTCAGCCTCTGTGCTCGCCAACTCTTCCAGCGCGCTGGAGTTCAGTGATGCGCCGGGGAGTTGGTTGCTGATTACGATGTTGGGAGCGAAAGATGATAATTCATTCCGGACATCCGGCTTGAGCGAGAATACCCCGTCGGTTTGATCCGCCAACATGGCCTGCCAGAAGGCCAGATCATTGTGGACGTTTGAATTGAAGTCCTTGGCTGCCCGCCGCGTCGACAGGCTGTTGATGAGCTCGTTTCCGATTAGCCGGCCGAAGCCATTTCGCGTGAAGGCATATCCCGGTGAAAGGATGATACACCACTCGGCACCATAAGGAGCGACCGTGATCGAGAGCGCCTTGTGCTCATAGTAAGAAATCTCCCCAGTATCCCGCTTAGTCCTCGCTTTGACGACTGTTCTGGTCGCCCGCTTGTAGCGAGCCTTGTAGGTGATACGACGCTCATGCTCCGCCTCAAAGCGTGGGAAATGAGCACGCTTGCGCTTGAAATCGATCTGCATGCCGAGCGCGCGACAATGCCCGAGAACGGCATCCACGAGAAGCTTGATTAGTATGTTCTCGCCATTGGGGAGCGCGATGAGTTCGTGGGGCGCGACCGTCTCAACGTCTCCCGTATCGAACGGGGTGACTAGATGGCTGGTGATCTCATCAAGATCGTAGAGGGTGTAGAACCGCCCGTCCTGCACATGGCCGGGTGGCACCTGTAAATCGCCCGCTGACCGAAAAAGCCCGCCTGTGTAGGTAGCAGTCGTGCCAGCATGCCAGATCCGATCAGGCATGGTGTGGATCGGTAGAAGGTTCGTGGTGAAGCGTGTAACTTGCGATTCGTCCGCAATGGCGGTGTTGGTGATGTCGTCTACAGCCTCCGGGCGCGCACGAATCTCGACGGCGAACGCCTTATTCCCGTCTTCTGGCCCGAAATTCACGTCGCCATTATTGTTGATTGTCTCCTTCCACATGTCCGACAGACCGGAACCGGTATGGTCCATTTGGCCGCCGCCATAGAAAAGGTCGGAAATCACTGGATTTCGGTAGCCTTTGATGCTCCGCCGCCCGCTCTTAATGAGAGCTTGAAGCTCCTGATCGTAGATCTGAGCCGCGACGGTATCTACCAGGCCGCCTGGGCTGCGCGTGACGATTCGCTCAGGAGTGACCTCGATCTCGACTGAACCTGCACAGGCATAATCTCGGTGTACCAACGCATTCACGATCATCTCCTTGAGAGCCAAGGGGCTATAGGAGCGGACCTGCCGCGACACTTCCTGCTTCAGACGAAACTGCCTATTGACGCGCGAGAGTAGCTCGGTGAGTTGATCGAGCTGCGACCACAAATTTCCGCGGATTTCGACCTCGGCAATCCCGCCGCCGTCGGAGTCAGGCACAATATCCACATCCTCCCCGAGGCACTGGCGTAGCCACAGCACCGGGCCCTTCGCACTGAAGCGCACGAAAGCGTTGGGCACCAAAGCTGAGGGGTCATTGGCGAACAGTAGCCAACCCGCAACACTTGGAACGGTTGCATCGTCGGCAGCGATCAGGAGGTTGAAAGTGCTGGCGATCCGGAGTGTCCACTCTTCCTGATAGGAATCCGGTGCCCAATTGTTGAGAACCGCCGCATATTCCCGCAAGCGCGTGAAGAGTAGCACACGATCGATGCCATCGAGCGAGCCGCTAGCGATCGGGCCCATGTCAAGCGGCAGCTCGGGCGTCCGATAGCCATGGTTGCGCCGAGTCGGCTGCGCCCCCTCTGCAATCAGCCGATTGTACAACTCAATCTCGAAAAGATCATCAAAGCCCGAAATCGGGACTGTCGTAAAGTTTCCGCCGATCGCCGATGCGAGTTCTGACACCATCGGCGGCATCGGCGTGTCGATCTCGCGATCGAGCACGCACCAATAGATCCCGTGATAAAAATTGTTTGTATAGCTGATGTTATCGAGAAACAGTCCCCGCATCACCGAAGGCTCGGCGCCACGATAGCCGACGACGATGATCGGATGATCGCGCAGCAGCGGCCGCACACGCTCGACGATTTCGCCATCCATATTCTGGACATCGACCGCCAGATTCTTGTCCGTCAAATGTTCGACGGAACCGTGCAGATAGACGAGTTGCGGATTTTCAGGCGCAGAGGAGAAGCGGACCAAGTCTGAGGGCGTTTTGATCGCCACCAGATGATGCGGGCGCGTAACAAGCACCCGGGCGTTCTGGATGCATTCATCAAAATTTGTAGTAAGAACAGTGGTGATCCAGCCTTGGTGCAGGATATTGGCGAGGCTCCTATACCCCCGGTTCGGGTGCACCGGCGGATGGATCATATCCTCAAAGAACACGCGCCTGTCATTCGCAACATTCAGCAGATGCTTGACGGCGTCCGGGTATAGTTCCGCAAGCTGGACGTCGGCCGAAAACCAGGGCTGCCCGGTTAGCCAAGGCCAATAGTCCGCGCGGCGCACGCTTGGATCATTGGGCAGGCGGTCATTGTCGAGGCACCATCGCCATTTGGAGATCCTCTCGACCGCCTCTCCCGCAGCTGGAATGCCCGACGAAATGGACGCGCCGGCACCGATTAGAAGGACCGGCTCGGGCCGACCGCGCAGCAAGGAGCGAAGCCTGCCAGGCACCGCACGCTGAATTTCTGACGGGTCAAAGCTGGATGCCGACTCTGCGACTGCCAAGACGGATATGCCCTCTGCGAATCGGAATTCGAACGAACAAATATAGAACATTAATCTGCGCGATGGTAGTCAAAGGGAAGCCGTTCACGATGTGCCTTGGTCATGTCGAAATCCGCTTCATCTGAATTCCGAACGTCCGCTTATGGGCTCAACCGACGACCCGCGCCAACGACCGGGATTAGGCGCTTTCCCGACGGGCAGCTTTGGGGCCGGAGAACGAACATGACGTAATCGCGGGAGCGGTGGCCACCAAAGCTGTGGCGGCGATGTTCGGAGCTCTAGCCGGCTGGCTGTCCCCCGATAGGATGAAGAACGGGCTCACGATGGACACCGGGCCCAGGCATCGAACGGAGGACAGCCATGGAGCAGTATATCGGTCTCGACGTATCCATGAAAGAGACGGCAATTTCGATCCGGCAGGACGGCAAAAGGATGTGGCGGACGACATAGCTCTCGATGCCTTCGCGTTCGAGGACCCCATGTATCCAGAATCCATCCAGACCGGCCTCCTGGATTGATACGATCCGGAAACTCTGCCCTGTCCGCACTTCCCCCTTTCGTTGCAGCTCTGCGAAGTGAGCGAGCAAACCCGCAATGTCGCCTCCCGACACGAGGTGTCTCGACATTCTCTCGCCCCCACCTAGCGAAAGCGAAGTCACGAGCCATTTTGAACGAGACAATTCTAACGAGACAAATATTGCGGCAAGATCGACGCGGATAGCGGCCGGGGCTTTGGTGGTGTTGGCTTGCATGCTGACCTCCAGGTGATGTTTGGCAACTTCACTCTGGCAGAGCGCTGGTCGCCTTCCATCCCCATAGGATCTTCACGGAAGCGGAATGGCAGCTATTAGTTGGTTGCTGGCGAAAGCAGACTACGCGGAAAACCTGGGGCGAACGCGACGAAACCGAACGGCCAACTTTTATGATCCAGAAGCCGCGCACTAGCCTACAAGACGCTCCTCCACCTCGATCACAAATCGCGAGGGAATATTGGCGCTGTGCACGATATCATTCCAATGCGAACTTTCAAAATCATCACGTTGGACGAGTGAGACCGCATTGTATTGACCTTGCTAACTTGGCTTCTGCGCGTCCGCGGCGGCACAAAATACATATTCCATGCCCTATGGCTTATGCATTTTGAGTGCCGCGCGAATAAACTCGCAAAATGCAGCTGATTTGCGTATTGCTGCGACTAGTTCGGCTTCAAGAACCGGATCGCCTGACTTCGGCGTTGGCCATGCGCTCAACAGACTGGCCATCCGAAAGCGCATCTTTTTTGAAACAGGCTCTTTTCCGGCAAGCACCTTCGACAGATGGCCTTGATTGACGTCCAGCCAATCTGCAAGCTCTACCTGCGTCGTGGAGGTCTCTCGTCGCTTAAGGTCGATCCTACGAGCGATGTCCGGAATCTTGCTTTTCATATGTAATACATATATGATCTGTGGCATGCTTGCTAGTTCCGATACGTCACGTCGTTTTGACCCGGAAGACGAAGTTCTTCCGGGAGTTCGCTTCGGGTTGAGTGGTTGGGCAGGAAGTCCCGCCTACTGGTCGAAGATGGCGGAGTTCGAGGCGGATGATCCCGAGGATTACATCAGCCCGAAAGGTACACCGCTAGCCGAGGACCTGGCTTTCTGCCTTCTTGGCGGATACGGCGTGAAGATGGAGTTGAATCGCGCCGCGTGGGAGCATCTTCATGAGGCGGGCGTGTTCTCTGCTGATCCGGTGCCATCACGGGAGGAGATAGAAGTTTTGCTGAGCATGCCGCTGCTGGTCGGAGGTAGGCGGCACAAGTACCGCTATCCAAGGCAACGTGCAGGCCGTCTTCACGTTGCGCTGAATGCTATCCGGAAGAAGCCACCGGAGACCGATGACCCGATCATCTTTCGCCGGCAGCTTATGGAGCTACCGGGGATTGGGCCGAAGACAGCTTCCTGGATCGTGAGGAATTGGCTAGGTAGCGACGAGGTCGCAATCCTTGATATTCATGTCCTTCGAGCCGGCGAGCTGATGGGATTGTTTCCAGCAAAATACCGCCTTCCGAAAGATTACGAGGCGCTTGAGAAAAAATTTCTGGAATTCGCTCAGGCAATCCAGGTCAAGGCCTCGCTTCTTGACGCAATTATGTGGCGGGATATGCGCATATTGTTCGGCTGACCCGTTTACCTTTGATCGAGCTACCACTTAATCTTCGAATTGGGAGGCTTGATTCGATGGCTGGGAAGCGCATACCGACAGGTGGTGACAGGAACGCCGATAATTCGAGCGCGCCGCAAGCGAAAGCGAGCAAGAGCAAGCTCGGCCTTGGTTTGGGCGGAATAGAAGGTGCGGATCGATGCGACATCCGCATCGATACTGACTTGCAGGGCATCCGTCTTCCTGGGCTCGTTGGATTGAAGAACGGCGACGTTCTCCGAATAGGGACTGAATTCCGAGATAGGCATCCGATCGCTGTGGCGATAAGATCCAATGGAATGATCATTGGCTCGCTTGGCGCCTTCGAGAACTACGCAAATTTCCTTGAATGTCTCCAGAGTGGCGTTCGCTATAGTGTCGAGGTCACCGAAACTGGCTCGGGCCACTGCCATGTCGTTGGTGGCCGCACGCCATGATCATTGTCGGCGGCGTCTACCGCGAAGAGTGCGTGCGGCCTCACTGGTCGCGGATCTTCGGATCAGCTGGACGAGCCGCCGTGGCTCTGTCCACGCTTTCACCGAATTCTCACCTGACGGCGTACGCCTATACTGGCTGGGCCGAAGATGTCCGGCGGACGATGCACGGGCTTGGCGTGAGGACCGATCTGCGAGAGATTACTGCCAACATCGGCTTTCACTATTTTCACCCGCTCTCCGTTTCCGAGCTTGTCGGTCCACCTAGCAAGCCACTCCCATCGCTTTCCGCGAGTGGCGATGTTGTCCTGCGCTTCGGGATGGTCGAGGGTGATGCAGTTATCAGTGCCAGACGGGCAATCTACGACCCACAGCATCCTTCGGCGGCGCTGCTCTTTCACACCAACGGTTCCACCGCGAAGGAACTCGCTATCGTTCTCAACGAGGCAGAGCTCGAATACGGCGTTGGCGGAGGCGATATCTGGGCCTACGAGACTGTACGTGATCGCTTCAAAGCCGACGTCATCGTGGTGAAGCGCGGCCCGTTCGGAGCTGTCGTCATGCTGCCTAGCGGGAATGTGCAATTGCCCGCCTATCGATCCGAGACCGTTTTCAAATTGGGATCCGGCGACATCTTCAGCGCGGTATTCGCTCATCTTTGGGGCGAACGTGATTGGCCGGCGGCGCAGGCGGCCGATTTCGCCTCTCGCGCTGTTGCCCGCTACGTTTCTACACGTGAACCCCAGCTTTCGCTTGAAGGCGTCGAAGGGCTGATGCCGCAAACTGCTGGAGGAACTGCGGGTCGGGTTTATATCGCGGCTCCTTTTTTCACGCTCGCGCAGCGGTGGCTCGTCGATGAGATGCGCGGCTGCCTGGGGATGCTAGGCGGACAAACATTCTCGCCTATTCACGAGGTAGGCTCCCATGGAGGCGCGGAGTATATCGCCGGCAAGGATTTGGAGGGCCTGCAGTCTTGCAATGCGGTTGTCGCGGTCATTGATGGGGAGGATGCAGGCACTCTTTTCGAGGTGGGGTACGCTCGGAATCTCGGAATTCCGGTGATTGCGCTGGCTGAATCGCCCCGACCCGAAAGCCTTACAATGCTGGAAGGCACCGACTGTCTGATTACAGACGATTTTACGACCGCGATCTACCAGGCAATTTGGAGTTCCATACGGTGAGGGCGCTTCTTTTCTCCGGCGGCCTGGACTCTTCGGCTCTGGCCTGGTGGCTGCGACCCGATCTGTGCGTCACGATCGACTACGGTCAGGGCGCAGCCAAAGGCGAGATTGCCGCAACAGGCGCGTTGTGCAGCCGAATAGGGCTGGAGCACCGGACGATCCGCGCCGATCTCACATCCATTGGATCGGGTGCCATGGCAGGGAGGGATGAGGCTCCAGGTGCTTCAACTGCAGAGTTCTGGCCATATCGAAACCAGATGTTGGTGACGCTTGCAGCGATGAAATTCATGCCCGAGGGGTTGAAGGAAATCATTCTCGGTTCGGTTTCGACGGACCATCATGCTGATGGAAAAGGACCTTTCCTGAAGTCGCTCGATCGCACCCTCGCGCTTCAAGAGGGGCACGTGCGCGTCGTCGCGCCGGCGCGGCGAATGTCCACGAAAACGCTTCTGCGCAAATCAGGTTTTCCCTACGAACTGATAGGTCTCACGTTCTCCTGCCACGTACATGAGTATGCATGCGGACAGTGTAATGGCTGCCTCAAGCACCGAGAATGCGTGGACGCGACTTACCCTCGATCCAAGAGAGGAGCATCCTGATGGCGGGCTATGCACCTACTAGCGCTCGCCAGGCCGCGGCAAAAAGCAAGCCGGTGGTTCTGGAAGATGGCTGTGATCTGAGCTTCGAGTTGGATCTCGTCGGGTTTAGGCCGGACGAGGTCAAGGGGCTTGAGAAAGGCGATGAACTCCTCGTTCAGATCTCGACGAGCGGGAAGTGGCGTAGCCTCGTTTGTGTAACCAACGGTGGAGAAATTGTTGGGACTCTCGCGGCGTTTCAGGGATTGGCACAATTGATCAGCTGCGTTGACGGTGGCGTTCGGTACATTGCCGTCATCCAGTTCGTGTCCGCCTCTCGGTGCTCTGTAGCGGTCTTTAGGGCATCATGATCATCGCCGGCTCGACTTATCTCGAACGCTGTCGGTATCCCAAGTGGGAGCGATTGTTTGGATCGGGGATGCGCTCGGCCATAGCGGCGAGCGGGCTATCGGACGGTACCGTGCTTCACACATATGTACCCGAGGTTTGGAGAGGCGATGCCGAGGCGACGCTCTCCAGTTTTGGAATCGTCGGACATCTGGCACCGACCAGACACGAGTTGATTTTCGAGTACCTCGACACTCTGCAGAAGTCATTTGTCCCGCCCGTACCATGCGATGACGAGCAAGAACCGACCCTGGAGGTAAAGGGCGATGTTGTCGTTCGCTTTGGGTTCATGGAAGGGAGCGCGCGGGTTGACGGTCGCACTGTCGTCTACGATCCACAGAACTCCTATGAGCCATACCATAAGAACGGCTCGACCGCTGAAAGGCTGGCGATGATCCTCTCGGAGGAGGAGCTTCTTGGTTTTGGCGGACTCGATCGCAGGACAAAGCCAACATCGGAGAACCTCACGCAGGCAGCCGACAACATATTTGATTCAAAGCCATCGCCCCAGGTTCTGCTTTGCCGGGATCGGTTAGGAGGACTTCGAGTGTTTTTTGGTGGGCCTCCCATCTCAATCCCAAGCTACGCCGCGGCGAGTTACTTCCGTATTGGAATTGGGGATGTGCTGGCGACGGCGTTTGCACATGCTTGGGGCGAACTCCGAGACGAACCCGTTGACGCCGCGGACTTTGCCGCGAGGAGCATCGCATATTTCGTCGAGGATGCCCGGCTACCTCTTCCTCAGCCACCGAAGTTGGCGGGGCTTCGCATTAGCCAAAAAGACGATGAACGCTTGCGGCTACTCGGCGTCGGGAGCTTCGAGGCAAAATCGCTCGTTATGCAGACGGAGATCCTGATCGAGGGTTTTGGCGGCTCCACAGCTTTCACGCTCATGGACTGGGACGGAGAGCTCGATGCGGAGGGGCCGATCGACTTGTTGATCATCGGATCGGATGCAAGGCTGTCGATGATCGAGGAAGTTCGAAATCGGGTGGGGGAGCCAAAGGTGGTGTTTTGGCCCGAACGCGACACTCGAACGGTCGAGCATTGCTTTCCCGCATCACGCATTGCCGCAGATTATCCAAGCGCCCTCTACCACGCGATGCGGACACCATCACCATGACGCCTCCGCCTCGCAAGACGCTGCCGCGTGTGTTCGAGAAGCGTCCGCTTGGTGCGGCAGGACCGGAGAAGTTCGAGGAGATGGTCCGCGACACTCAGGCGCGGTGGATGAAGTTCATTGAATTCATTGACGCAAAGGCGCACCCGATGCGCGTCTTTCGCGGGTGTGGCTCGGTATTACACGAGCACATCCCCACCGTCGGACGACCCCCCGCAGTCTATTCCGCAATCAATGAGGAAAGAGTCTTTAGAGCATTTCAGCAGTCCGCCGAGCCTATGTTCCAGCTTCCCGTAAGTGGGGCCTGGAACTGGCTTGCCGTTGCTCAACACCATGGACTTCCAACACGTTTGCTCGATTGGACGACGAACCCGTTGGTCGCTTGCTACTTCGCGATTTCGAGCGGCGATCCGAAAGACGATGCAGTAGTGCATGCGGTCAACATTCCCGCTGATGACATTGTTGACCCGTTAAAGAACCCAGACCCTTTCACGATCGATCGTGTGATGTTTTTGGTTCCGGCGAAGTCAGCTCCGAGAATCGTGAACCAAAGAGGGTTGTTTTCAGTCCATAACCAGCCGGACAGGGCCTGGGTGCCTAAAAATTCTGACAAGTTCGTCATACCAGCAGGCATGCGGTCGAGGTTTCGGAGAACGCTTTTCAAGATGGGTGTCGATCATAGCCATATCTATCCGGATATTGTCGGCCTCTGCGAAATGTTGAAGTGGCGCTATGTCGAACGGATCGGCATCGGCACTGCAATGATCGGATGACGGACATGGAAGACAAGACAGCCGCACGGCGCCAGACGATCGCAAAAGCGGTCCAAGCCAAGAATTACCAGGAAACGCAGGCTTGGTCAGATCTCGACTCTCTTTCCGCGTCCACTCAAATCGACACGATAGAAACGTTCGAGAAAGAGATTCGATTTGACGGTAACGAGTTCCAGGGTCCGCTGACCTGGTATGTCGTTCTGCGCTATGGGATGAACACCGATGACCCTTTGGAAACGTCCGAAAGTTTCCCAGGGACTTTTCATGGCAGTCTCGTCGACGGGGTGCCGGTCATTGACGATATGACAGTCGACACGTCCTCGTTTTACGGCGAGATCGGCGAGCAGAGTGCCGCTGATCTCTAGTTTCATCGGAACGAACCGTGCAGCTGGGTGGGGGAGTCTCGCAGCATTCATTGGCTGCGTGCCGGCGGCAAACTGGCTCATCGCGCATGGTGGAACGATTTGCGTTCCGGATGGGCCATGCCTCATCCCGGTCTGGCCAGGCATCCTGGCATCGTCGGGAGTTCTTCTAGCCGGGGCCTGTCCTTCGTGCCCCGAGATCTCGTACAGGAAGCGCTTGGGCCCATCTGGGCCGTCGCTGCCGTGTTGATCGGTGGCGTTATCGCCGCGCTGATTGCGTCGCCAGTCTTGGCCGTCGCCTCCGGCGTGGCGTTCTTGATTGCGGAGATGGTCGACCTGCTCGACGGCGCGGCTTGGTGCTTGCGTCCGTCGCGAGCAGTGTCGTCGGTCTGCTTCTGGACAGCTTGATCTCTGTACAGATCGCTTTTGGAAACCCAGCCTACATCGTCGGCCAGTCTATTAGAAAAGCTTGGATGGCGCTCGCTGCCTTGCCGCTGCTTATCGCGATACAGCGCCCACGAAGACTTTCTGCATCAACTTTGGTCAGTGGGTGCCGTCAGAAAGTCCAAGTATCGGATCAACGATAAGCGCGCAGAGAACGTCAGCTTTCTGGAGATGGGCCGATTTCGGTCAGAATGCTGCTTCACTGGAAGGCAGTGGTGATGTGTCCCGAAAGCGGGAGGGATCACCCTCTCGCAGTCACTGGGTTCGCCAGACCATAGGTGGCCCAGTTTTAACGGTCTTCAACCGCCGGTAATTTTCACCCGCGCGTTTTTGCTCTCGAGTTCATCCAGATAATCGGCCCACCATTGCATCATCTTGACGCGCTCTTCCCAGTGCTCTGCCCGGGCGTAGGCGCGACGAACGTCGTTGTTCTCAACATGGGCCAGCTGCCGCTCTATGGCGTCCGGATGCCACTTTCCGCATTCGTTTAGCAGAGTTGATGCCGTTGCTCGAAAACCGTGCGCGGTAGCTTCTTCCTTACCGTAGCCCATGCGGCGCAGGGCGGCGTTAAGCGTGTTGTCGGAAATCGGACGCGAACCCGATCGAACACTAGGAAACAACAGCGCTTCACCACCAGAGATTTCTCTAAGGGAGGTCAGGACCCCGACGGCCTGCCTGGAAAGAGGTACGCGGTGGGGCCGCCTCATCTTCATGCGCCCTTCAGGGATGCTCCACACCGAGCTTTCGAAATCGAACTCGCCCCATCCGGCCGCGCGCAGCTCGCCGGGGCGGGGAAACAGCAGGGCCATCAGCTTCAGGGCGGCTCGGGTTGTAGGCTGTCCGTCAAATGCATTGATCGCCCTCAGCAAGCCTCCCAAGGCCCTAGGATCGGTAACCGCGGCACGCGGCGTGACCGTCGGACCGACAAGTGCGCCCCTCAGGGCGATCGTCGGATCTACATCGGCGCGTGCGGTTGCGATTGCATATCGAAACACGCTGCCGATGGTGGAGCGCAGTCGCCTGGCCGACTCGTATCGACCGCGAACCTCCACGCTGCGGAGAGCGGCAAGAATTGTGGCCGGATCGATCTCCCGAACGCTTTTGTCCCCAAACGTTGGATGGGCAAAGTCGAGCAACCATTTGACCTTGGTGATGGTCCGGTCGGCACGTCCCTCCTTCCTCAGCTTGTCGACATAGTCCTCCGCGATTGAGCGAAAGGTGTCCTCTGCCGAAGCCTTTTGCGACTTACGCTCCTGTGCGGGGTCGATGCCACGGAGGAGGAGACGTTTGGCGGTGTCGCGCGCCTCGCGTGCCTCAGCGAGGGAGATGAGGGGATAGCTGCCCAACGCCAGAAGCTTCTGCTTGCCGCCAAAACGATAGGCGAGGCGCCATAGGCGAGATCCGGTAGGCTGAACCCAAAGCTGGAGCCCGCCACCGTCAGACAATTTCACGAGTTTGGAAGCGGGTCGGACATTTCTGCATTTCACGTCGGAAAGGGCCATTCTCGGGACCTCCATTTGGCTGCATCGATACCATCAGGATGTCCGATACCAGCGAAAATACCAGCCCTCCGCCTCGTTGGACCAACTACGCCGAAATTCCACAAAACCCGACCAACCGCGCCTCGCGCGACAAAATATTCAACGATTTCAGCTTGTTGCCGAAACAGAAGCGTAGAAGATTCGGCGAAAGAGACTATCGGGACAAGAGGGGATGGTGCCCAGAGGCGGATTCGAACCACCGACACGCGGATTTTCAGTCCGCTGCTCTACCAACTGAGCTATCTGGGCCTGTTCCGGCACGCGGGCAGTTCTGCACGCCGGATTTCTTGAAAGCGCCGCAGGCGCCCCTCGAAAGCGCGTGGGTTATAGCACGGGAATCCGGCCTGTCCAGCGCCTAAGCGTTGATTTCAAGCGGCAAACGAGCAATCACTGGACAGCTCGATTCATGGGACGCGGTCGAAGTCACCAAGCCGTGCCGAACAGCTTCATTTGGGAGGGTCGTTGTCCGTTTCGTCCTCGTCGTCGCGGCCCGGAATGACATAGGCGCCCTTGAGCCAGCGGTTGAGGTCGATGTCCTTGCAGCGCACGGAGCAGAACGGGTAGGTCTCGCGCGCCGACGGCTTGCCGCATTCGGGGCAGGGCCGCTTGGGGCGCAGCGGCGTGACCTTGTCGTCCGCACCCGAGTTCATGGCCGAACTGACTGCCAGTTGGCATGCACCTTGAAGCCCTCGCCGGCCAGCAGCGCCACCGTCTCATAGAGCGGCAGGCCGACGACGTTGGTGTAGGAGCCGACAAGCTTGACGACGAAGGCGCCGGCCAGACCCTGGACGGCATAGCCGCCGGCCTTGCCGCGCCATTCTCCCGAGGCGACATAGGCGTCGATCTCGGCGCGCGGCAGCCTCTTGAATCGCACCCTGGTCTCGACTAGCCGCTGGCGCAGCTTGCCGCTCGGCGTAACCAGGCAGATGCCGGAATAGACCCGGTGCGAACGGCCGGATAGCAGTCCGAGGCAATTGACGACGTCGTCGAACGTTTCGGCCTTGGGCAGGATGCGCCGGCCGACGGCGACCACCGTGTCGGCGGCCAGCACGAAGCTCGGTGCATAATCCTCTTCCGTCTGCAGCGAGGCCAGCGCCTTTTCGGCCTTTTCCTTCGACAGGCGCTTGGCCAGCGAGCGTGGATGCTCGGCGCGCAGCGGCGTTTCGTCGACGCCGGCCGGCAGCACGCGGTCCGGCTCGATGCCGGCCTGCTGCAGCAGCTCGATTCGGCGCGGCGAACCCGAGGCAAGCACGAGCTTCTGCAAAATGCTCATCGCGATCCCGGCCGAGCTCTGACGATCTTACTTGAAACGGTAGGTGATGCGGCCCTTGGTCAGGTCGTAGGGTGTCATCTCGACAAGGACCTTGTCGCCGGTCAGCACGCGGATGCGGTTCTTGCGCATGCGGCCGGCGGTGTGGGCGATGATTTCGTGTTCGTTTTCAAGCTTCACCCTGAACATCGCATTGGGCAATAATTCCGTGACGACACCCGGAAACTCGAGGACTTCTTCCTTCGGCATTCGATACCTTTGCTTGGATGGATTCCCAGCGCCTAGAGCATGATGCCGAAAAGTGTGAAGCGGTTTTCGGACGACATCATGCTCTACGTCTTGGATTTAGAGGCGGATTCAGATTTCAGGTCGAACAGACCTGAAATCATCCGACTCTAGCCGGAATTTGGGCGGAACCTATATGATAATCGTGCGCTTGTGAACATGCTTAAATCAGCCCGGTTTCTCTGCTTCCGACGCCAGAAAACGGCGGCCGATCCGCGCCCTCAGCCGTTCGCGCACCTCGCGATAGGCGGCCATGATCTGCTCGCGCGTGCCGCCGACGCCAGTCGGGTCCGGCATCGGCCAATATTCGACGTCGACGGCAAGCGAGCGGGTAAGCTCGAGCGCGGTGTGATGGGCTTCCGGCGACAGCGTGATGATCAGGTCGAAATAGTCGTCCTCGAGATCGTCCAGTGTCCTCGGGTGCCGGTCGCCGAGCGAAAGCCCGTCCTCGGCCAGCACGGCGTCGACGAACGGGTCGCGTTCGCCGCCGCGCACCCCGGCCGACGCGACGAAGGTGGTGGCCGGAAGCACCTGACGCGCCAGCAGTTCGGCCATCGGCGAGCGCACGGCGTTCATGGCGCAGACGAACAGGATCGAGCGGGGCAGGATCGAGTGGGGCAGAGGGACTGACAGTTCAGCCTCGCCAGTGCAGTACGCAGACCAGCGTGAACAGCCGGCGCGCCGTGTCGAAATCGATATCGATCTTGCCGGCCAGCCGGTCCATCAGTGTCTGCGAGCCCTCATTGTGCAGGCCGCGCCGGCCCATGTCGATCGCCTCGATCTGGCTGGGCGTCGAGGTGCGGATGGCATCGTAATAGCTTTCGCAGATCATGTAATAGTCCTTGACGATGCGCCTGAGCGGCGTCAGCGACAGGATGTGGGTGACGACCGCCGCGCCATCCTCGCGCGTCACCGCGAAGACCAGGCGGGATTCGGCCAGCGACAGTTTTAGCCGGTAGGGCCCGGCGCCGTCGTCATTGACCGGCTGGAAGCTGTTTTCCTCGATCAGGTCGAAGATCGCCACCGCCCGCTCATGCTCGACGTCGGGCGTCGAACGGCCGATCGATTCGTCGAGTTCGACATCGATCAGCCTGGCACGGGTTCGATCGTAGTCCGCCATGTCAGCTACATATTCAGCCGGATGGCGACGGAGCGTCCATGCGCGTCGAGGCCTTCCGCTGTGGCCAGCGCGATGGCCGCCGGCGCCAGCGCCCGCAATTGCTCCGGCCCGAGCTTCAGGATCGAGGTGCGCTTGACGAAATCGAGCACCGAAAGCCCGGACGAGAAGCGCGCCGAGCGCGCCGTCGGCAGCACGTGGTTGGAGCCGCCGACATAGTCGCCAATGGCTTCCGGCGTGTGGCGGCCGAGAAAGACGGCGCCGGCATTGCGCATCCGCGCCAGGAAGGCTTCCGGCTCGTCGATGGCAAGCTCGACATGCTCGGCCGCGATGCGGTCGACCAGCAGCAGCGCTGCCTCGATTCGGGGGACGTGGATGACGGCGCCGAAATCGCGCCAGCTCGCCGCCGCCGTCCCGGCGCGCGACAGGTTTTGCAACTGGCGTTCGACCGCCTGTTCGACCGCCGCGCCGAAGACGGGATCGTCGGTGATCAGGATCGACTGCGCCGACACGTCATGCTCAGCCTGGGCAAGCAGGTCGGCGGCGATCCAGTCCGGATCGTTGCTGCCGTCGGCCACGACAAGCACTTCCGATGGCCCGGCGATCATGTCGATGCCGACCGTGCCGAACACCTGGCGCTTGGCCGCCGCGACATAGGCATTGCCGGGGCCGACGATCTTGGCGACCGGCTTTATCGTTTCGGTGCCATAGGCAAGCGCTGCGATCGCCTGCGCGCCGCCGACGCGGTAGATCTCGGTTATGCCGGTCAGGTCCGCCGCCACCAGCACCAGCGGATTGATGATGCCGCCGGGCGCCGGCACCGCCATGACGACGCGCTCGACGCCGGCGACCTTGGCCGGCACGGCGCTCATCAGCACCGAGCTTGGGTAGCTCGCCGTACCGCCCGGCACATAGAGCCCGACCGCCTCGATCGCGGTCCAGCGCGAGCCGAGCTCGACGCCGACAGCGTCGGTATAGCGGTCGTCGTTCGGCCGCTGCCGCTCGTGATGCGAACGGATGCGGTCACGGGCGAATTTGAGCGCCTCGATCGTCTGCGGGTCGGCCGCATCGTAGGCCTTGGCGATGTCGTCTTTCGACACGGCAATGCCGAGGCGTTTCAGGTCGGCCTTTTCGAATTTCTGCGTGTAGTCGATGAGCGCCGCGTCGCCCTCGGCGCGGACCCGCGCGATGATCGCGCGCACCACCGCGTCGACGTCCTCCGAGACCTCGCGCTTGGTCAAAAGGAACGCGGCAAACCGCTGCTCGAAATCAGCATCGGACAGACGAAGCGTGATGGCCATCTTGTGTGCTCAGGCTCTGTGGAAGGGGCGCGACGTCGCTTCCCAGGCGCCGCCAGTGTCAGCCAGCCGCGCCTCGATGCACTCGACATCGAGCATGATCGCGCCGCCGCCTGAAAAGATCAGCTCGACAATGCCGGCCGGCTTGTCGAGCGCGACGAAGCTGATCGCCAGCAGAGACAGCACCTCGTCCGGCTTGTCGCGGGCAATGCCGCTGGTCTTGGCGCCCAGCACCCGGTCGAAATGCAGCACGCTTTGCCGCCGTTCATTGTGCTGGCGGAACAGCCCCGATTTCGCCTCCCAGACGAAGCGGTTCATCGTCATCACGAAGCGCTTGACCGCCGGCATATATTCGAGGTCGCCGACCTTGAGCACGGCGTCCTGGACATGGGCCGAGACGATGCTCAGATCCTGATCGTCGAGCGCGACAAGCTTGAGAAGGTTCATGCGGAGTTCGCACCTGCGAAGGTTTACATCGGCTTTCTGTTAGGCGGTCTTGGCGATCCGTGCAACCGCGCCGCGGATCCTGACCAGGGCATCGCATTTGGATTCTTGCGAAGATGGACCCCCACCCTAACCCTCCCCACAAGGGGGAGCGGACGCTGCCGCGCGCCTTTACTTTCCCTTTTGGCGCTGAAAGGCGGGCAATTTGCCGAGGTCAGCGCCAACGGAAGTCTCCCTCCCCCTTGTGGGGAGGGGTTAGGGGTGGGGGTACATCGTAAAGCGAAAGCCTCGGCTTTCCACCTGCAATAGCCTTGGTCCAGACGGAGAGAAGATGCCGAACATGCAAGGAGCAGCGCCGACCTCAGGCCGTTACCTCTACCCCGAAATCCGCTCGATCTCCGCGCCGCAGCCGGACAGCTTTTCTTCCAGCCGCTCAAAACCGCGGTCGAGATGATAGACCCGGTTGACCGTGGTCTCGCCTTCGGCCGCCAGGCCGGCGATGACCAGCGACACCGAAGCGCGAAGATCGGTCGCCATCACCGGGGCGCCCTTCAGCTTCGGCACGCCGTCGACGATCGCCGTCTGGCCGGACAGTGTTATGTGGGCGCCGAGCCGGGCAAGTTCCTGGACGTGCATGAAGCGGTTTTCGAAGATCGTCTCGGTGATGCGCGACTTGCCCTTAGCCATCGTCATCAGGCCCATGAACTGCGCCTGCAGGTCGGTCGGGAATGCCGGGAACGGCGCTGTCGTCACGTCGACCGGCGCAATGCCGGCGCCATTGCGCCTGACACGGATACCGGAATTGGTCTGCGTGATCTCGGCGCCGGTTTGGGAAATCACGTCGAGCGCGGTCTGCAGCAGGTCCGCCCGCGCGCCTTCGAGCAAGACATCGCCGCCGGTCATGGCGACGGCCATCGCATAGGTGCCGGTCTCGATGCGATCGGGTATCACCCGGACGCGCGCGCCCGACAGCGCCTCGACGCCGTCGATGGTGATGGTCGCGGTGCCGGCGCCGGAAATCCTGGCGCCCATGGCGTTGAGGCATTCGGCGAGGTTGACGATCTCGGGCTCGCGGGCGGCGTTTTCGAGCACCGTCTCGCCCTTGGCCAGGGACGCGGCCATCATCAGCACATGGGTGGCGCCGACCGACACTTTCGGGAAGACGTAGCGATTGCCGACAAGACGGCCGTTCCTGGTCTTGGCGATGACATAGCCGGTGTCGACGTCGATATCGGCGCCCAGCGCCTGGAGGCCTTCCAGGAAAAGATCGACCGGCCGCGTGCCGATGGCGCAGCCGCCGGGCAGCGACACCTTGGCCTCGCCCATGCGGGCAAGCAGCGGGCCGATCACCCAGAACGAGGCGCGCATCTTCGACACCAGTTCGTAGGGGGCCGTTGTGTCGACGATGTTGCGGGCGGAGAAAGTGACGGTGCGCGAATAGCCCTCCTGCTGCTTTTCGCGGCGTCCGTTGACCGAGTAGTCGACGCCATGATTGCCGAGGATGCGGATCAACTGCTCGACATCGGCCAGATGCGGCACGTTTTCCAGGGTCAGCGTGTCGTCGGTGAGCAGCGAAGCGATCATCAGCGGCAGCGCGGCGTTCTTCGCGCCCGAGATCGGGATGCTTCCGGCAAGCTTGTTGCCGCCGACAATTCTGATGCGATCCATTTAAAGAGCGTCCCCTCGGCCGAAAGGCCGGTTTAATCGGTTGAGTCTGTTGTGGCCCGTCTAAACCATTGGCCGGCTTGGTTCAAGAAACAGGATTCCCGCCCTGGCCAGCCTGTTGATATCAATCCTTTTGCGTCTCGCGTAAGCCGCCGAGCCCGTCCGGCCGCTTGTCGGTTTCGCCAGCGCGCCGCTTGTCGGCGTCGCCAGTGCGTCGCGAGCGTGACTGCGCCTTGCGCTTCTGCAGATTGGCGCGCAATTGCTCGGCCAGCCGGGTCTGGCGGTCAGCCTTCTTCGGCGGGCTGTCCTTTTTCGATGGCCCGCCCTTGTCAGATGGAGTTGCCTTGTCGTTCATGGTTCCGTCCCGGCTGACCCGCTATTCAGGGATAGCCAACATTGTGGCGCTGCCATGTCCGCAAAAGCCGTCGGAGCGGGCTTTCACAGATGGCTTGCGAATGGCTTGCGCTTGGCCTTGCGCTTGCCGGTTCGATATGGCAGAAGCCCCGCCATCAGCGGCTGCGGTAGCTCAGTGGTAGAGCACTCCCTTGGTAAGGGAGAGGTCGAGAGTTCAATCCTCTCTCGCAGCACCAGTCTATCTCCTTGAAATCGTTGAAGCCATTGACACGCAACGCTTTCTGTCCATTCTGACGTTACAAATGCCGTAACAATCGGATGGAACTGATGACAGGCCGCGTTCGAAATCTCCTTAATCGGGACGGCCGCTATTTTGCACGGCTTGTAGTCCCGAAAGAACTTCGGCCGTATATCGGGAAGACGGAATTGCGAAAGGCGCTCGGTCCCGACTACCGGACAGCCCTGAAGATGCTGCCTGGTGCCGTCGCCGCCCTTCAGCACGAAATTGCACTTGCCGAGCGCCGCGCCGTTGCGGCTGGCGAACAGTCCATCACTGTCGGCCGCTACCCACTTCTTCCACCACAAATAGCCAGCCGAGACTATCAAATGCGACTGGCCGACGATGCGTTGATCCGGGCGCATCATCATCAATATGCGGGCTTTGAGGTCGACTACGAGGGAGCTCGGCTCTTTCGTGACGGCTACTCAGGAAAGCTATCGGATGATGAGCTTGAGCGGCTCGTCGGCGAGCGCCTCGAGGAGTTCAAGTCTCTCGGCAATCACACAGCCACCAAGGGTAGTGTCGAATGGCGCCTGATCGCTCAGGCTCTTTGCGTATCCGCCTATGAGGCCATGTCCCGGCAACATGAACGAAACGACGGTGACTTCAAGGGTGAGCCTTCGCACCCGTTGCTAACGACCGCTCAGCCCGTCGAGGATGACCGCCAGCCGGTTCCGCTCAAGGGTCTGCTTACCGACTACCTGGATGAGCGCGCCGCCGACGGGAAGGGCAGGGAGGCACGCAAGCGCTGGACCCCTGTTTTCGCTAGCCTGTCCAAGTTCATCCGCCATGACGACGCCCGGAAGCTCACCAAACAGAACCTTCTGGATTGGAAAGATGCGAGCCTGAAAACGCTCGCCAGCAAGACCGTCGGTGACGTGTATCTGGCATCCGTGCGCACGGTCTTGAAATGGGCGGTCAACAACGATCGGCTCGAGACCAACGTGGCCGAAAACGTTCGCATCAAGGTTTCGAAAAAGCAGCGTTCGCGCGAACAGGGTTTTACCCTGGACGAGGCGGTTGAGGTTTTGAAAGTCGCTCGCGATCATCAGCCGAAACACTCTGCCAATCCGCAGACGCGGGAAGCACCCGAAACGACTGCTGCGAAACGATGGTCGCCGATCTTGTGCGCCCATACGGGAGCGCGAATTGCCGAGATCACTCAGCTTCGGAAGCAGGACTTTCGCTATGAGAACGATGTGCCGGTAGTTCGCATCCGGCCCGATGCGGGTTCCGTCAAGGCGGGCAATTATCGCGATGTTCCATTGCACCAGCAGTTAATCGACCTGGGCTTTATGGATTTTGTGAATCGCGCGGCAGACGGCCCGCTCTTCTACCCGGCTTCCAAAAAGAAAGACGGGACGCTGCCGGCGCGGACCGTGGCAGGCAGGGTAAGTGACTGGTTGCAGGATAGGGAGGTCATCCCTGAAGGTGTGAGCCCTAGCCATGGTTGGCGCCATCGGTTCAAGACGGTTGGTCGTGAGATCGGCGTTGCTGATCGGACGCTCGACGCGATCCAGGGCCATGCAGGACGAACCTCCGGCGACGACTATGGGGACGTGACGATCGCCGCGAGGGCGTCCGCCATTGCGCGGATGCCGCGGTATGAGTTTTGAGAACTACCTCACACCGAATTGTGTAAGACGGCCGCTGTCCCTCATTTTGTAGCAAGCACGCGACAGAGAACTCGCGCCAGTCGAGGCAATTTCCGCTGCTGCTCATTCAACGACCGTTATCTACCCGGCGCACTAGTCTCTTGATCGGAGTGAGCTTACCCCATAGACCTCGGTTGGGGGACCTCAATTTTGGACAAACGAAGCCTCACCGAACGCGATATCTGCACGAAATACATCCTGCCGGCCGTCAGGCAAGCTGGCTGGGACGAGATGTTGCAGGTTCGGGAGGAGGTCTATTTCACCAAGGGCCGGATCATCGTTCGCGGCAAGCTGGTAACGCGCGGCAAGGCCAAAAAGGCAGACCTCGTTCTTTACTATAAGCCGAATATCCCGATCGCGTTGATTGAGGCCAAGGATAACAATCACAGCGTCGGCGACGGCATGCAGCAGGCCCTCGACTATGCTGCGACGTTGGATATTCCCTTCGTGTTTTCCTCGAACGGCGACGGCTTCGTGTTCCACGACCGCACCGGCCGGAGCGTTCCGATCGAGACGAATCTCGGGCTCGACGCATTCCCGCCGCCGGCCGATCTGTGGGCGCGCTATCGCGCCTGGAAGGGCTTGGACGCCGAGGCCGAACAGATCGTGCTTCAGGACTATTTCGACGACGGAAGCGGCAAGGCCCCGCGCTATTATCAGGTGAACGCAGTCAACGCTGCGATCGAGGTCATCGCCAAGGGGCGCGACCGCGTGCTGCTGGTCATGGCGACCGGCACGGGCAAGACCTACACGGCGTTTCAGATCATCTGGCGCCTGTGGAAGGCCGGCCGCAAGAAGCGCATCCTGTTCCTTGCCGACCGCAACGTTTTGATCGACCAGACGATGGTCAACGACTTCCGCCCGCTCGGCGCGGCGATGGCGAAGCTCTCGACCAACGCCAAGACGATCGAGCGGCAGGACGGAACCACGGTCGATCTGACTTTGGCGCTCGACAGGAAGCGGCGGATCGACACCGCCTTCGAGGTCTATCTCGGGCTTTATCAGGCGATCACCGGCCCGGAGGAGCGCCAGAAGCTCTATCGCGAATTCTCGCCCGGCTTCTTCGACCTGATCGTGATCGACGAATGCCATCGCGGCAGCGCGGCCGACGATTCGGCATGGCGCGAAATCCTGACGCATTTTTCCGGCGCGACGCAGATCGGCCTGACGGCCACGCCTAAGGAAACCGAATACGTCTCTAACACCGACTATTTCGGCGAGCCCGTTTTCACCTATTCGCTGAAGCAGGGCATCAGCGACGGCTTCCTCGCACCTTACAAGGTCATCAAGGTTCACATCGACCGAGACGTGGAAGGCTATCGCCCGGAACTCGGGCAGCTTGACCGTGACGGCAACGAGGTTGAGGACCGCATCTATAACGCCAAGGATTTCGACCGGAATATCGTGCTCGACGACCGCACGGTTCTGACCGCGAAGAAGATCACCGAGTTCCTCAAGGAAAGCGGCGACCGCTTCCAAAAGACCATCGTGTTCTGCGTCGACGAGGAGCACGCGGCGCGGATGCGGAAGGCGCTTGTCAACGAGAACGCCGATCTGGTTGCGGAAAACCAGCGCTATGTCATGCGCATCACCGGCAGCGACAAAGAAGGCCAGGACCAGCTCGGCAACTTCATCGACCCGGAATCGAGATATCCCGTGCTGGTGACGACCTCGCGGCTGCTCTCGACCGGTGTCGATGCGCAGACCTGCCGGCTGATCGTGCTCGATCGCGCGGTCGGCTCGATGACCGAGTTCAAGCAGATCGTGGGGCGCGGCACCCGCGTCCACGAGGACACGAAGAAGTTCTTCTTCACGTTGATCGATTTTCGCGGCGCGACCAGCCATTTCGCCGACCCGGATTTCGATGGCGACCCGGTGCAGATTTGCACGCTCGGAGACGACGATCCGATCACGCCGCCCGACGACGCGCCGGCTACAGGTGACGATGGCGTGCTAGTCACGCCCGAGCCGGGCTCGGACGAAACCATTGTCGATCAGCCGGGTCTGCTGCCGCCCGGGGGGCCAATCCGAAAAATTTATGTCGATGGCATCGGCGCCAGCATCCTGGCAGAGCGCGTTGAATATCTCGACGAGAACGGCAAGCTCGTGACCGAATCACTGCGTGACTTCACCAAAACGGCGCTGAAGAAGCGCTTCGCCAGCCTCGACGATTTCCTCAAGCGATGGAAAGCGACCGAACGCAAGCAGGCGATCATAGAGGAATTGGAGGCCGAGGGCCTGGCGCTCGACGCCGTCGCCGACGAGCTTGGCAAGAACCTCGATCCGTTCGATCTGATCTGCCACGTCGCCTTCGACAAGAAGCCGCTCACCCGTCGTGAGCGGGCCGATAACGTCACTAAGCGCGACGTGTTCACCAAATACGGGCCACAGGCTCGCGCCGTGCTCGACGCGCTGCTGGAAAAGTATCGCGACGAGGGCGTGCTCAATCTCGATGACACCAACGTGCTGAAGGTGACGCCCTTCACTGCAATGGGCAGCGTCGTGCAACTCATTAAGGCGTTCGGCGGCAAGGAGGGTTTCGAGAAGGCCGTCCACGAGATGCAGGACGCGCTCTATCAGGAAACGGCCTGATGCCGCTGAAGATTGGCGACCAAGTCTACGTGCGTCGTTCACTTCTCGGATTGGACGACGACGACATATCGCCCTTCTATCGGACGATGGTCAGGCAGCGACAGGATCGCTCCGTCCAGGTCGATAAGCCGGACGGCGCTCTTTCAGATATGATAGCGACCTCGAAGGTTGCTTTGAATTTTGGTGTATTAATCATCCGCATCGGCGATTTTAACGAGGACGGGCTTCTCGACCCGCTTGCGAAATCGGTCTTGCATTATTGCAGGATGCTGCTGCCGAGTGATTCAGTGCGGCTTATTGAACTCCGCACAGAAGCCGAGCTCGTCACCTTTTGGGGAACACTCCACGGAATGTGCGAACAGGTAGTGCTTGTTGGGCACGGGGACTCAAGTGGCTTTTTATTCGGAGATGAGAATATTGTTCCGGCGCGGCTGGCTGAAATCTTTAACGCTCCAAATCCGACGGCGAAAGAGTTCATCAGCCTGGGTTGCCAGACCGGGAAAGCGGAATTTGGGAAGGTGTTTTCGGCATCGCCCTGCGCATCGGAATTCATTGCTCCGTTCCATTCGGTGCACGGATGCATCGCATCCCTTTTCACGCAAACTTACCTTAACGAACGACTCCTTGCGTCGTTCTCAACCAAAGTCGCTTTTAACCATGCCCGCGATGACCTTCTAGGGGCGGTCAGTTTCAGGCTGTGGCGAAATGGAAATCTTGAAGCGGGTCCCAAGACATGATCGTCCGAACCACCGTCAAATCCATTCAGGACATCATGCGCCAGGACGTCGGCGTGGATGGCGATGCGCAGCGCATCAGCCAGCTCACCTGGCTGTTCTTCCTCAAGATCATCGACGATCAGGATCAGGAACTGGAATTGACCAGGAACGGCTACCGCCCGCCGCTCCCCGAAAGATTCCAGTGGCGCAACTGGGCGGCGGACCCAGAGGGCATCACCGGGCAGGCCCTGCTCGACTTCATCAACGATGAGCTGTTCCCGGCGCTGAAGGGATTGCAGCCTACGGGCAAGCCCGGCGACCGCCGCCGCGTGGTGCGCGATGTGTTCGAGGACGCCTACAACTACATGAAATCCGGGCAGTTGCTGCGGCAGGTGGTCAACAAGATCAATCAGGTCGATTTCAACAATCTAGACGAGCGGCGGCACTTCGGCGAGTTCTACGAGCAGTTGCTCAACGATCTTCAATCGGCCGGCAATGCGGGAGAATATTACACGCCGCGCGCCGTGACCGCCTTCATGGTTGGTCGCATAGACCCGCATCCCGGCGAAATCCTGTTCGATCCCGCCTGCGGCACGGGCGGGTTTCTCACGTGCGCAATCCGCCACATGGAGACAAAGGGCTACGTCCGCACGCCGAAGCAGCGCGAGACGATGCAGGGTGCCCTGCGCGCGGTGGAGAAGAAGCAGCTTCCCCACATGCTCTGCGTCACCAACATGCTGCTGCACGGCATTGAAGACCCCAGTTTCGTGCGCCATGATAACACGCTAGCCCGGCCGCTGATTTCATGGAGCAAGGACGAGCGCGTCGATATCGTCGTCACCAATCCTCCCTTTGGCGGGCGCGAGGAGGACGGCATCGAAAACAACTTTCCGACCTTTCGCACCAAGGAAACGGCCGACCTGTTCCTCGCCCTCATCGTGCGGCTGCTGAAGGCCGACGGCCGCGCCGCCGTCGTGCTGCCCGATGGCTCGCTATTCGGCGAAGGCGTTAAGACGCGGCTGAAGGAACATCTGATGGAGGAGTGCAACCTCCACACTGTCGTCCGCCTGCCAAATTCCGTGTTCAAGCCCTATGCCGCCATTGGCACCAACCTGCTGTTTTTCGAGAAGGGTGCGCCGACGAAGGACATCTGGTTCTACGAGCACCGCGTGCCGGAAGGCCAGAAGGCCTATTCGATGACCAAGCCAATCCGGCTGGAGCATTTCCAGGGCTGCATCGACTGGTGGGGCGGCAAAAATCGGAACGGCCGGGAAGAAACACCGGAGGCCTGGCGCGTCACCGCCGAGGAGGTGAAGGCGCGCGGCTACAATCTTGATTTCAAGAACCCGCACGCTGCGGCCGACGACCATGGCGACCCGGAAGCGCTGCTGGCCGATCTGGCCGCCGCCGACGCCGAGACGGCGGGCTTGCGCGATCAGTTGAAGGTGATCCTCGCCGAGGCGCTCGCCCGATGAACGCTGAACGCCTCTTAGTGCATTATGAACAGATTGCCGACGCACCCGACGCGATTACGAGGCTGCGCCGCTTCATTCTCGAACTGGCGGTGCGCGGCAAGCTCGTGCCACAGAACGCGAGCGACGAACCGGCGTCGGAATTGGTGAAGCGGATCGCGAAGGAGAAGGCGCGACTGGTGAAGGCAGGGGAGATCAGGAAACCGAAGTCGTCCGAACCTATTCGACATGACGAACTTCCTATGCCAACGCCAGAGAGTTGGGCTTGGGCACGGCTCTGCGATATCGGCAAACTGTCCGGTGGCATGACCCCCTCGATGAATCGTTCTGACTTTTGGGACGGCGATATCGTTTGGCTATCGCCCAAGGACATAAAGCTAAATGAGGTCACGGATTCGGAGTTGCGGATTTCAGCGATTGGGCTCGCCGAAACGCGATTAGAGCTCTATCGGCCAGGCTGCCTTTTCATGGTCGCTCGAAGCGGCATCTTGAAGCGAACCTTTCCCGTTTCGATCAATCGGGTTCCCGCCGCTGCAAATCAAGACATGAAAGTGCTTGCCCCCTTTCTAGATGGGCAGGAGCGCTATCTTCAGATTATGTTCCGCGGGCTGACGGACTTCCTTCTTCGGGAATTGGTGAAAACCGGCACGACCGTTCAAAGCTTAAAGTATGCCGAGTTCGAGCAACAACCCTTTCCCCTCCCACCGCTCGCCGAGCAAAACCGCATCGTCGCCAAGGTCGATGAGTTGATGGGTTTGTGCGACCGGCTGGAGGAGGCGCGGGCAGGCCGCGAGGGCGTGCGCGACCGGCTGGCCGCGGCGAGCCTTGCCCGCCTCAACTCGCCTGATCCGGAAACCTTCCAGGCGGACGCCCGCTTTGCCCTCAACGCGCTGCCCGCCCTCACCACGCGCCCGGACCAGATCAGACAGCTACGCCAGACCATCCTCAACCTCGCGATGCGCGGCAAACTGTTGCAGCAGGATGCGAACGACGAGCCGGCCTCGGAACTGCTGAAGCGGATTGCGAAAGAGAAGGCGAAGTTGGTGCAAGAGGGAAAGGCCAAGCGCCAAGACCGACTGCAGGAAGTCGACCTGGATCAAGCGCCCTTCGAACTGCCCTTTGGATGGGCATGGGCGCGCTTTCCTGAGGTTGGCACATTCGGCAGGGGGAAGTCGAAACACCGACCTCGCAATGATCCTGCGCTATTTGACGGCGGCGAGCACCTGATGATCCAGACCGGCGATGTTGCCCGATCGCAAGGCGTCATTGGGACCTATACCAGCAAATACAACGAATTTGGTCTGTCCCAGAGTTTCAAATGGCCAAAGGGAACGCTATGCATCACGATTGCTGCGAATATCGCGGACAGCGGGATATTGAGCTTTGACGCTTGTTTTCCTGACAGCGTCGTCGGGTTCATTCCGGCGTCGATGTTCGAGAACGGCAGATATTTTGAATATTTTGTCCGAACCGCAAAAGCGAACCTTTTGGAATTTGCCCCAGCGACGGCACAGAAGAACATCAACCTCGAAATTCTAACACAGGTTCTCATTCCCCTCCCGCCCCTCGCCGAACAACATCGCATCGTCGCCAAGGTCGATGCGTTGATGGCGCTGTGCGACCGGTTGGAGGCGAGCCTCACCGCGACCGCCGCTACCCGCCGCCGCCTGCTCGACGCGCTGCTGGGAGAGGCCTTGGCGCCGGCCGAGGATCGAGAGCTGGAGGCGGCGGAATGAGCCGCGCACCGGCAAGGCCTGCTGTGGAGCGCCTCGATCCGGAGAAGGTGGCCTATTGGTATTTCCGCTTGAATGGCTTCTTCCAGATCGAGAATTTTGTGGTTCACCCCGAACGGCGCGGCGGTCAGCGGACGGACGCCGATCTGTTGGCGGTTCGATTTCCCTTTCGTGCGGAGCGCTTGTTCGATGATCCGAACGACATTATGGCCGACGACGTGCAGAGCCTCGCGCTATCCGGTGACCTGATCGACGTGGTCATAGCCGAGGTGAAGACAAATCAGCCTTGCACCTTGAATGGCCCATGGACGCGGGAAGACAAGCAGAACGTTCATCGCGTGCTGGCCGCGATCGGGTGCCTGCCGCCTGACCGCATCAAAGCGGCCGCGGCGGACATCCACGGGGCAGGCTTCCACCGTAACGACGCTCCGTTTCGCATCCGACTGGTGGCAGTGGGACGTGACCGAAGCGAGGACCTAGCGGCGGCATATCCTGAGGTGACGCAGTTGATCTGGGCAGAAATGCTGGCGTTTATCTGGGGTCGGTTCCACCGCTATCGGCAGCAGAAAGCGCAGGTGGATCAGTGGGACGCGGAGGGCCACAAGATCAAGCGGCTGGCCTATCACTCCGCTGATTTGCAGGATTTCATTGGACATGCCTTGCACCTCATGGGAGTGCGCAATGGCTAGTCGATGCACTCGCGCAGATGAGGTAACGCCACTTGGAAGCGACGGAGCGAACATCACGGGCTCGCAAATCAGAGGGCAAGAGGGGAAGTCGAATGGCAAGCTTGACCGAAAAGACAGATACCGAAATCGACCAATGGATACGCAACCACGAGCAAAAGGGTGCGACAAGCGCGCCGCTTTACCTGCAATTGCTAGAGGAGCGCGCACGCCGGAGTCAGGAAAAAGGTCACCTCAATATCGACATGTCTCTGGAACTGCTCGCCCAGGCGGCAATCGAACAGCGGTGCGTCACCTATGGCGATCTGGCAAAGGCAAGCAAGGTCGAATGGAGCCAGGCCCGGCATCGAATGAGCGGCGCGAATGGGCACCTGGATCGTCTCCTTGATGTCTGCCATGCACGCGGCTTGCCCATGCTGCCTGCAATCTGCGTCAATGAGAGCGGTCGCGACACCGGAGACCTAGAGGCGAACGCATTGGGTGGCTTTGCAGCTGGCGCTAGGCGGGTCGGATTCGCAGTCGCCGACGAGCTCTCGTTTCATCGCCAGGCGCGCGATGCCTGTTGGCATTGGGGTAGAGAGCAATCACGAACGGGGTGAGGTGATGCCGTGGGAGCTTCATTCGCGCGGCGAAAATGCGACCTTAATGCCGAGTGCCCGACGATCGCGAAATGGCGGCCTGTCAAAGGAGCCCGACAGCTGTTTTCAGCTAACGTGCGAAGTGCTCCGCGCGATTGTTGTTTGGCAAGTTTTTTCCACCACAAACTGCATGCCGTCGCGAATATGAATGCACGGGAGCCGTTTGCGGCGCTGGGATCGTGAACATGAGTGGCTCAGAGCACCTAATAACTTGGGCAGTAGGGACTCGCCTTTCACAGCCTCACCCACCCTCCCAGTGCCCCAGCATCTCCAGGGCCATCGCCGCGCGCCCGTTTAACGCCTCGTAGGCGAGGAAGCTACCTGAAGCCCCGCTGCCGAGCCTGGTAACCGGCCGGATCTTGCGCCCCTTAGCTCGCAGCAACTTCTTAAGCTCCGGCCTGGCGCCCTTTCTGAACGACTGCCTCGCCCGTTCCATGGCAATTACGCCGACGATGCCGGCGTTGACGAACCTTCTCCAGCGATCGATCTCCAGTGCCTTCTGAGCTGGGCGCTTGCCTGCGAACTGGTTCTCGAACGTCGGGACCATGAACTGGAAGTATCTGCCTTGGAGCCTGGCGAAATTGAATCGTCGCAGATCGTCTAGGAAGTTGATCCCGAGGTCGATCAGCTCCTGCCGGTCCAGCGTCACTTCAGTCCTGGCTCGGTGTTCGCTGACAGGCAGATCATCCCAGGTTCCAGCTTCGATGTTCTGGTTGTCGATGAGCTTCTCCATCACTCGCCACCTGACCTGCCCATCCCTTCGGCCAACGTAGAACGTCGCATCGATCGGAGCAGGTCGGTCTGCATGAGATGAGAGCAGGTTGTTCGCTCCGATGATGAAGGTTGGTTCCTTTCGATTCGACAGAAAACGTGGTCTGTCGGGGCCGACAGTCATGAAATCCCGGTCTGGAAACAGGTGCCGGGCTAGCACCCCCACCATCCTCCCGAGCTTGTCGGAGGACGGCGTCACCGGTTTGAAATCCAGGCTAATCTCGATCGAATGAATCACCCCATACATCTGCAAAGCGAATTCTCGGTCGAGCGCGCGTTCGCATTGTCCCAGGAGATCCAGCGTCGGTTCTTGGACCTTTACCCGAAACTGAGTGCTGACGTTTCCAGGTTCCGGATCTAGCGGCTCTACATAAGGTTGCCGGCCAATGATGGGACTGAGAACGTCTCGGACAAATCGGAACTGGGTCCGGTGCTCAAACCAGAAGTCAATCTCGGCCCAGTCAATGACCGCTCGGCACGTGTAGTCACCGAGATCGATCACCGGGTGAACAACTGTTCTTCCGGCAACCCGCCGCTGCACAGCTGCCGTTGGAGCTGCGCTGTATTCCAGCTCGACCTCGCGCTTCGGGTCTTTGATGCCCCTAAGGACGACTTTGGTCGAGTAGTTCATCTGTGGCGGCCCATCCATCGAGCAGCCTCTCGACCACACAGGATGGCCTTTATCCGAGTCGCATTACCCATGCGACAGGCGGTGCCCTAGGCCGTTTCCATCTCGCCAACTTCGGGCGCCGTGGATCCCCCAATGTGTGCTCGGCCGCCAAGACCGCAGTAAGTCATAGATGACTTATGTATAGATTCGACAGTATATCTCAAATATTGGATTTATACGAACCATCATTGAGTGATAGACTTAGCTAAATGGTCCAATTGAAGAACATTCAATTTGCATAGATCATTGGGAAGTCAAAATACCCTATCGCTTTCTGATATATATTAAGCAAGATCATAGACTTAAGAAAGAGAACGAGCATGAAAAAAGATAGCAGGAATGCACATCGCCAATCCGAGATTGCCAAATTCCTCGACAAGCGCATCTACGAACTAGGGCACCGGAAGAGCCAAAGAGACATAGCCAGGGAGATTGGACTTACCAACGACAACGTCATTTCGATGATGAAAACCGGTCGAATCAAGGTGCCGCTTTTTCGGGTTGTGAGCATCGCCAAGGCGCTAGAAACCGATGCTCGTGAGCTATTCATCATGGCGCTAACGCAGGACGGCAATGAAAGAGACCGGGCAGCCTTTGAGGTAATTGTCGGCGAGCGCGTTTCAGCCAATGAGAAAGAGTTCATCCGCGTGCTGCGCAAGGTGTCGAACGGAACGGATCCGAAGATATCGGTCGTGCTGCGAAAGATATTGCGCGCCCTCTTTGGTGACATGGGCGGCACGAAGCAGGACGATGATGCTGAGTGATGCCCGCGTCGAACTGATCACTGTGACCAACCGAGGTCGACCTTTGTTTCGTTCAGTTCGAGTGTTGCATGACGCGATCTGACCCTGATCGGACCTTTCGGGATCTATTTTCCCTCCAGAAACCCGACATTCGGTCCAGCCAGCGCTCATGACCGAAAGACGACTGACGTCTACCGGCGAGGTGGACGGCAGCTTTGTTCAGCATGTCGGCCCAACAGGCAAACACTACCTTCGCCTCGAAGCGGACATTCCGGCCGGCATGGTCAAAGGTGACGCCGTTTGACATTCCTGCGACGCAGCCTAGTTGGCGGTCCCTTTCTCGCATTCCGGCAATCGCTGAGGCTTGGCGAACTTCGCCAGCGCCTCGGGGCTCGCACAGACCGGGAAGCCGGCCTTGCGCATTGTCTCGAGGAAGCGCTGGTGCTCGGCGTCGCTGTAGCCCGGCTCGTTTGCCATGGTTTCCATGGTCAGATCGGGAAAGCGTTTGAGCGCCTCTGCGACACAGGCTTTCGTGTCTTCCGTTCGACCAAGGGCGGCGAACGAACCGCACCGCATCGACCACTTGGGGACGTTGTAGGTTTCCGGTGTCATGCGCACCTGCATCTTCAGCGCATCTTCATAGCGGCCGGCCATGAAATAGGCATAGGAGAAGAAGTTTGTGGCCCACAATGGGTAGTTCGGATCGAGTCGGATCACCTGGTCGACCAGTTCCACGCCGCGTTCGGGTTCCCCGAAGGTTGGCGCCCAGCCGATATAGAAGGTCAGGATTTCAGCTGAACTCGGAGCCATACGCAAGGCGGTGTCCAACTCGACCTTGGCGCGGGCCAGGTCGCCCCTTTCGCCAAAACTCATGCCGAGCACGGCGTGCGCCTCGGCGTCGCTCGGATCAAGCCTGACGGCGCGCTCGGCCGCTTCGACAGCTGCCTTCCGCTCGCTCTCAGGGCTGACGCCGAAGCTCGCCAAAAGACTATGCGAATGATAAAGCTCGACCCAGGCGCGGGCGAGGCCGGGGTCCAGCTCGACGGCGCGGGTGAGCAAGCGAATGGCCTCTTCGACATCCGCCTTATTAATCTGCGCAAGCTTCTCGGTGCCGAGCAGATAGAATTCGTAGGCGTTCAGGTTTTCCGGCCGCTTGCGTTTGGCCGCGGCCCGCCCGGCGCCCTGGATCAGCCCTTCGCCGCCACCGAGCCGGTTGGTGACCTGCTCGGAAATCTCGGTTTGGACGGCGAACACGTCTTCATCCGGCCGGTCCCAGCGCTCCGACCACAGATGCTTGCCTGACGCCGCCTCGATCAGCTGCGCATTGATCCGCACGCGGCTGCCCTGGCGCTGGATGGAACCTTCGAGCACATATCCGACGTATAGCGCTGCTGCGACCTGGCGGACGTCCACCGGCTTACCCTTGTAGGCTTCGGTGGAATTGCGGGCGACGACCTGGAATTCGGGGAAACGCGCGAGGTCGGTGATGATGTCCTCGGTGAGGCCGTCGGCGAGGCGCCCGGTGGCCTCGTCGCCGCCATAATTGCTGAAAGGCAGAACCGCAATGGACGGCTTGCCGATGGCAGTATCAACCGGCCGCAGCCACCACCACGCTCCAGCAGCCGCAAACGCAAGCAAAACAAGGGATGCAGCCGCCATCGGCAGAAAGCGCCGGATGCGGCGAGTGCGCAGGCTCCAGCCGAGCTTTGCCCCTTGCATTCTGACGCTGTAGGTGCGAACCGGCTCGGCGATATTCTTGATCTTTTGAGCGCCGGCAAAGTCAATTGGCAGGCTGAGCTTGCCTTTCATGTGGTCGTAGGCGGTTCCCGAGATGAGCACGCCGCCCGGCTGGCAAAGCTGCTCAAGGCGCGCCGCCACGTTCACCCCGTCGCCGAAGAGATCATCACCTTCGACCACCACGTCGCCGAGATTAGTGCCGATACGAAATACTATGCGGCGCTCGGCAGGAGCCACGCTCTGATGCGCGGCGACTCTGGTCTGAATGGCCACGGCGCAAGCAACGGCATCGACGACGGAGTGGAACTCAACCAAGGCGCCATCGCCCATGAGCTTAACGACACGTCCGTTATGCTCGTTGAGCAGTGGATCAATCACCTCCGCCCGGAGCGCCTTGATCGCTGCGAGCGTCGCCGCCTCGTCGGTTTCCATGAGGCGCGAGTAGCCGACGATGTCGGCGGCCATGATGGCCGCCAGCCGCCGCTCCGTTCGAGTGGTCACCACGCTGGCGTGCTCCCACAGCCAGAGCTGTGCTCTCGCATCTGGCTCGCTTCGATCCTTTCAGGTCTCGACTCAAACCGCAAGGCGAATGGGCTACGCGTTTGCCAGCTTCTGCGATGGCACGCTGCTCACTGCTCTCGTCCGCGCCTTCCGTTGGAAGAACATGATCGACAAACGGCGGCGTTGGCTCGATCAGTGAACTGGCCAGGGCAGAGAAGCTCAAGACCTCCTACGTCGCGTAGCTCCTACGGCCTGCGCTGCTCGAGCCCGACGTTGTTGAGGCGATTCTCGATGGTCGGCAGCCACCTACCGCAGCTTCAGCGGCTCATGCGCGGGTTTCCGATCGAGTGGACGGAGGCAGGTAAGCCGTCTCTCACATTGAACCCCGATTTGATCCACAGCCGAGTTGCGCGCTCCGCAAGATGGAGGGCAACTTTGCGCCGATCCTGGTCATTTCGCCGACCCCTCCCGTCCTCCGTTGACGGCCTGCACCACAGCGAAGGTTGGTATTCCGCCCATTTTTCGAGTCAGCGCGCTGCCGCGAAGGCGCAAATGGGACCAGTCTGATGCCACAGTCCCACCTTGTCGAATGTCTGCCATTGCTTTTCGATCCCCAGAAGCTGCTGGTTCGCTCCCGTGAAAAGGCTGACTGTCAGCAACGCGCCGCCAAATCGACCGTTCACCTACGAGCCCTTGCCGCGTGAAAGCCGACATTCCTGTTGAGGACGTTAGGCGTTCCGGAACTACGGCAAGAGATCCGTCACAGCGCGCCCACTTCCGTCCATTGCCATAGGGAAGCTGGCATGTTCGTGGATGATTTTCCAAGAACCGGCGATGCGCCCTAGCACGATGGTTCGCCGGCTCCAGGAGTCGACCTTTGTGCCATCGGTCTTAATGCCAGTCATGCGCGACAGCCCTCCGGCTCCAGCGCAGACCGCGAGCATGGGGCGCATGTTCGGTCAGTCCCGCTAATCTAGCGGGATCAGTGAAGTAAGCGCCCGTCTGCGAGTGCACCACGGGTGCCGGTTCTGGATGCCGTGAGAGGAAGCAGCAGATGATCGCCGGGGTTCCTAGGAACCAATCGACTTTGTTTCTAACACGGGATGAACCCCAAAGATGGAAGTCCTAGGATTTTCTTGGTTAGATCAAGGGGATGCTCTTTGTTGCGGCAGACAAGTATTCCCTCAATGCACCGCTTCGCGTGGGGTGCAGGCTGGCCGTCTGAAGGGAACAGGCCTGGTCAGGCATGCCCACGTTGACAAACGTCAACTTGGGCCATCGATCACTCGTGATCCGCAACGAATTCTGTCAACCAGAAACGTGCGTTCTCTTAGGCGAAATAAGAGTCTGCTTTACCCTAAGTTTACATCAGGTTGACAAAACCGTCCGAAATCCAAGTTTTTGGAAAAGTGTCAACGAAGGCGGGATCCAGGAGGCGCTCCGCGTCGGAGGCAGACTGCTGTATGGGCCGAAGTGTAGGATGATCGGGCGCTAGAAGTCTCGATACCGCAAGAGGCCTATTTCATGTCCTGCGTAGTTCCTAGGCCGATGTTCCCGTAAACCTCTGACAGACCACACCTAAATAGGCGCATTGACCTGTGCCGAATGCGTGTGCTTGGGAGACATCCGAGACTGGCGCTCAACCATATTCGTCGTTCGTTTCGCTGCTAGAGGGCCCCAGGTGCTGCGATCCGTGTCCGATGGTTCTCTCATTCGATCTCGTTCTCGATGACCGTTTATTCACGGCACATCGTCTTTGAGTAGTCGGCGGAATTCCATGAACCAACCGATGTCTGGGAGGGTCAGCGAGATGTCGCAAGAGTGCATCCGGTCGCAGGGCGCCGAAATCACTCGCCACGCTGTCAGGGATGGCCGCCAGAGAGCGCCATAGTGTGCTGCGGTCCAGTTGCAGCAGTCCGGTGCTCGAGCTCGCCAGTGAGCTCGCCTGCGAACCCTGGCTCGTCATAACAGTCGTCTGGCAGACCCGTCGAGATAGTGCACGAGGATGTGGACCGGGCGAAGCTTGGACGAATCTCCGTTGACACGGTAACGGTCACCATGTTACCAGAACCGTGACTGCTACCGGAGATTCGATCATGGTTCTTACGCCCGCCGAAAAACAGAAACGCTACCGCGAACGCCAGAAGGCGGCCGAACTGGCGGCGGCGAAGGCCACGCCGACTAAGCCCGGCTATCTGAAGCGGTCATTTTCCGAGTTTGTTGGGGATCGTCACTTTTCTTTCGATGCCAGCTTCGATGCCTACGGAGTCCACATATCCGGTCCGAACTTTTTGAGAACGGAAATCCAGACCTTCAAATCTGAGTATCATCGCGACGAGCCGGTCACTGCGCTTGAACGTGCGGTAGGCATTTTGGGCGCTTGCCTCGACGCCGCCGATGAACTGTCGGTGCTGATCAACCAATACAAGCTGGCAGAGGTCGACAGGGCGATCGATGAAGCCCTGGAGGCTAGTGCCAACCTGCCGAGAGGCGACGTTAAGGCGCTGAAGGCATCCATCGCCGAGATCGACCGTCTGAAGGCGATCCAGACCCAACTACGAGCGCCGACGCGGTTCGTGTTCCCTTCCATACAGGTGAAGGCAGAGCGTCCCGACTGACAGCGAGGAATTCGCCGGAGTGTTTTTCGATTCAGCCCGATCTCACTCCGGCGATGTAGCCAACGGCAGGGCTTAATCCCGCCGATAACAAGGAGAAGATTATCATGACCAACGTTATCGATCAATTTGGCAGTGAGCGCGAGTTTTTCGAAGATCAGTTAGAGAATGCCGAAGCTCTGCTAGGGAAGGCCGAAGCTTTGCTCAAGAACGTCGAAGGCATAGGAGCGGGGCAAATCGGGATCCTGCAAGCACTCATAGGGTCGTTACAAGGCCAGTTGCCGCTTATCGACCGCGACACAATTGAGAAATTGATTGCACATGCTAACAGCCACCCTCCGGATGATGACATCGATCATTTCCCTGTCACACTACTCGACGTGATGACAGCCCTCTTCTACGGCGAAAATTTCGATGCCGAAGCAGTGGTCAAGGAGATCCATCAAACGATCCTCCACAACATCAGGCTCAATGATCCATGGCCCGAGCTCACTCGCGAAACCCTCGCCCTGCTGATCGGGAACCGGAGAAGCAAAGCCAATTCGCTCGGCTTCTACAATATGCACAACGGCCCGTATCCTATGGGGATGCCATCGCCTCTGCCGCCACTCACGCTTGCAGAGAAGCTATTGGCGGCGAGGTGGCGGGGATGGTTGATCGCAGGCCATTCATAGCCGGCGCTTCCACTCAAGCCCCTCGATCGCGGGTGCTTCAATGCAGCTTACTGAAGGCGAATTGCTCACAGGTGAAAAGCCTCGGTCAAAGAAGCGCATCGAAATAATGACCCGTCTGGAGCTTCAGATCCGGGTGGTCTTCTTGGAGGGGTTGTTCGAAGGTGCAACAGGTAAGGTTGCGCCGGTCTCACCAGCCTGATTGATCGTTGATCGACGAAAGGGGGCGGGGATCACACCGCGCCCCTTTTTCGCATGCGTTCCAACTCTGGCCTGCTGGTGTTTCTAATCAAGCATCGGTGCGGCGTTTCAAAGCTCACCTCTTCAGAGAACTCGCCCAACCAGAGCGCGTCACTCATCGAAAACGACACAGTGTCGCATGGGAACTTCAAAGCCGCCCAGACGATTGGGGGTAGATCGTGTGAGGCAAAGGCCAAGATGGACCCAGCACTTTGGATAGCATTCGTCGGGACGGTCATCTTCATGCAGATGCCGCCGGGACCGGACAGCATGCTTGTCATGGCTCGTGGCATTGGACAAGGACGCGACGTTGCCCTGTTCACGGTGCTGGGAATGACAGTCGGTGCGGGAATGGTGCAACTCCCGCTGATCGCGCTAGGGGTTTCGTCTCTCTTAAGAGCTTCCCCGCTCGCATTCGCAGCGCTCCAATGGATGGGAGCGGCCTATCTCGTTTGGCTGGGGTCGCGCCTGATTTTCACGTCACCGGATGCCACCGCGCAACATGAGACACGACCGGTAAAGCCCCTTGCGGCAGCACGCGAAGGCATGATCGCCAACTTGGTCAACCCGTGGCCCATCACCTTCATGGTTGCGTTCCTGCCTCAATTCGTTGACCCGCATCGAGGGTCCGTGACGATGCAACTGCTGCTGCTAGGCGCAACGCAAAAGATGACGGGTGTCCTTGTGCTTGGAACCTACGCCCTCGCGTCCGGCACGGTAGGAGCGTGGATCATGGCGCGTCCACGTGTCAGGCTTTGGCAGCAACGCATCGCGGGTTGCTTCATCGTCGGACTTGGCATCCGCATGGCTTTCGGCAACAGCACAAGCCGCTAGAGGGATCATCCGTTCCGGCCTGTTGCCCGAATGCAGCCGTCCTTCGCCTGATTGGCCTTTAGGGTGCTGTCCACATGCTCCGCGATTTGACTGGCAAGGTGCGCGTCCTGCCGGGGGTTGCCGGAACCGCTGACGTTGATGGCGAGGTTCGGCGCATAGGTGTTGGCGAAGCTGTTCCTGCCGACGATGCCGCCCGTGGCGAAGGCCGGTGCCTTGCCGATCTCTGAATTCCATCGGCCGGCGAATGGCGATCACTGGCAGGCTAATTATAATTAGCCACTCGCCCCGGAGGTGGCGCAGGCGCACGCGGAAACGAGACGCTGTGTATCACCCCTTCGAAGCAACGATTTTCCGGCCTGGCTTCGTCACTCGCATTCTGACACGGCCGGCAGAATCGCGCGGCCCATCGACGACAAACGGACGTTTGAGCGCAACAAGCAGGTCTCCGGCTACGACATCGAGGAGGTGGCGCCGTCCTATTCGGTGGGTGGCGGTCGCGGCAGGCCGGCCAATGAGCTGATCGTCACCTCTTTTGCTATGCGCCGAATGTGCTAGTTTCTGCACTTAGCGAGGATCCGAAATGAAAGTTTTTGTGAGTTGGTCGGGGGAGCAGAGTAAGCGGATAGCTCTCGCTCTAAAGGATTGGCTTCCGAGCGTTTTGCAGTTTGCCGATATCTTCATGTCCGAAACGGACATCGCTTCAGGCGATCGGGGTCTCGCCAGAATAGCCACAAACCTGAACGAAGCCCGTTTTGGCATTGTTGTGTTGACAAAGTCGAACTTCACCGCGCCTTGGGTTCTTTTCGAGGCAGGCGCATTGTCCATATTCCACGGAAAGGTGGCTCCGCTTCTATGTAACATGGACCCGCTTTCGCTACTCGATAGCCCGTTGCAACAGTTTCAGCACAACAAGTTTGAAAAGGAGGGTCTCCGGAAACTGGTAAAGGCAGTGAACGCGCTCTCTGAGTCGCCCATTGACGACGCCCGCCTTCAAAAAACATTCGAAGTATGGTGGCCCAGTTTGGAGGAGGAGTATCGCTGGATTTCGACCGACTATGCAGATGGCTCGCCCGGCGCCCCTCCTACGGAAGATAAAATAGCATCGGCGTTAGCGCAGATTTTTGACGAATTGGGCCAACAACGCCGGGTTCAAAATGTGATGCAGGGCATGGTATTTGCCACCTTGAAGGAGCTAGGCGCCGCAACTCCGGCTACTGTGAGCGACGGTTCCACGGTTGAACTTCGGCCACCGGCATGGGCGGAAGGCCTGGCGCCACCTGTTAGGGCACGCAGCGGCCCGTCTACGAAATGGCTGAAGATAGGCCACGCCGTCGGCTAGTTCGAGCTGCTCGGTATCGAACGCGTTTGTCGGAATGAGCGAGCCGCAGAACGCGCCCGCGTCCTGCCCGGCAGCACTAATGCTGGCGGAGAGGGTGGCTCGCTGCCCCGCAGCGTGCTACCCGCCGAGCCCGCACGAGTGTGGGACTTTGATCGGTATCGATCCTAGCCGTTTGCCATCGTAGCCTTCCGCGACCGTAGCTATCACCGCGGAATTCCAGCCATAACCGCAGTGGGCGGTGTCCGGGCGTTCCAACAGACCGAGGTATGTCTGATCGTTTGAGACAATCACGTTGGTAATTTTCATGTCCTCCGGCAGATACGCTTTGGGGAAGAGCCGATAGCTCAATAGATCATTTGGATCCGTGAAGGCGACAAAGCGGATGGGGCCGGACGGCTCCGCGATAAACGTCTTTTTCTTTCGAACTCGTGCGCTGGCGAACACGTCGAGGAGCGATCCGCTGGCGCGATCCGCCGATCTGTCAGCTGCAATCTTGGCGGTGTCTGGAGAGTAGGTTGCGGCGTTCAGGAGAGGGATCTGGTTTGCCAGCAGGAACACCATCTGGACATCGCCAATGCGCTGGGCAATCCGCGACTGTTCCGATGCCGGAGTGGTTTGCCAAATCGATACGATCGCGTCGGAGAGTATTTTGCTGCCAAGGCTTTCGGCGACCAGCACAGTCTTCCGTCGCGGCTTGCTGTCGTCGATAACGCACTTGCCCGCGGCTGAAATATTGCCGCCCAGAGCGTCACAGATTTCGGAACGCATCCAGGATCTGATCGGGTTGCCAGCAATGCCCGTGTAGATGACGGCGTCGGAAAAGCAGTCGTCGATTAGACCTTTCTTGAGATCCCTGTTCAGGCTGGCACGCTTCAATTCATCATTGTGATCAAGCCCAATCGCGATTTTTGCGCCGGCCGCGAGCGGTGACCAGACGAGATAACGGAGTTCGAGTGCATGCCCGTTCACATCATGGTCGAACGTGACGCGCGCGGCGCGCGCTGGGCCATACATAGTGTTTCGCCTAGACGACCCAATTGCGATTGCCTGTTGGAGAAGCGCGTGACGATTATCTGCCCAGTCTTCTTTGTGAGTGCACATCCCATGCACCCATACAACCCGTAGGTCTTGCTGCTTGGCAAAGCTCATTATACCGCCAAAGCTAGACGCGTTGTTCTGGCCAGGCTCTTCAATCTTCGGGGGGATGTAAGGAGTAGCACACCCCGAAATTAACAGTGCAGCGCCGAAGAGGAATGCAGAAAATAGCTCGCACAACGGGCGCTTTAATATTGGTGCCATTTCTCTTCCCCCACTCACTCTTCAGTGAAGCTGAGAACGGGATAAAAAGCGAGTCGTTCAACGTGCCATGGAAGACGCTTTGGGCCGCGCTCCTGGCAGCGGAATGCGCAACCCGCTATGCCCAGCGTCGATTATCGCGCCAAGCCTGGCGTCACATCGGTGCGAGTCGCCATCGATGTGCTTCTCTGGCCTTCAATTCCGAGGCAGCTTGTGAATTTCCAGCCTTACCGGTCCGCCTCTGTCACAACTCGTGCAGAAAAGCGCTCTCTCGACCGTGTTAAACAGCGCATTCTTGCCATAGCGCCGAACAAGCACGGTTGGCTTTACCTCGGCGTGGTGCGAGCAGTTTTTGCACCAGGCACGCAGCTTATGCCAATCGCGCAGGTCGCCAAGCGCGATATCGAGGCCCGCGTGCACGCTGCCATCGACGATGGTCTGCGGGTCGGCCTTGGCCTCGCCTGGTGTCAGGATCTTCTCCATCACATGTCTACTGTTGTAGTGGATCAAAAGCATCCCCGGGCGGCGCCTGATTGCGGCCTGCCAGGCGGCCTGGCTGACCATGGAATCGGGGGAGCGACAGATCGTCTCGACAAGTTGCGTTTCGTCGCGATCCCAAACTTCAATCCGAAAATTGTCTTCCGCCCTTTTTGCCATCGCTTCGCCGGTCGACGCTTTTCAGCAGCCGCGCACTCGTCCCCTCCGATACACACGAATAAGGAACATATTCCGCTTTCGTCAATGGTGCGCTTGACTCTTTTGTTCTCATTTCGTTCACTGGCGGTATGAGCTAAGAAATTTGGCTTTCCAAGTATTCAGGCCACAGTCTAAGGGCCGGACTGGCCACCAGCGCAGCGATGGCGGGAGCCTCCAGCTTCAAGATCAGGTCGCAGGCCGGCCACGCTTCCGACGCCATGCTCGCCCGCTACATCCGCGACGGCGACATGTTCACCAGCAACGCAGCCGGAGCAGTTCTCTAGTTGGAGGTCGGGCTGGGTGAATTGAGAACATCCATCAGCGCACCTTGCCACGCGCTTTGAAGCTCTCTCTCGGTGCACTGAATGCGCTCAAACCCCGAGCGTTTCGCCGCCAGAAGCACGAATACTCGCTGTTCCATGTCGTAGGCACCGGACGCAGTTTCCCACTTCTGCTGTAAAGCCACCGACCAGCATTCCGCGCCGATCTCCACGGGAATATGCTGATTGATCGAAGCCAAGCGATCCTGCACATCGCTCGTGTGGCCAACCTTGAACATATTCCGCTTTCCATAGCGCAGCGCGTAAGTCCAACTGGTTTCCTGTGCGCTGCGCGTGACGTTGTAAATCGCGTCAGTTGGTCTGGGGCCAGTGGTCGGACGGAAGAACTGGTTCAGGCGACGCATCTTCGCCAACGCCGGAAGCGCGGGAAGCTGCACTTCCTCTGACACAAGAGCCAGAACGCTATCGGTATCCGAGGCATCGAGTTCCACGACGCCCGGAGTAGCCAACATGGGAAGTTGCTTGGACAGCACGTCTGTTAAAAACGGCGCTGGAGTGAACCGCCACGCCTTGACCAGCGGCACGGCGTAGGGAAAGCGGAAATGGTCATCGGCATCGAAATCGCGAGGGTCAAGGTCCTGACGGTCAATGAAGTCGAGCGTGCGAAGGGGTTCAAAACCGATCTCCCCCATGCCAAGCAAGCGCCCTCGGTTTTCTTCGTCGGTCCGCTCGGTCTGTGTGCCGACAAAAACGAGGCGGTCTCCGCGATCTGCCAGTCGCAACAGTCGTTGCTGATGACCCTCCATCGTAAACGTCGCAAGCGGTATGCGCCCGAAGCTCGTTCCCCAAACTCTGGTTGCGAAAAGTCTCATCGCTATTCGTTACGCGAAATAGGTTTCTAACCTCTGATACACCCCACATATCAGAGCCTAGACGACCTTCATCGGCAGGCCGATCACGGCGGATTTTCAGAGCCTCCAGCGATGCCCTCGCCAAGGCGGTGGCGAGTAGCTGGGGAATGTCCCGATTTTTGTCCTTGGCGCCGCTTGGCGCAACTAGCGCAATTCTTGACCAAACGGAGGACGCTAATACCAACGCCTGCGGTAGGACGATCGCAGTCGGTGGGACGCCGTGCGAGCTTGCATTCTACTTTCTAAGAGACGTTGATGCACAGTTAGCCAATCGAAGATTGAGGCTTCGTTGTTAGCAACGCTCACCAATGTGGATCTTTCCACGGGGAAGTAAACTGCTTCATCCATGAAGCGGTTGGGTAGCAGGCAGATCAGATGGTTATGGCTATCCGAGTGATAGTCTATGTCCAAGCCATCGAAATCGAACAATACAGGCACGGAACAGTCGAGCCACTGCTGTGGCAAGAATTCATCGGGCGAGTGGGTCGTTCGAACATCCCCCTCCGGCAGCCTGCGCCAGTCCGACAGGTTCTTGTCTATCCTTGGACGATCCCTCTTTAGCCGCTTGCAGTCAACGATCCAGAGCATGTTCCGATAAAAGGTCTCCCTTGATATTCGTTCAGCAGGAGTGACCGGGGAGTGCTGAAACTCCATGACAAGACCGTCCGGCGTTCTTACATCTGCGATGTGGCGCTCTCCGGTCGTTTCTGATCGTAGGACCGTCTCTTGCCACGAGACCGGAAACAGGTTTTTCCAGCGCCGGTGCCATTCGGTCTCAGGCTCCCACCACGGGTCGCAGGTTCGCAGCCCCTTATGCGCCCAATGCCAGACACGCTGTGTTCCGCATTTCGAAGTCACCGTCTCGCCGCAACCGGGGCACTGCCCGGTGAGGGTCGGCTCGGGTTCTCGGCGCTCGCCACCGACCAGTGCAAACTTCACGTTCAATCCCCCAACCTCTCAAAGGGGGTGATGAGTATCCGATTTGGCTGCAGGGTCAAAGCTTTCCGCTTCGGTCAACGTATCGGAGCCTTCAATCCCGCCAGGTGTCATGAGGTGCTTCAACTTTTACTTGTCTGTTTTACGGAAGGTCATTCGATCCCTCCTACGATGTGACAAAGTTGGTATACGCGGCGGAGCATGTATCGCTCATATGGTCGCCGAAGGGTTGGCCGACGTGGAGTGGTGGCAAAAAACTTTCGTTCGTTTGGGAAGGGATACTTGAGCTGTGGATCAACTCGTGGCACCCGCACGTGAGCGACATAGGACGCGGGTTTATCTTCCCAGCCAAGGCCCGTCGAGCTGGCAGGCGTTTCTTGCGGAACCCGAGAAGCAATGGCGAACGGGCTATTCGGCAAAGACGCTCGCGCACTGTTGGGAGGACAGTGGCGGCCTTCCAGACGAGATCGCTCGAATGTTCGGCGTTCCGGCGGAGTTGCTGTTGGCCCTGCCCGAACACAAGGTGCCACTCGACGGTGGCAATCGTGACAGCCAGAACGACGTGTTCGCGCTTATCCGGTTTGGCGACAAGACTTGTGCTGCAACCATCGAAGGCAAGGTGAACGAGCCGTTCGGGCCTACCGTGGGCGATTGGTTTTCGAACCCGTCGCAAGGCAAACGGGAACGCATGCGCCATCTGTGCAGCTTGCTGGGATTGGATGAAGTCCCGCCATCCAATATTCGGTATCAACTGATGCACCGGACGGCATCGGCTCTTATCGAGGCGCGGCGCTTCAAAACCGACGAGGCCGCAATGGTCGTTCATTCATTCTCGCCCCAGCGAATGTGGTTCGAAGATTTCGCGCGGTTTCTGCGTCTCTTAGGTCTAGACGCGATACCCGACACCGCCAACGTGCTGACCCTAAAATCCGGTCAAAGGCTCCGATTGGGATGGGCTTCTGGCAATGCCGATTTTCTGGCCCGTTGAGATGCTCCCAATGTTCGCACCTCTCTGGGTGATCTGACAGTCTCGAACCTACGAGCGGTCGAAGGCGACAAGCTGGCAACTTCGCCGATACCGAGTGCGTTCAGGCGCAGTCGCCGCCCTCCACTTTTCAGCCTGAAGAGTAAACCAGCCGGTTGCTTCAAGCGTGATCGAGATACACGAGAGACATAAGAGCGATCTGATGACACGAGAGCTAAGACTCCGGTCCAAGCTGACGCAGAAAGGCTCGCCTTCAGGATGTGGATCGCCGACAGGATGCACTCTATTCATTGAGCATTGATCTTGGTGACCGGTCCGCGCATCGTTCAACCATTTTAAATCTCAGCTTCCAACCGAGAGATCTCCACGTCCAGCAGCTTAAGTTTGAAAAACATTTGGTCACCATCGTGCCGTGATGGAAACGAAGCCGGGCCGGTGAGATGGTCATTTTGACAGACGTCACAATGTCAATCCTGGCCCGTATCCTGGTCGCGCGCCGCGCGACCTATCCGAAAGCGCTGATGATCCCTTACCAGAAGGCGAAAGATGAGTTCTGACGGCATCGTAGGATGAGGAAGCTCTTAGCGCTCGCGCTCCTGATCGTTTTGCCGCCGCTCGCTTTTTACGGCTGGTTCGAAGTGAGCGTCCGCCGGATCGTGACTGAGCAAGGTCTTGACGGGACCTATCGCAACGCCCTCAAGCATGCTTCGGCGTCTTCCTATCTCTATTCCGGACTGAGGCTTCTCGGGCTTTCAGAGACAATAGCCGAAGAGATGGTCGTCCGGTGTGGAATGATCAATGAATTTGCTGAACTCTATGTGAAACGCGGAAAGCCCGACACGACTTTGGAAATCATGAAGGACCTACAGAACAATATGGTCGGTATCGGGGTCGCCAAATGGCTTGAGAACAATTCCGCCGAAACACGTGTCACTCTTTTCGTTGTATTGGGGCAGCAAGGTATCCTTGCCTTGTCCCAAAATACGCTAGGTTTTTTTTCGGACTCCGGGGAATCGGCGGCTGACTATCCAGGCGCTAAGAATTGGTTCATGGCGCGGCGGGAGCAGATCGATCGGGATGTGCAATCCGCATTGGACATAGTCGCTCGGCGCAAAGGCAATTTGATTGGAAAGTCTAGGGGCGAAAGATGAGTTTTTGACCGGATCGTCAAGGGCGGCATACTGCCCGACGGAAACACCACCGAGCCAAAGGGGAGCGTTTTTTATGAGGAGGTGTGGGTGATCAGACCGCCAAGACGACAGGGCGAATATCCGATCGGGAGATCGATTGCCAGGAGGCCATGGAGCCGGGCTTTCAGGCGATCGTCGACTGCATGATTGAAGCCGGATGGACCGCGTGGAGAGATCATGCGGTCTTTGAAGCAACATGACCCGAAAGGAAAGCGCCAAGGTCGAGGCGCAGCTCGTGATAGCTCGCGCGATGATACGTGCATGGAAGCCGAATTAACAAGCAATGCTTGCTCTCTCGTATATTGTCGCAGTCGTGGGTGCGGGCAGCGGAGACCGCGGGCCGCTTAGGCCGGGGAATGAATTGGTGCGTAATGGTCTGATGACGGCAGAACAGCAGGAGCGGCGGAAGCGGTCCGTTGGACGATGGCGCACGGTCGATCTTGTCGCGAAACGGCTTCTAGAGGTCGTCCGCAACTTTATAGTGATTGCGGTAATTTTGGCCGCAGCCGAGGCGAGCGGCTCTGTGACCTTGCTAGTGATGGGACTGGCAACCACGTTAGCGTGGATGGCGTTCGTGTTCGCCCCGCTCTTTATATGGCTTCAGAGCGCGGAGAAAGCAGGCATTGCGCGACCGCTCGCAGCGATATCGGTCGTGATGTTGGGACTACTTGTCCTGTGGTTCATTGACGACGTGGTCGCAACGCTCTTGGAATTGATCAGAACCATCCAATGAAAGGTCGCGAAACGGGAGGGCTAAAAAGGGGACCAATTCTCGCAGCCAAGTCGCTGACACGCCCAGCCCTTCTTTCCGACCGCATCGTTGGTCTCTCCGGCGCCATTCTCAATGTCGCTACGTGCGTTTTCAAGCGTCCTTCCTAGCCATCCCTTCCTGCCAAAGAGCTCATGATTTTCGCCCGGCCCGTTGATGATGTCACTGACTGCGTTGGATAATGTCCGCATAGTCCAACCGTTCTTCCCCAGAAGATCGTTATCATCGCCAAAGCAGCCATCGCCTCCAAAGTCGCCTTCCAGGCACTTTTCCAGCTCGCGCAGTGTCAGGCGGACTGCAATACAAGCCGCGGCAGCGTAGGGCTGCGCTCCCGTTTCCACCACGCATTGGACGGCTATGCGCTGTTCGGGATTGAGCCCGGCACCAAGCAACTTGGTTCCGGCGCAGGTGGCAAATGAAGTCGCATCTCCTTGCGACTCAGCCGCGCACGCGACAGCAGCGGCCTGCTCAGGAGTGACGTCACCGCCCATAATTTCGGTGGCTGCGCAACTGGCAAAATTCTCGGCATCGCCTTGGGCCTCCATCGCGCAGTCGACCGCCGCCTGCTGCTCGTCGGACAGCTCTTCGTCCAGGAAATGGTCAGCGGCACAACTGGCAAACTTGTCAGTGTCACCGCCCGATTCCATCGCGCATTCGGCGGCGGCGCGCTGGTCCTTGCTGAGCTGGCCTTTTAGGACGCACGTCGCGAACTTACCGGTGTTACCACTCGCATTTTTCTCGGCGCATTGAATGAATGTCTGCTGGCTTTCGGAGAGAATGACGCGCTGACCAGTGCAGGCTGTGAATGCAACGACGTCATCAAGATCCACCTCTTCAGCGCAGGCCCGCGCGACCTCTTGAGCTGAGCCGATTGGTCGTTTGTAGACGCGCTTAAAGCGTGGCTGAACACCCCCTTCCTGATCGTCGTCAGCGAACGGATCTTCCCTTACCTCCGGCCCCGGAAAGGGCAGAATCAACGGCGGAGCTCTTCTGACCACCGGGTCAAAACAAGGCCCTCCATTGAGGCAGCTCTGCAGGACAGGGGGAGGCACGTCAAACCCAGAGCAGTGCCGCATCTGCCACCCGGTCCTCGCGCCTCTCGCGAAAAAACAATCGGATATTACCCTACGCTCCCATTCTCCGGCCGTCACGCTTGTGCCGGCGAGAGCTGCTGCGGCAGCGGCAAACAGGAGGATGAAAAACCGTTTCATGCAAGGGCCTCTGATCTGCAAGAATCTTACGGGCCTGCTATGCGATGAGAGTCTGACTTTCCCCTATGACTTCTCAACTAACGTGACTTTTAATAGCCTATTCAACCTGACAGCATTTTATACGCTCACCGAAACGGTGAGTCGAATCTTTCAGGGCCTCTCTAGAGCGCTGCCATTCCGTTCCTAAATCCTCAGCGGGCATGCGTGGATCAGCGTGAAGAGGCGGCGGGGAGATCGGATTGATTGAGCCGATGCAGCCTAAGCTATCTACGAGCCACCCGGCCGGGGCGAGTGGTGCTTCGAGGCCAAGTGGAACGGCTAGCGCAGCCAGATCATTCTGCGGGACGGCATCGCCCTGGTCTTCACGCGCCGGCTTTCGGCGGTCTTCGTGCGTTTTCGCCCGCCAAAGCTCGAACGCACGGTTGAAGCGTCACACTGTCGCTGCCGCATACCAGGCTCGACCGCGCCCTTGCAGTTCCTGATCGGAGATCACCTGACAGACCGCGCCCCAGCAAGCCGTCGGCATTTCGGATCGAGCCGGAAGTCCCGCCAACACGGCGCTACTCCTCGTCACTGAAACCCAACAGCGTTGCATGACGTATGTGGCCGTGCTCGCCACGAAGATGCTTGACGCGCAGTTTCATCCCGGGCTTGACCCATTGCGTTGCCGGCCGCTTCTTCATGGCCTTGGGCGGCGGTCCGGCGTGTTCCTGGACGCGCTTCCACAGTCGTTCCCGTATGTCATGGCCCAATGTGATGAAGGCAGAACCGGCATAGTTCCCGGTGCCGGGCTCGGCCAAAAGTGCGAACGCCGCCTTGCCCCGCTCACGCTCGACGCCAAGCAGCTCGAATTCGTCGACGGTGAAGCTCTTTGTCTTCAGCCAGTTCGTTGTCGGGCCGCTACGATACTTGCTGCCGCGGCGCTTCGAAACGATTCCCTCGAGGCCGGCCTGGTCCACGAGATAGAACACCGCGTCGCCATCGCCAGGCATCTCCTCGCTGAACTGGATGCGGCTGTCGGTCGGGATCAATCCATGTAGGATATCACGCCGCTCCTCGACAGCTAGATCGCGCAGATCCTGGCCGTTGAGGTGCAGCAGATCGAAGGCGCCGAGATAGAGATCATGCTGGCGCTGCGTGATCGCTCTGCGAAGTGCGGCAAAGTCTGGCAGGCCGGCTTCGTTGGTGACGATGGTCTCGCCGTCGATGATTGCGCTGTCGAGATCCAGTTCCTTCGCGGCGTCGACCAGGTCGCGATACTTGGCCGACCAGTCGATGCCGGTTTTCGTGTAGATGCGGACGTCAGGCCCATTGATGACGATCTGGGAGCGGTAGCCGTCGAGCTTGATTTCGTGAATCCAGTCCTCGCCACCGGGCGGCTTGGCGACCAGCTTGGGTTCCATCGGAGGGATAAACGCCAGCCTCGCCCCACTCATAAAAACCCCACGTCCCCAGGCTATTCAATAAACTTTGAACGTTTCGGTTCCCTGAAACGCGAAAAGCCCGCGCCCTGGATGGGGAGGACGCGGGCTGGGCCATCCGATCGCAGCGTTGTCTGCGAGAACATGCTGCAGAAGCCCAAACTATTATCGAAAGCCATTGTTCCAGACGCAAAAAAGCCCGCCGCACCTTCGGCACGGCGGGCTCAATCTGACAAGAATCACTTTTTATCTGACGGCTTTGGTTGCTCGGCGGCCTTCTTGAGTTCGGTTTCAAGCGCCTTTTGATAAACGCGAGAGGCTAGGCCTACGCTTTGCTTTGTCACTTCTTTGATCGCACGCCTCTGCTCAACAAACGAAGATGCAATCCGCACGCCCGTGTCACTCTGTCGTCGCTGCTGCATGTTCATCCACTGGTCCTCCGTTGCTGTTCCCGCCATGCTCTGCGAAATAGCTATTTACAAAGCGCAGGTTTCGATCCGCTTGGAAATAGTGCTTCCGCTTAATCCATACAAAACCGTCGCCCTTTGAGATCACGGCAACGTCAATCGCGCCACCAACCGTCTCTAATTCCCGCGACACCCTACGCTGCAGAGATGTCAGACTTACAAGGGATTCAGCCAAATTCGCCAGTTCATCCTTTGGCAGGCTCATCGCCATATCAACAATAGGCGACACAAACCGTTCCCGCCGAATTCGCTGGTGAGATTCCCAAAACTTGTCGACAGCCGCTTGAGTGGCGGCAGAAAAGGCATCGCTCATTCTCTCGACGTCTGCCTTTGAGTGCCCAAGAGCCACGGCGGTATCGATCGCGCTGGTATAAAGCAGCCCTCTAATGCTTTCATGAAGCTGGACAGCGTATTCTGGGTCAATGCCTTGCATAAATCGATCAACCATGTCCGTTTGCGCAAACGGCATTACCCCACCTCGATTTTCACGGGTGGCATCAAATTTATCAGTTTCGAACGCCTTGATCCGGCCGCAAAGTATTCCGTCGATCCGAAAGGCATGGAGCGACGGCAAAAGCTCTTTCTCTCCGAACCCAGCCACAACCAAGCCTGACGCGGCAGGGGATGGGTGAGCCTTTCGGATAACGAGCTCCGCGAATACTTTTAATTCTTCGATGATTGCCGACATCTGTTCCAAAATGCCGCGTTTCAGGACTGCATCTAGCTTCGGCTCCAGCCGAGCGATCAAAGTTGCCCATTCTTCGTCGGAGATGAAGTCGTCGATACCTTTCAGCTCAACGGTCGCAGCCCTGATCTCTTCGGCAAAATTAGTTTTGAATTCTTCTGGACCCTTGGCCGCGATCGCGCAGCCGTCGATGTAGTGCTGAAGCCATGTCTCAACAATTGTAAGCGCTGCGATGTCTTCATCATCGCTGTTGAACGAAAAAAATGTAAGCAAGAATTCGAAAAGGTCATCGGTCCAGAGGAAAACCGTGTCAAACCGCTTTCCTGGCTTTCTGCGGCGGTATTCTTTGAGGATCGTCTCCCACGGGAACCGCATGAACTCGGCATTCCCATATATCATGGCTCCAACGGGTTCCGTTTTCGAAATCGAAAAAAGCTTATCGACGGTGTCGTAAGTCTTTTGTTTCCCGCCCCTGGACAGGGTGACTTTGCTGTCAGCCGCCAAAGCAACCGCCGTTTTGTTTATTACAGCAATTTCGGCCGTCATTGTCCCACTCCCATCTTTTGGACGAGAAGAGCAGAGTCGGCGCTAAAAAGCAAAAGAAGGGCTGACGGGATCACCCGGCAAGGAGTTATGGCGTTTCTGGCGTCAGCGGCTCAAGCGGGGCCGGCGGCGGCGTGATGATGAATTCCCCGGCGCCGTTGCTATCTGGGCCTCAGCAAAGCATTGCATTCGGCCGCTCGCTCGACGGATTCGACAACAGGGGCCAATCACGGCATGATCCGCCAATGGTGTCGGGGGATACCTCATGCGTTTAAAACGAAATGCTAGGCGGTCGGCCTTTCGACAGCCGCAGAGGCTGTTGGCGATTGTGACGGCGCTGGGCGTCGCAGGCTATTTCGTTTCTGAGGGCGGGCCTGCCCTATCCTTGACGCCGTTGCTGGGTTCGATGCTTGGTGCGGATCCGATCGTCGGCATCGCATCTGTGATCGACGGCGACACGATCGAAATTCACGGCCAGCGGATCCGCTTCAATGGCATTGATGCGCCCGAGTCTTCCCAACAATGCGACGATGCGAGGGGCTTCCGATATCAATGCGGCGCGAAGGCAGCCGCGGCTCTTGACGGCTTTCTTTCGGAATCCCGCTCGGTGCGCTGCGAGTTCGTCAGTTGGGATAGCTATCGCCGTTACGTCGGCAACTGCTCGCGAGGCGACGGAATCAACATCGCTGGCTGGTTGGTCGAGAACGGAAACGCCCTCGACTGGCCGAAATATAGCAGCGGCGCCTACGCAGGTCAGCAGGCGCTCGCCAAGGCAGCGGCGCGCGGAATCTGGTCGGGATCGTTCCAGGTGCCGTGGGAGTGGCGGGCTGAGCACATTGCCACAGAGAAGTCGACGAGCGCCCCGCTCTTCGCCACCGGCAACATCGGGTGCAAGATAAAAGGCAACATTTCAGCCGAAGGGGAGCGCATCTATCACTTGCCAGGACAGAAATTCTACGAAGTGAGCCGGATCTCGGAATCAAAAGGCGAACGGTGGTTTTGCTCAGAAGCAGATGCCCGTTCGGCAGGGTGGCGACGATCAAAGCGATAGGAATCTGGGGCGGGGAGGCCGCTTTGCGCAAGTCCATAGTCGTGTGGGCGATATGCGAAGGGCGCGAGGCGTGGGGAACTATGAAGCATTCAGTGATTACCCTGGTGACGGCGCTGTCAGTGTTGTCCGTGAGTAGCTCGCCGTTACGCGGGGAACACACGGTCGAACAGCGAAGAGGTTTTCCGACCGCTGGAAGTCCGTTTTCGCAAAGGACGAACCGGCCGACAGTGGTCGCGCAGAGCTGGTCTTGCCAGCCGCGGTTAAAGTGTTCGCAAATCGGCTCTTGCGACGAGGCGCGGTGGTATCTTGAGAATTGCTCTTGGGGCGGCAAGCTCGATCGGGACAGCGACGGGATGCCGTGTGAGTCGTTGTGCTGATCCCTATCCAACCTACTCAAGATGTGGACCGTCCTGCCATGAACCTGGACGTCAAGGTGCTGCCCGTTGTCGACGAGCGGATGATCGATATGCTGCTGCTCGAGATGCTCTACATTGACAGCGGCTTCCGTTCTTGGTTCTGCGCCTTGGTCGACCCTCAACCCGAGCGTTCGGTCACATTTGTCTCGGCGCGCCATTCCGTGTTCGAGACTTCGACTGGAGAAACCGACGTCGAGATCGTCTGCGCTGAGAGCGACACGAAGGTCGGCTACCTTGTTGAAAACAAAATCTATGCTCCCTTTACACCGCGACAGCTTGAGCGCTACCGAATGCGCGGAGAGGAAGGACAGGTGTCTGGCAAGTGGAGCAGCTTCCGGATCGTCCTCCTTGCCCCTCAGAAATATCTTGCAGGACTGCGCGAGGAGGAGCGGCAGTTCCTGGATATCGAGGTTCCCTATGAGACTGTCCTCGACTGGCTCGAGAAAGCTGGACGGCCTGATCTAGCCTTCAAACGCCACATGCTGGCGAAGGCCATTGCGTCCGGACGAAAAGGCTACGTCAAGCAAGTAGACCGCGCCATGACCGAGTTTTGGCGCAGTTACTGGCTTCACCTGAAATCGCCTGGTTCCCTCATTGAGATGGCCGAACCGCCCGAGAAGGGGCGCGATTCCTCTTGGATCGATTTCTTGATTCCGCGAAAGGCACCGAAGTGCAGACTTTACCACAAGTTCAAGAAGGGAACGGTCGAGTTGGTGATCGCATGCAGGGACGCTGAGCGCGCGGAGGCACTCCTTGTTCCAATCCTAGACGAAGATATGGAATTTGCGGCGGGGAAAGCCACCGCGGCGGTCAGCATCCGTGTTCCACCGATCAACCACCATGTCGCCTTTGCCCTCTTGTCCGAGCGCGTCAATTCTGCAGTCGCTGCCCTTGAGCGCCTACAACGGTTGAGTTTGTCCGCAGAATTCAAGGCAGTCCTTTCCAAGTCGGACCGATCTGAATAATTTCGGCTGGCTAAGGGCGCCTCGAGGCTACTTCGAGTGGCCTGCAGGGTGCGGGAATAAGTTGAAGAACGTCGGGCAGAGGAGGGGCAAGGCGTCCCAATGGTTCTCAACGGAATTGCCGGACGTAAATTGAGGTGGGGCGCTCCCTAATCTCGACGCCATCCCGGCTAGCAGCTAATCGTCCTGACCATCGGCGTTGCCCTCATCATCGTCGTCCAGACTGTCGATCTTGTGCAGGATATTCGGGTCTCCTTCCCCATCCAGAAGCTTGATTAGACCGAAGACGGTCTCTCGCAGCTCCTGTTGATGGCGAACGAGAAGTCGCTCGCGCCCCAGCGCCTCGCCGATTTGTGAGAGCACGTCACGCAGACGTTGGGCGGTTGGATCTCGAGCCGAAAGCAGTGCGTATGGCTCGATCTCACGATATCGAAAGAGACCAGCGGTTGCCGAGAGGGCGTTTCTGAAACGTATGAGGAAGTTTCTATTGTTCAATCGTTCGCGCAACTCGCCCACGAGACGATCGGCGATCCGCCGGACGAGTTCGCCGGTTAGCGAAGCTGGTGCCTCGTCACGCCGTGACAGAATCATGGCAAGCGCGTTCAGCGTGTGAGAGTTGGAGGGCCGAGCGGCCAGGACGGCAAGCGCGCGACCAATGCGTTCCGGGCCGGTAAGAGCACGCCCTGCACCTTGCGTGAGGACCGTTTTGGCATTCGCAGGAACAAGTAGGGGATGACCGCGTCCGCGAAAGTCGGCTTCCAGTGCGTCGACGATGGCGTTCTGAACGTTCTCAGGGCAGAGCGTGAACACCCAAGTAAGGCATCTCAGATAGTCATTGTTTCGCAGTCTCTTCCGAGGCTCACTGAGGGCGAGTTGGACGTATTGGCCCATATCATTGAGGTTCTGCATAAATGCCTCGGCGGCCACGTCCGACAGCTCCAACGGCAGTTCCCCGTTTGTGCCTATGGGGCGGGTTCTCGTTCGAGTTTCGGGATCGCGCATCGACCTCGAGAGTAGCTTTGCCATTTGACCCGCTTCGGCGCCGCCCGAAGGCCCCTGCCGAAGGCAATCCAGTATCCCAATATACCGCGCGTTGCCGGTCCAGAACTCCATGTTCGCGAGTTCGACGATTTGATCAGGGATAGTTGGCGGTGGAGATCTCAGCTTTGTCAGTATCTCCTCGGGGCTCTCGTCGACCACAAGGATTTTCTCCCAGTCGAGTAGGATTGGGCTGCGCTGCAGCGGTTCCCATTCAGGTGACGTCAGAGAAAGTCTTGCCCAGCTTTGCCCAGGCGTTTGCCTGAGCCGAAGTTCGACATTCACATCCTTTGTTGGCGGCACATCTTGCTGCGCCCGCCAGTGACGAACCTCCGTTTCTCCCTTGACCACGTAGAAATCGATCTCTTTTTTCCCTTGCCCCCATGTCAAGCCATCGTAGATCGGCGACACATATTCGCGGTTCGCGGGCAACGTAGCCTGGGTCCCGACCAAGTCCTCAAAGTGAGGTAGTTCGCCTTTCAGGATCGCAAGGCCAATCGGTGTGAGCCGATCGAAATAGTGCGGAAGGCCTCGTTCGACGAGCTGAGCCGCCCTCAGAGATCCGCGTGCAATTGAAGACCATTCCAATCGCTGCAGATCGGGAATTTGATCGCTCAGAGACTCGGCCAGCATGGTCGCGTATGGCTCGGCCAGCGGGGTCGCAAGAAATGTCGCTACAACGTCCTTGCTATCGGCCACGCCATCGCAATGATACGGCTGGACCACGAACGACGGATCGAGGCGGGGCGCCAAGATCTCAATCCAAGTGCCGTTGTCGCTTCTCAGGATCTCCGTATCGCCTGCGCTCACCTGACCGAAAAGTAACTTTGATGCCAGCTGGCTCTTCTCGCCATTGCCGATCTGAATCGACGGATTTGCGATTGCCACCTCTTTCTGAGCTCGTCTTAGCATCGTCCCTAGCGCTAATTCCGGAACAACGATGCGCCCGTAGCCATCGCGTTCCGGCGCGAGATGGGCCGGATGATCGCGGTCCCTGCGAAGACGCAACGCCTGCATCTCGATGCCTGAAGTTGAGTGGATAAGCAATCGGACGAGCCTGCCCTCGGCATCTCGAGATATCGAACCGGCCTCGAGGGCATCGAGGAAAAGCGCTACGGGTCGCCAGAGCAGCCGGTGAGCGCGCCGGCCGTGGCCGAGCAGTTTCAGCAAGCGAGCTTGGGCCGCCTCCGCAAATGCGTCATGATCCGGCACCGTGAGCGTGACGGAATGCGCTTCTCGCGCTAGCGAGTCGACGATGGCCTTGAAAAGGTGGAGATCGTGCCCCGCCTCGGAGCTCTTGGCTAGATCGTTGCAGATTTCCGTTACTTCCACGCGCCGAACTGGATCGCCGAGCTTTCCCCACCCTAGGCCGCGTCCATGTGGCGATAGCTTGGCCTGGGGGCCGCCGATCCAGACGCCCGACTCTTGGCGGACGACTACACCGTGGATCCCGCCATCCACAAGAATTGGACTCGGCGACAGCACGTGGGGGTCATCGGGCTCCCAGTTGCGCGCCGCGAAATCGTGCCAGCCATTGATATCCATTCCCGAGAGTCGACGCATCAGCCGGCCTTTGCCTGGATTACAGACGTGAGGAAATTTCTCACGGCTGCTACGCCCTCGCTGAGAGCGCTGCCATCGGTTCCAATGGTTGCGGTCAGGACACCGTTGCCTTCCATGATCTCGGCCTCCTTGCCCGCGGCAGCAGGGCGCAATACGATTCCCGCGGCGAGTTGGGCCTTGCGACCGAAGGGGAGCAAGTCGGAGACTTCAGAAATTTCGCCCTCCACCAAACCCCCTTCGATGTCCCAGACCGGCCAGATAGCCAAATTGGTTAGGAAGGCCTGTGCATCACCGACACGGCCGATACGAACCCAGATCGGAGCGCCAAAGTCTCTCAATCGCACATCGGGATTGGCCATCCGGTAACGGACCTCGACGACAATGCCGCTGCTGGGCAAATGGAAAACACCCAACGGGTTGTCGTGATCGGTCCACGTGCCGCGTCTCTGCTCATCAAGGAAACTAAGCGGGGCCGACGCGATCAGACGCGCGCCCGGCACGCTGACCAAGGCGACCATCACCGCCAGCGTGCAGAATTCTTCCCAGGATCGGGCCTGCCACTGCCAAAGTTCGTCGAAGATCCGATCGTGTTTAAGGAGCTCTTGCCACCCCTCCCAGATCGCATGATAGCGCGGGTTATGCTGAAGCACGAAGTTGGGGGTCACCCCGGCTTCAGCCAGCCGCACGCCGCGATCGGCAAGATCGTGAGCGAGACGCTTGCATCGCCGCTCGAAATCCTTGACCTTCCGTGCCCGATTGGAAAGTGCCTTTGTGCGGTTTCGATCGAGATAGTTTCGCGCCACATGTCGGGCAAGCTCGGCATATGCGCGAAGCACCCGGTTCTCAAGCGTGTCGAAATTCTCCTCGCGTGTGACCGCCAAAAGGCGTTGCCTGTCGCCAGCGCGCTCGGCGAGCGTCTCGCCGGGCTGCCGCACCAGCCACGTCATCGCGCGTCGGTCCAACTCCTGGACACGCGAAATAGGAACCTGCTGGTTCGTGCGTCGAAGGATGCGCCGCGGCGTGCGGTCCAACTCGTCGAGGGTCCGGGAGAGGGCGGTCGCGTGATGGACGATCAAATCCATTCGGGGCGGGACGTCATTGTCTTCTTCCGTCCAGCGCTTTCGGAGTTCTTCCCATAGGTTGGCAGGGTCGGCCAACGCGGTCTCGACATCGCGCAGTCGGTCCCAGACCGCTTCCGCGCGCAGCATCAGGCGACGGGCGGCTTCCTCCCCGGCCGTTTGCGGATCGTGGTTTCTTGAGGGTCTTTCCGGCGCAGAGTGCCAAGAGAGCTTTGTGGTGCCGGTCGCGGTCGGGACGGTCGAGCCGGTCGAATGTCTCAGCGGAAGTGGCAGGACCAGCAGCGTTCGACCATTGTCCGTGGAGAACCCCGAAACAGGCTCGCCGAGTTTCGTGAGGCCAGCCGGCCCAGCACGCGTTCCTTCAGGCACATATAACCACAGGCCAGCGCGGTTTCGGTCCACGATGGCGGTCGAACCGGATGCAAGGGGTCGCCGGTGACGCCGCTTCAGGTCCACCAGGGCCCAAGGTCGCAGCCACAGCTCGATTTCACGCTTCTGCGTCACTTGCATCAACTCTGCCGCGTGAGACCCCGCCATACGAATAAACCGGTTCCGGTCTGCTGCCTCTCAACGAGATCGCTTATTCGGTCGGCAAACATGCTGTCGCCGAGATCCTCGCGCAGGAGCTTCACCAACCGGTCGAATGGGTCCCGATGGCCTTCAATATCGAGGCCACGTAGCTTTGGGAGAATCCGGAATTCGATCTGGTCAGCTAGGGGCACGCGCATATCGACACCGCCATTCCCATCAGCCGGGTAGTTGGCGCAATAGGCGAGGATGGCATCCCGCAATCGGTGGCCGAAGGGCCGCCCGCAACCCTCCATGATATCGGCAAGCCCATTAATGATCTGACCGGCGAGGTTTCGGCGTGCGTCGTCGAGCCTGTCCGAACCCTTCACCCATGTTCTCCAGCTCTTGAAGGATATCGCACCGTCGGGTCGGGCCACATTGCCAACTTCGTTCATTGTTGGAAAGTCTTTCGGCGCCGCGAACTGCATGACATTGCCGCGATCGAGCACCTTGTCCGAGAGCGCCTGCGTGCTTTCATCATCGTTCATAGTGCCGGCGAAGAGGACGTTATGCGCGGAATACAGCGACAGTGTCTTCTTCAGGCCGCGAATGTCGATCGGGATGAGGGCGTCCTTGCGCTTTTTGTCATCCTCCGACTCTTGAAATCGGGGCCGCACTTCGAGGCGGCTGAGGAACTCGGAAAAGTAATATTCGACGCGAGCGAGGTTCATTTCGTCCAGTAGCACGAGTGACATATGGTCGCGGCGATCGTAGCGACTGGTATCGATCTCGACGGTCCTGAATGGGTCCATGTGGACTAGAAGACGGGCGAGATCGGTCGCGCGATACTTCTTTTCAATATAGTTGTAGAAGCCCAGCAAATCCTGGGGGCTGTCCCAACGCGGCTCGACCGCGATTTGCAGGAAATGCATTCCCATTGCCTCCGCATAGCGCCGCGGCAGCAGGCTTTTTCCTGTGCCGGAGACGCCCGCCAGCACCGTGAGCTGAGCATTGTCATTAATCTTTAGAGCGGTGTGAAAGGCCCTGACTGTGCGCCCGCTATATGACAGCCCATGCTTTTGTAGATAGGCCGCGACGTCATGCAGAGCCGCGCCTTCTGTTCGCCCGGCATCCCGCAACGTTGCCGGTGTCTCGAGCAATGCCGGCAACTTCGTGAGATCGGCGAGGATGGCCTGTTCGTCCACTGCGGCCAGGTCAGCGCCGCCACTTTCTGAAAGCAGTCGTTCTCGCCGTGCCGCGAGCTTGTCCACCTCTTCTGCCAGTTCGTCGCGACGTTCACGTTTCTGGGCGAGGTCGACGGCGATCGCCTGAACCTCACTCTTTTTCAGCTCCACGGCATCACTTCGCTCCGCCAGGTCCTCCAGTTCCCGTTGCAAGTGGTTGCGGCGTGTTTCGACACGACCAAACTCTTCAGATGCACGGGCCAGTTCATCCCGCAGCCGATCCACCTGGTCCTTTATGGCAGTCAGTTCCTCGACCTGAACTGAAAGGCGTTCGGCCTCGCGATGCAGCCGTTCCACCTCCACGTGGATGGCAGCCTTGGTAGCCTCTAGGCTCCGCGCCTCTTCGAGCGCCCGCAACGCGGTATCGCGCTCGGCCCGAAGCTCAGGCAATTTGGCTTCGAGTTGGTGAAGTTCCTCTGTCAGACGCTCCACCTCACGCTTGCGCTCGACAATCCGGGCAGGGTCTAGATCGGCGGTCACACGATCAAGTTCGTCAGTCGCGGCTCCGAGCTTCTGTGAAACCTCAGCCAGTTCGGCCGCCGCAGCCGAAGCTTCGCGCTTGACCTCGTCGATCTCCGCTCGGGCGGATTCGAGATTGGAGAGTTCTGCATTGGTGGCATCTCGCCGCTCTTCCAGGGCCGAGACCTCTGCGATCAAACGATCTTTCTCCTGAATTTTCTGTTCGACAATGCTCAGTTCTGCTCGTCGCTGGGCTAATAGCCCTTCCTCTTGTGCGCGTAGCTCGCGCACATGCTCGTAGCGAGTCGCATCGGGTAGCCGCGCACGCCGAATCTGAAACATGGTTGCGATACCGCTCATCAAGACGGCGAGCGCTGTGAGTGCCAAGAGTGACGGCAGAACGAGGGTGGCGGGATCAAAGGCTAACATCGTGGTTCCTCATTCCTTCGCGGCGCACGGCGGCACGGAATTGTCCGTGGCTGCCGGATCGGGGTCGGTCGTAGGTGTCGCAATTTGTTCAGGGGAGGTGACTTTGACCTCCGCCAAATGGGCTTTTGCAGTTTCAATTTCGCAGTTCAGGCTTTCGAGGGTGTTTCTTGCTTCCAACGCCATCTTGTCGGCTTCAAGCCGCGCGATCTCGGCCTTTTTGGCCGCCTCTGCGTCCATTGCCGTGTCTGCGATCTGTGTCCTCGTGCGAGCCAATTCTGCCTGCGCTCTAGCAAGCTGGCCATTCACCGCCACCAGATTGCCTTGCGCCTTCGCCAATTCCTTCTCTGCCGCCATCCGCGCCGCAGCAGCCTGATCCGCGGTCGCAGCATCTTGCGTGGCAGCGGCACTCTGCGACTGCAGTCGAGCCACCTCCGCCTGAAGTCGAGTGAAGGCTACGGTTTGCTGAGCTACGTCGCCCCGGACCTTGTCGAGAGAGGCAAGCTGCGCATCCAATTGAGCTTGTGCAGCCGCAGCATCGGCCTTCAGCTTCGCCAAGCGGTCATTAAGGGCAGCCTCATTCGAGCTACCTTCCGCCAATCGCGTCTCTGCGGCGGCGCGTCTCTGTTCGGCAGCCTTTGCCTTCTCTTCGGCCTCGGAGGTCCGCTGCCCTTGTTCGTCTGCAGCGGCCGAAGCATTTGCTAACATCTGCTGCGCTCCGCTTAAGGCAGCCTGTTTCTCAGCTAGGTCTTTTTTCACGGTTGCAAGGTCGCTCTCGGCCTTCTCGAGTTGATCTCTCAACTTTTCGAGGTTACCTCCAGCCGTAGCCCCATGGGAGCGCGCCTTTTGGGCTTTTGCCTCGGCATCCGAACGCGACTGATCCTCCGCTAAAATCTCGTCCTTCACCTCTGCGAGGTTTGCTTCCAATTTTTTGAGTTCTTGAGCGCTCTGCGTCAGATCGTCGGTAGATTTCTCGATCTGCGCATTCAGCTGGGTAAACATGCTCTTGGCTTTGCCCTCGGCAGCCTTTGCCGCGTCCTGGCTTCTTTCTGCCTCGGCAAGGTCAGATCGCGCCTTGTTCAATTCAGCCAACGCCCTGTCGCGATCGCCTTTTATCTTGTCAGCGTCCGAGGCACTCCTTTCGGCATCCTCTTTTGCGCGCTGAGCTTCCACTCTTTTGTCATCGAGGCTGCGAATAGCTTGCTCCAACTCACCTTTTCGCTCCTCCATCGCCGATACGATCAGCGTCCGGCGCTGCAATTCAGTCTCGCGACTCTCTGCGATGCGCTGGGCACCCTGCACCATTGTGAAGACGACCAGATTCAATCCGATTACGGCCAGCCCGAGCATCGCCACGAGAGCGATCCATATCCGACCGCCGATTGGAGCGGCTTGGCCTCGGGCTGAGTCAGGCGCGCCTGAGTTCATGTTCAATCCGGTCAAGGCATGCCTCCATATCATTAGCTAATTCGTGAACCCAGAAGCGGAGCACTTTCCAGCCGCGGGCACGAAGTTCGGCATCCCGCAGCCGGTCGCTCACCTTCCGGTTTCCGTCCGCATCCAAGTGCCAGCGCCTGCCGTCCACCTCGACATCGAGTTTGGCCCCTTGAGGGTCGAGCGCGAAGTCGAGGTATCGTGTTCCAACTGGGTATTGTGCGATGGGCTGAAGCGCCCGCGCTCGCATCGCAGTGTCGAGTCTGCGCTCCCAGTCGCTGTCGAAGGGCGGGCGCGGGGGCGACCAAGGAGTGACTGCGCGTTGCGCGAGATATTCTATGTGCTTGATGTTGCAGGACCGAGCATGAGATAGATCCCCCACTACAATGCAGAGCGCACGAGCCCGGCTAATTGCCACATTCAGCCTCCGGCGTTCCCTTTGCAAAAAGGTTCGGGCCGAGGAAGGGCAGCCGGGGGCAAGCACCAGCGAGAAAAGAATTACATCGGCCTCGCCGCCCTGAAACTTGTCCACTGTCGCAATCCTAAGCGACAGGCGCTCCCGCTGCCTCTTCGTCAGGAGGCCCAGGACCTTGACTTCGATTTCCGCCACCTGCGCGTTGAACGGAGAAATCACTCCGACCGTGCCCGTGAACTCCACGTCATCGGCCATTCGGCGAAGAACCGTGGCGATATGCTCCGCCTCGGCCTTGTTAATGGTTCCACCCTCATGTCTGCTGGCGGTGCCCGCAACATCTTCCCACACCAATCCGGGCTTGTAGCCAGACGGGGGGCGGAAGGCATCATCCTCTCGCCTGCTCACGAGCTTGCCGCCGTAGAAATCGGAGTTCAAATAGTCGACAATCTGCGGTGCCGAACGAAACTGGTCTCGCAGGAACAGGCGCCGTGCGTTCGGTTGGCGCGCACAGAAATCAAACAGCGAGTTTATGCTTTGCGCGATCGACGCCCGTCCCTGTTGGGGGATGCGTTCCGCATCCATAAGAGCGTGCTCGGTGGCGATTCCTAATGATGGGACGAAACGCAGCTGCATCGGGTCGCCAACGACGACTGCCTTGCGCGCCCGCGCCAAGAGAGGCAGGGCTGAAGCAATGTCGCACTGGCTCGATTCATCGAAGATCACGTAATCAAACAGGCCAGGAATGAGAGGCACGCGAGAGGGGACTGAGAGCGTGCTGATGGCCCAGACCGGACGATGCTCAAGCACTGCGCGTGCGTCTTCCGGCATCATCCTTCGCGCACTCTTGATGTTGCCAAATTGGATTTCCTTTGCGCGCTCAGATATCCGCAACCACTCCGCCTCTCCTGCCTGCGTCTTCACGGCCGCCAATCTTGGCAAGAACGAGCGGATTTCAACGGCACCTACGGCCGGGTCGAAGTCTCCTTTGCTGTCGTCAATCGGTCGCGAGTCAAGTTTTTGAAGTCTGCGCCGCACCTCGGCTATTCGCGCATTTAGTTCAGCAAGTGGAACAAGATCGGGCAGCGGAATAGTAAGATCGACTGAGCGGCCCAGTAACCGATGCAGGGACAGCAATGCGCGTTTCACCCATGAAATGCGAGGTCGTCTTGCCGAGCCGTCGGGAAGGTGGCGGCAGATCAGCTCATGCCGATCGGCAAGCTCAGATAGCGCTAGGTGAAGGCCCGTTCGATCGCGCATCCGCCGACGGTCAGCCGCCGCCGATTGCGCGGAATTGAGCAGGCCGATCCGTCCGGCCTCGATACCGTCGACGTCAGCCGGTTTCCTCGCTTCGCCACCGGCGATATCGAAAAGCGCATTAAGGAAATTTGTATTCCGATCGCCGTCAGCATCGCGACCTCGAACCAACAGGGGAACCGCGGGGACGATCTCCTTCAAACGTCGCTCAATCTCGTCCAACGCTTGGTGATTCTTCGCCGCAAACAGCACGCTCCGACCGGCCATCACAATCGAAACAATGAGGGAAAGTATGACTTGGCTCTTGCCGGTGCCGGGCGGGCCTTGGATTACCGTCAAAGGCCCTTGCAGCGCCGCTTCCGCTGCCTCCAACTGACTGTCAGTCAAGTTGGTCGGCGAGAGGACAGCCACCTCAGAGGTCTCGGGGCTCTTGGCATCCCGCGCGAACAACTCCGCCAGCGCAGTGCCGGAACGCATTTCAGTTGACCAGGCTCGAAGAGCTTCAAGATCGTCAGCTGCTCCTTTGGTGAATGTCCCATCCTCGATCAGGAACAAGGCCGCCGCATTTCGCAGACCGGTGCCGTGGACGGCCAGCTCCGGCGCGAGATCCGCTGGACGTAGCTGCGCGCCGCCCAACGTTGCTAGAGCGTGCCTCATCCGGCTACCCACGGCGGCGAGGTCGCTTTCCTCTCCCTCGGGAAAAAGGGTGTCGAGCAGCGCGCTTTCGTTCCACCTGGAGTTGCGCCGCACCTCCCTCAACCATGCTGGGTTTACGGTCGGCTGTGCGGCCTCCAAATTCAGCACCAGATCTGACCCTTCGATTCGCCAGTCAACTGGCAGGAGCAGACCAGGTATACAGGCGGGGCCTTCGGCGATCGAAAAGATGGAAACAGGCCATCCCACCGCAGCCGTCCGAACTGTCCGGCGAGCAAGTGCCTCCCGGAAGCTTTCCGGCAAGAACTCCATTGCCACGCGGACCTCGGCGTCCTCCCACCAATGACCCGAACTGCGAAGAAGTTGCCAGCTCACGGCATGACGGTCAGGGAATTCCACTATCTGGCCACGAGGATCCTGCCGTTGTGTCGCAGCGTAGTAGCCAAGGAGCGTCGCCCAATCCGGCAAAGACGCGACTGTAGGCGACTCGGCAATTCCCGAAGGAGGAGGGGGATCTACTGCTCTGCAGGCGGCAGGAACCGAGTAAAGAATTGTTGCGCCAGCGTTGTTGGCGCTGGGGTTGGGCCCCGTCGTTGGTGCAGCAATCGCGGACTGTGAGACCGCCATCCATCGCCCGTTCCGCGCCCGCACGATTTCTCTGCGCTCGGCCAGAGAGAGCAGTCCGGCAAGCATCTCTGACGCACCGATGCGTAGCCCGGACGACCTCAACCGCCAGACAAGCTGATCGTCGGTGGCGCCTCGCGGGTAAAGCGCGAGTAGCCGCCTAATGGTGTGGTCAAGCAATGAAACCCCTTCGAAGTCGTTGGTCGTCTGGCGCTTTCGACATCGACCCCCACCAACACAGTATCACTTGATGGTCATCGTCGACAACTTGTTTGCGGTCAATTCAGCGACGTTGCGTAAAGATGTGGCTGGCGTCGTAATAGTATTCAGTTCGGCCAAACTCATTCATCTTCCAACTCGCCAAGCCGAGAAGCGATGTCGTCTATAAGCCTGTCGAAATCGTCAGAGAGTTCGTCAAGTCGCTGGACGCACCAAGCGCCGACACCGCTTGCTTGAAGAGCGTCGATGGCTTCGGCAGCCAAATTCTTGCCGACTCCCTGGGAGGCGATCTCCGGACGTTTCTGAGCGTATCGTCCGTGAGATCCTTGCGATCCAACGTTGCCGCCAGTTCGGTGGCACCGGCTCGCATATCCTCAACCATCTCTCTCACTAGACGGCGCCGCTCTTGCCGCCGCTTCCGGGTCGACGGCTGCCGCGTCGAGTTTGGCATACACTATCGCGAGGAGTTCGCAGTCGATCAGCGCCCTGTGCGTGTTGCGTTGCCTGCGGTCGATTTCGAAACGATCGCACAGGGCGTCGAGCGAGCAACTGCCGACAAACTTCGAACGCGCCATTTCGAGCGTGCAGCGAAAGCGATCCGCTGGAATCTGGGCCAATCCAGCGCGTTCAAGCTCGCCATTGAGCATTCGTCGGTCGAAGCCAAAGCAGTTGTGGGCAATCAGCGTCGCCCCGCCGACAAATTCCAAGAAGCCTGGCACCACCGCGGCGAAGGGCGGCTGACCGACCAGTTCTGATGAACTGATGCCGTGTTTCCTTTCTGCCGCCCAATGGCTCTTTCGACCTTCGGGGTTTACGAGCGTCTGATAGGCGCGACCCGTAGGCTCCCGGTTGATCAGCTCGATGGCGCCGATCTCGATAATCCGGTCTTCGCCGGATGTTCCCGTTGTCTCAAGATCGAAGATGATCTCGCGAAGGCCGCGATCAATAGTGGACCCCGATGCAGCATAGAAAACGTTCACGGCCGGCGGCATCGGGGTGATCTGCGGTGCATCAACTACCGGGTTAGACAGCACAAAGGCCGACGAATCCGAGGGAACGCTTGGCTGCGGCTGAAGTTGAGAGTTTGACCAGTGCACAGTATTGAACCAATTCCAGAATCGCATTCAGGTCGCCTTCGAGCCGCCAAGCGAATCGATGACGTCGAGGGCGGCGTCTTTGGTCCTCACGTCCCGGACATGGGTCGAAATTGAACGACCTGTTTCCTCGTTTTTCGCTGTCACTTGGCTTCCAAGAGCGTCCCCCGGTTCAGCTGTTTCATCACGGCCAATTTGTTGCGGGCGGTTGTGCCTTTGTCGGCGTAAACAGGGGTCTAATTCTCAACAACCGGATAGAATGGTCGTCCCCAATCCTCGGTTGAGTTGTCCATCATGATGTCGATCATGATCGGGATGAGAAACCTAAGGATGTCGGCCCCGTCACGAAGTTGGTTGCGGTTGGTGCTCGAGTTCCAAGTTGCGCCGCCGTGAACGAGCTGGTTGCGGAGCACATAGAGGCGGTCGAATAGCATTGACAGGATACTGGCGGTATCGCGGGTCATCAGCGCGCCGTGGAAGGCGCGCCTGGCGGCATTGAATCGTTGCTCCCAGTCGTCGTAACCGTCGATCCCGTTCTGGCGGGACCAAAATGGACCAAAGACGAAGCGATTCTCAAGAAACAGCCGGATGGGTCCGGGAAAGCGAGTCCAGACCGTGTCATAGATGCGGCGGTCCTTGTCGAGGTCGCGGAGCATTCCGAAGAACCATGCGAATGCCTCACGTTCACCTCGCACGTCGCGCTCGTCTGCATAGGCGGCGTTAAATGCAATCCAGAGGAACAGGAACGCCGCAGCGGGATCGTTGGCTTCGGCTTCAGCCCGTCCGATCCAACTGATCGACCGGTGGACGCGAAGGCCGAAATGCTCGGGGAAACCCGCCCGGAGTTGACGCTGCTTTCCCTTGAGCGTCTCGAATTTAAGGCGGGCTGTTGCGGTGTCCTTCATCGACTCATTCCGTCCGTTCGTCCCATTCTGTAGGCATGTCGGGAAGTGCGCAGAGCGTGTTCACGAGACGAATTTGCTCGACGGTCGAGCACCCCGTCTGCAGGAGTCGAGGCGAAAAAAATACGAGGCTCAGCGCTTTGCCGCGGCTCACGGCGACATTGAGCCGCTCGCGGGAAAAAAGGAACTCGATGCCCCGTGATGTTTCTTCCGCTGAAGAGGCGGTCATTGAGACAATGGCAACCGGCGCTTCCTGCCCCTGAAACTTATCGACGGTTCCTACTCTGATGTCCGGCAAAGCTTCGGCTAGAGCGTTCACCTGCGCGTTGTAAGGAGCGACAATGATGATATCGTCCTTCCGTAGCGGGCGCACCAAACCGTCACTGTTGGTCCATTTTCCGGCAAGCAGAAGTTCAATCTTCTCACGAATTGCACTAACCTCTTCAGGACATTCCTGTGCGCGCCCTTGGTGGGTCACCGGAATCCGCCACGCGCCGGCAATGGGCAGGCCCGATGAATGGATTGCTTGCCGCGACGTCGTTTCGTGTGGATGCAGCCGACCTTCGTAGAACTGCGATGAAATGAAGCTGCAGACTTCGGGATGCATGCGACGAGTGACAGGAAGGAAAATCCCCCGGTCCGGCGCAACGTTCTGCCCTTCGCCGAGAACCCAGTCGAGGCAAGAGAGATTTGCCGGGTCAGGGTGCGCTCCCTGGATTACCTGAGGGAGTTGGCGTGGGTCGCCTACAAGGACAAGATTCTTCGCCGCATTCGACATTCCGACCGCATTTGCGAGAGAAACCTGCCCAGCCTCATCGACGAAGAGGTGTTCGAACGCGCCCTCAAGTTGGCCTCTCGAAAACAGCCAGGCTGTCCCGCCGACTACCTGTGCTGTTTCAAGTGCAGAATCGTCGTTGTTCCGCACACTCGCGATAGCCTCGTAACCAATCGGTGCCTCGCCGGTGTCGGACCCAATCTTGTGGACGAGCTGGAGCTGCGCAAGTGTCAGACCGACGTCGGCGTCATTGCGAAGCGCATCTACGCAGGCCATCAGGACGTTGCGGATGGCTTCGTGGCTATTGGATGAGACGGCGACGCGATGGCCGTCCTTGACGAGTGCCAGGATAGCACGCGCGGTGACATACGTTTTGCCTGTGCCAGGCGGGCCCTGGACTGGCAGGACTGTCGCATCCATCGCCCGAATGGCTGCTATTGTTCCTCGGAGGGGATCTGCCGCCTCATCCAGGGGAAGCGGTGATACACCTTTGAAGCGCGGCGGATTGCGTGAGAGGAGATCCTCGGCCGCCCTGTTCGCACGGTCTCTACACTGGTCCTCGATAACTTTGCGGACCGCGGAGGGGATGGGTTTGGCATCTCGTGCGAAGGTTGGAATAAGATCGAGACGGTCCGGGAGCGTCTCGCCGGAGCTCGGCCCCATTTTCAGCGTTACCCGCCGAGCACCCCGGTCAAGCGATGTGATGTCGACCTGTCCGAAACCGCCCTCGAGGGCAAACTGCGAGGATTTGCCTGCCCTTAGCTTCGTCTCCTGTGGCGGATATCGGTAATCTCGCTCATTCGACCTCTTCACCGGCCGTTGCGGCCCGTCAGCGACGAGACCGCCAAGGCATTCCATATCATCGCAGAGCTCTTCAAAATCCTTCGCAGCGGCGTCGAATACAGCCCACGCAGCAGGTTTGCGCTCGCGCCAGTGGAAAACGCCGAGGTCATACAAGAGCCGCCGACGGTCCTCGGGTAGGCTGGATTCGAGCAGCAACGCGGCGAGATCGTCGACCTCGGCTTCGGCCACTATAGACTTCTCGGTGAAGCCTTCGCCGAGTTCCAGCCAGCGCCCGTCCGGCCGGATTTCGAGCAGCCAATCGCGCAGCCGTTCCGTCGAGACGCAGTCAATGCGATTGTAGTCCTCGATCTCTTCCAAGATGGCGGCGTCACGGCTTTCACGCCACTTCTCGTAAGCGACCACGGATCCCCCTGCAGTCGTCACCTCGCCTGTGCGGGAAAGATCGTAGAAGGCCTCCATATCCTTGATTGAATAGGATGGTTCGGATGCGTAGACGCCTCCCCGAACAACGGCATAGAGATCGATGAAACGGCGCTCCCTCAGCCATCGGTCGAGTTGCGCTTCGCCGACGCCATGCCGAGTGGTGAGCTTGCGAAGCGCGCTGATTTCATATGATGCGTAGTGGTAGATATGAGCGTGCGGGTTCTGCGCTATGCTCTGCTCGAAGAGGTGAAAAAGGGCAACAATCGCCTCCTTCTCCTCCGCAAAATCATGAGCCCAGAACGCTTTGAAAGCCTTCCCATCCCAGACGCCGTGTAGGTATTCGAGGCCTTCGGTGTTGGTTTCAGCATAGAACGGGTCACCTTCGATGTCGTAGTAGAGATCGCCCGGATGGGGCCGGGGCATCAGGTCGAAGCCCTTGCCGGGAAGGGGAGGCCGCAGGGCATAGGTCGGTTCGCCACTCTTCCGCTCTTGCTGCAGCGCTGCCTGAGTCCTGAGCTTTTCGAGTGTCGCCTCGGCCATCTTCGGCACGCGGCCGCGTTGTTGGGCGAGATTGGCCATCGTTGTGATGCCGGTTGCCTCAAGCTTTTCCACCTGGGCCCTTGTCATGCCTGCAACGCGGAAAAGGCTGTCCCCTTGCTCCCACTCTCCAGCGCAATGTTCGCGCCAGCGGCAGAGATTACAAGTTGCGCAAGGCACAGGCCGGGTTTTCGTTGGTTCGACAACGAATGACTCGAGCCTCTCTCGCGCTGCGCGAGCATACGCAGCATATTCCGCGAGACGGAAACTGAAACGCGTGCCGTCACCAAGCTCCACATGTGCTCGTTCTGGACTGCGGCCCTGGGTGGTTGTCAACAGGTCGGAATAAAGCACGAGTTGTAAGACATGAGCCGGGGCAGGTTTGCGCTTCAGCTTGGTGTCTGTAACTTCGTAGGAAAATCCTCCGAGTTTCGAGGGCAAATCAACCCGTTCGAGGAAATCGGAGTATCCGCCCCACATCCCTCCTTCTAGTGCTCCCTGGAAAACAATGTCCGGGCCACTTCGAAGAGCGTCGAGGGTCGCTTTGACAGCATCATCGAAGGCGATCCCATCCTTTTCAACCTTGGCGACGCGCTTTCCGCTTGTCTCGAGCCGCACCAGATGGGCCGCTTCGTGCGCATCGCCATATCTTTGAAGTAGGGCAGCGTCTTCGCTGTCATCCGCCGGCTGCGGCCCCTCGCCGGCGAGATGTGCGAGGTCTAGGCCTGTAGCGTGCGGGCAGGCCATGAACCGCATCAAATCTGAGGCCGATAGGCGATGCCCATTTCCGTCGCGTTTCATCACGCGGCATCCAACATAGGTTCCAGTCCGATGATTGCCAGGCTCCTGCCTCCGAGATCTCGGAAGGCTCTCTGTCGGCATGAAAATACGATGATCTGCAGATCTTGTGCCTGCCGCGTCAAGGCGTCGAAGATGCGTTCGATGCGGTCGTCGTCAGTGTAGACGATCGCGTCGTCCAGGATCACTGGTGCGGGGCTACCTGACTTCGCCAGCATTCGGGCAAAGGCCAGCCGCACGAGAAGCGCTATCTGCTCCTTAGTGCCGCCCGACAGGATGTCAAAGTCTTCCTCCGTCCCGGCTCGAACCAGAGCCGTCGGCAGGACTTTCTCGGCGTCGAAGCGAAGCTCGGCCTCGGGCCAGAGCAGTTGGATGAGTGGTGTGAGTTCCCTCAGGACCGGCTCAACGTAGCGGTCACGTGCAGCTGCTCGAGCGGATTCAAGCGCCTCGCCGACTGTCTGCAGGACCGAGACCTCGAACATGATCTCATTAAGTCTCCTCCTCGCTGCTTTTAGTCGGATTTCAACGTCGGCAAGCTCTTCCTCGACGGCCTCCGCAGCATGCATGTCGATCGCCGTATCCAACCTTCCGAGATCAACGCGAATGCGTTGGCGGTCCTGTTCGACGCGTGTGATGACCGATTGTGCACGTTGTAGCCCAGCCTTCGCCGCCTCGAGATCAGGCGCCACAGCCGAGATCGCCTGGCGCTGTCGAATCGCTTCGGCCAACGTGGTCCGATGCCCGACAATCTCGTTTGTGAGGCTCGTTTTTTCGGCCTCGGCATCTTCGAAGCTGCAGAGCGCGGAGTGTGCCCTGGAGACCCTCTCCGCTGCGCTTTCCGCAGCTGCGGCAACGCGGGCGGCTGCAGTCTGCGCAATTTCGAACGCAGAACGGGCTTTCTCAAGTGTGTCGGTTGCTTCTGTAAGAGCCTGTTTCGCTGCTACTTCGGCCTCCTGAGCTTCCTTTGCGCTCGGAAGTTCGGGTTCCGCTTCGACGGGTTCAGGCAGGCGCGCAATACTTTCCCGCAAAGCTTCGAGTCCATTCGGCGCCGCTCCATTGAACTCGTGTTCAGCATTCCGGCGTCGCGCTTCGGCCTCACGCCGGAGATGCGCGGCCGCGCGCGCGGTCTCCATGTTCTCGTAGCCAGACGCTTCAAGTGCGTCGGCAAGCGCCTTCTCGGCTACCGCAAGTGTATCGGCGGCGGACTGTGCACCGGGATGGACAGTTAGGCATCCAATGCCGTCAATCTCGAGCGTGGCGCCATCGGGTATTGCCACACGATTTCCATCGGGCAACGGCTGACCGTCGAGCGCGACACCGTCTGTTCGTCCGGCGGCATACGTCATCGTGAGTGCGACGGCCTCGATCTCGCGGGCCTTTCGTAGAACCCGGACCTCTCCAGCCCGGTCCTCCAACTGACGCAGCACCTTGTCCGTGAGGCCAACCTTGGCGTCCGCTACGGCTTTCTCAAGCTCCGTCCGCAAGCCTTCAGCCTGGGTCAGTCGAAGCGCAAGCTCCGCTCGCCGCTCGGCTGTCGCGGCGCCTGTCTGGGCACGTAGTGCCCTTCGAAAGACATCAGAGGCAGTTTCTGCCAATGAGAACGCCTTGTCGAAACTCCTTCTCGCCTCGGCTAACGCAGCCTCAGCCTCACGATGCGCCTTGTCCCTGATGGCGGCGTCAGCGATGGCCAACTCAAAGGCGGCTCCGGCAGCCCTTTCTTCGGCAAGCGCGGTCCCGATTGTCGCAAGCCTCTCCTGGGCTCGTTCCATCTCAAGGCGTTTCGATCTTTCAGTTTCAATCGCACGCTCAAGCGCATCTGCATGACGGGATGCCTCGTCATGGGCGGCCTGCGCCTCTGCGAGCCGCGCCATCCTTGCCGAATCCTGCTCTCTGTCTTCGAGACTAGCGAGCTCGCGCCTTAGATTACGCCGGCGATCAAGTTCCGCGCACAGAGAGGCCGCCTTGCCGACGAGCCCTTCGCGTTGCAGATCGAGCGCCAAGACCTCGTCTTCGGCGAGCTTTTGTGGACCGCCAGCTTTCGCTTTCCCGCTGCTGGTCACGTAGCGGTCGAGTTCCCGCCGACAACGGTCCCGCGTCGCGTCCATGCGGCGCCCGCCGGTCATTGCTTCAACCTCGCCGGTGACTGAAGAGAGCAAGTCGCGCCGTGCTGAATGGGCGGATTCGCCTTCGTCGAGACTCGTCAAGCCCTGCCGCACCCAGAGTAGGCCGGCCGGCCCCCCGTCCCTTGGCGATTTGAGCACCTCGGCGAGCCATGTCTCGGCATCGTCCGCCTGCTTGATCAGGTGTCCGTCGCGAAAGACCTTGGCCTCGCCCTTGCGCGTCTTACTCCAACGTTTTTCCACTTTGAAGCGGCAGTTGCCGATTTCAATTTCGACCGCCACTTGAGGATCGCCACCGGCATGCGGCGCAAGACTCGCAACCTCTTTGTCCCACGACCTGTAGCCTTTGAAAAAGACTGCGTGGAGCGCATCTACAATGGTCGACTTGCCGCTCTCATTCGGGGCCGAGAGGACGTTCAGCCCGGTGCCGATTCCTGTGATCTCAACGGGGTCGGTGAACCGTCGGACATTATCGAGACGTATCGCGACGAGCTTCATTGCGCCTCTCCCTGCACATAGTTGTAAAGGCGTCTAAGTGCCGCCGCGGCGATCGCCTGATCCGTGGGGTTCGTTGCCGCGTCCTCAGACCTCTGATGGAGACCTTCGGCCGCCAGCCGCAGCGCGCCGCTCAACGCAATTCCATCGAGATCCTCCAGGCTGCATTCGGTAGCGAGATCTGCATCGTCGAATTCGAAATGCCAGAACTCGGGCGTTGCGAGCTCTGCGGCACGCGCGAGAGCCATGCGCGCTGGCAGCCTCAGCCAACCAGTGGCTCGAATTTTGAGAAGCATGTCGCGCCTCGCCCTGCCTTCGGCCGGCAGCAGCATCTCCAGCGCAGCCACTGCATCTTGTGCAGGTGTGAGAGCAAGTGGTGCTTCCCGCCAGTCGAACTGGCCGGTCTGAATGGCGTTGACCTGGGGCACTGTGCCCGGACCCATGAGGGTGACAGCGAGACAAGAGCCGGGCCCGCCGTGCTTGAATCGATCGCGCTCGGGCGTGCCAGAGTAGAAAGTGCGATCGCCGAACTGCTTCAGTCCGTGCCAATCACCAAGCGCAAGATAATCGAGTCGAGCAGACTTGGCGCGATCGGGCGGTATGATCTCGGCCCCGCCGTCCTCGGACCCAAATGAAAGAACCCCGCCATGTGCCAGCCCAATCCGGAAGTGGTCCTCAGGAGTAGCGCAAAGGGCCATCCACTCTGTCAGATCGCGGCCGGGAAAGCGGCGAGGCACAGGAGCGGGCAGGAGAACCACGCGCGGCGCTATTTCGACTGGTTCCGGCGCACTAAGAAGATGGACGTTTGGCGGCGCATGGGTGCGCACGCGACCCCAGAGAACCTCAGCGGCCAGGCTGTCGTGATTCCCGGGAAGAATCCACCATTGAATGCCTTGTGCGAAGCTCATCGCAGCCAAGGCGTGACGCCAAACGGCGTCAGAAGGCGTTTCCGTGTCAAAAACGTCTCCTGCAAGCAGCACGTGGCTTGCACCGTGATCTTGTGCGGAAGCGGCTAGACGTCCGATCGCCGCGTGCCGAGCCTCTACCAGTCGACCGCGAGCGTCTTCCGGAAAGTTGCCGAACCTGCGACCGAGGTGCAGATCGGAGGAATGAATGAAACGAAACATGCGAAGATCACCTGAGCCAGATTGAGCCGGAGCCAAAAGAGCGATCCGAATTCGCATGAGATATCACGCGAGGGTGTCAGAAGCTGTCATGGAGGGGGATGGTCACGAACGTCGACGAAAGTTGAAGGGATTGAACTATCGAACAAACTGTGAACATTAATCAGGGAAGTGCATCAAAATCAGCCCTTCGGGCCACGTGAACGATATTAGCGAGCTCTTTGGGTTTGATGACTTCGACAGTATCTCCCCATTGGTAAAGGTGCCATGCCATCTCAAGCCAGCCAGAGGCCTCAAACCGCACCTCAAGTGCGCCATCGACAGTCCGGCGCACTTGCTGGTTGGGATGAAATCGCCATTCCGCGGCGCGATCGGCCGCTTCTGGAGCGAAGCGCCACACGACCTCACCGAACTGGCTGTCGTCCTGGAACGAGCCAAACGCTCGCGCTGCGTGGGCTGCAAGATCAAAATCGAAGTCTCGCGCGAACCATTCGTCCGTCACCTCGACCGCTCTAATTCGGTCAAAGCGGAAATGCCGAAGCTTCAGTCCTTTATCGGGTTGCCTCCCGACGAGGTAGCGCCGCGCACCGAGAAGAACGCCGTAAGGTTCAACAAGACGTAGACTGTCATTGTAGCTAAAGCGAAGCCTGTATGGTCCGCGCAGCGCTGCGGTCACTGCGTCGGTTACGGCTTGTGCCACGGCAACGACTGGACCTGGCCTTGCTGCAACTCCATGAACTTCAAGCATCGCTTCAGCATCAGCTTCCGCGCGCCGTGCTTCTTTGACTGGCAGCGCGGCCAGAAGACGGTCGCGAAGGCTCGCCAAAGCGCGGGCCTGCCTTGAATCACCGCTTTCGCGAAGGCGGGAAATCGCGAATTCAAGCCCCTCGAGCTCCTCGTCACCGGAGAGCCGCAATCTAGCGAGTGGCACCTCTCGAACGATCCAGCGCCGTTCCCTGGTTTGATCTTCGGCAATCTCCACCGAATGTTGAAATGCCTCCGAGAGCGCCGAAGTCATGCGCTGCGCTGTTCGATGGCTTACCTCGAAATGCTCACAGATATCCGTCAGCGTGACGCCGCGGAACCTTGAAGAGGCGAAATCAGCCAGTCTGAGAAGCTCTTTTGCCTTGGAATAGGACATAGTGTTTCCGGTAACGGACGCGATGCTCACATCGCCTGCCGGCATACGGGAACAGCGGCCCCTCCACAATACACAGGTTGCTCGCACTTCAAAGCAGCGCGACCACTGTTATATTTAGAGCGAGGATCAAAATAACCGAACCGGCAAAAACTCCGTTCGAAGCTGCTGCTAAACTCGTAATCGACGCGATGAATCTTCTGCGTAACGTTCGACGGCCTCTGCTTGGTGTCGTCGAACAGCGAGGCGATTGCTCGCTAATTTCCTTGCCGCCGCAAAATTGGCCTTGGCAGCCGTCATCACTTTCGCCGCCACAAGCCGAGTCTAACAGTGAAAAGATAAGCCCGACATCCAACTGCTCAGGCTGGGCAACAACCGCCCGACCCACCCTGTTACCGGTGAATATCGCTCAATGGGGTAAGCTCAATATGGCAGTTTTTGCCATGCATGGAGCGCTTCATTAGGAATTTGCCAGCGTCGGATATCCCCATTTGTCGGATTTCTTTGATTCCATTCTGACGACAGCCAAATCTCGCGCGCCTCTTCGTTTGTCAGCACAAAAATCTCGACGTCTTCCGCATTGGGAAGGGCCTGCGGTGAGCGTGGCGCGGACACAAAACACGAGATCGAGCTCTGAGCAGGATCAGGACAGGTTCGCACGAACCAAGTCGGGCGCTTCTGCCTGTCAGACTTTACCTCTATGGTGAAGATCTTCCCACTGGGTGCGATGACCAAAATATCTTTCTGCCTGGCATTGGTGTTGACCGGCTTGGCTTGGTAACCACGATTGACCAGTGCGTCAGCCACAAGCAATTCACCAATAAATCCTGTCGATGCCGTAATTAGGCGTTCGAGGAACTGTCCGTGCCTCTTGGCGATTTCCACAATGTCCATAGCTGTGGCCCCTGGGCTGGCAAAAAGAGTTTCGACTACTTCCAAGCAGGACAAGGCAGCGTAGCCTCTGCGCGCATGCCAGGCTTCTTTGGCCGGTGGGATGCCGGTTATTCGGGTAGTGCTACTCATTCATGATTGCGACTCTGATCTCGCCAGGAGGTCGCTATAGCAAGAACCCGGTCATCCATTCCGCGCTGTAGAATCCTGCGGCAAGAATGATAGCGATGGCAGCCAGTCAGGTCCAAATACCCTGCATAGCAAACGGCGACAAAATAGCTACTGCGAGGATACCACCCCAGACCAATGCTGATCTCAGGTAGATTTCCTTGTTCGCATAGTTCCAGGAGCCGCCCTCCATCGGTCCCTCCGTCATTCCCCAAGGATTAGCACCCCTGTGCAGCCGGTGGTGGCCAGCATGCGGCCGCCTTCGAGGCTTGGAGATAGTCAAAGACGAGCAACAGGAGGAAAGCGCAAAGAGATGCTTGGACTACCATTTCGATGAGGCTGGGCTTGCGGACCATCATGGCCATTACTGTATGTCGCCGCAGTTCCGCTTTCCACCCATGCCGGTCATGACCGAATTTATGAGTTCACGGCCTGGGGCTCTTGCCGGTGCGAAGACACTTTGCGAGGCCGCGATAACACCTCTCACATCCTGGCCCGTCGGTCACCTAACGATATCCCCCGGGTTGGAGGGAGAAAATTACGTCGGCACCGGCATGGCATTGAAAGGCCGGACTAGGTTTTAGGCGCGCCACAGCGCCCTTTGAGAATTGCGATCTCGGTTTCGTGGTCGCCTCCTGACATAGAGGAGACGGGCACGCCTATTAGAAATACGCCCAAGGCGTCGCCGCTCACAGCCTTGTTTTGCTGATTTGATACGATGGCCAAACGCTCTCGGTCCGCCTGTGTGCAAGGGCCGGCATTCGGAACACCTGCGATCTTGTCAGGGGGCGTGGCACACCCTGCCACGGCAGCGAACATTGACGTCAACAAAACAAATCGCTTCACAGTTTCCATCCCCCAATTATTGCTTGCCCAGCGGCAACATCGCCTAGACTAGTGCAACAATGCAAGCAAGCGCCGACGGCCCGTTCCCAAACTTATTCTCAGATGATATTGCGCTTACATTAGCTTGCGTGCATGTTTGTTAGCCGACACTTATTGAGATCGGCGCGCAAAGCAGGACGCCCTATGGGGTTACGCCCAAGGCACGCAGTGCCTTGCTTGCTGCGACATATTCGATGAAATCGCGGGGGCAGTCGCGCACAGCTAGCCGGTAAAGTCGCAAAGCCCTGTCGGTATGGCCCTTGAGCTGGTGGAACTCCGCGGAGTAGAAATTGGCCTCACATAGATTTCCGCGTTTCCTGCTCGGGACGGGATCGTCGGCCGCGGCCAGTGCTTCTTCGGGCGTCTCCTCGCCAAGGAACATACGAACCAGCGGGGCAGGCCATCTGGTCATGTCCAACTTGCTGGCCATCTGGCGCAATTGGCTGGCACCACCGCCACGCTGCTCGGCCAGATCCGCCCAGATCGCATAATAGGCATTGCCGGGCGCAAGTGCTGCCGCTGTGGCAAGATCCGCTTGCGCCTTGGCCGATTTGCGATCGTAGAAGTAGTAGATTCCCCTGCTTCCATAAGGGTTGACATAGGTCGGATCGAGTGTGATCGCCTGGCTGTAGTCGGCGACGGCGCGCTCTGCATCACCCTTTGCGCCCCATGAAATGGCCCGGTTATTGTAAGCGTAGGGGTGTTGGGGATCGAGGCTGATCGTCTCGTCGAAATCGGCGATGGCGCGGTCGAATTCGCCCATCCTGTTGAAAACGAAGCCGCGGTTGTTGTAGGCCTCCAGATATTTCGGATCGAGCTCGATGGCGTGGCTGTAGTCGGCGATGGCGCGAGTGTCGTGGCCCTTGTGAGCCCAAGCGAGACCGCGGTTATAGATGGCCATGGCTTTTTCCGGATCGAGCTCGATCGCCCGGTCGAAGTCGCTGATGGCGCTGTCGTTCTCGCCCTTATCGAGCCAAAGCAGTCCGCGCTCGTTGTAGGCATCGGTGTCGTTCGGATCGAGGGCGATGGCGTTGTCGTAGTCCGCCATGGCCAGGTCATTGTCGCCGCTGTCAGCCCAGGCGATCGCCCGGCTGTGGTAAGCGTGGGCGCGACTCTCCGGGCTTCGCGCCCCGTCCTCGATGATCCGTGTGCAGGCGGCGATCCGCTGTGAGCCTGCAGCGGCGCCTCCGCAATCGTCAGTATCCTCAGCCAAGGTCGGGGCGGCGAGCGCAAGCAGCACAACAAGACCGACGAGCACCCGCTGTCCCGCTTGAACTGAACGTTCGATTGGCGGCCTTTCAAACATCATATTAGCAGGTTTCCGATCACAATTGCGGGTTATTGGTCTCTCGCCAATTTGATCAAACAAATTCTGGTTCTGCGCAAGGCATCGCCGAAGAAAATAGTTGGTAAATATTAAATTGAACTGATCGCGAGGTGTGGGCTTGCTCGCGCTCGAGTCCGCGCTCCAAAGGAGGCTAGGTCGTCAACTCATAGATGCGGAATGACCAAGATGGGTGAAATGGGAAGCTGTTCTTAAAGGTTGCGGAGGTTCAGCCGGGGATAGGGGTGCGGAAGCCGTGAGTGTCGCAAAGCTTTTTGGCCTTGCCATCGATTTTGGAGTCACTATCAATTTCTTCGACTTCGACAGCCCCATCTGTCTTATGCGCAAAGAAGAGAATGGAGGTCGACACGCTGCCACCATCCGTAAGCCCACAAAGGTAGACACCCCCACTTTCTCCTATGCGAGCCATCGCGATCCACACTGTTGGTTCCGTCGAGATGGCAAGGTGCTTCCGGATTGCAAGCTTCAAGGGAGCTACATCGCTAAGCGTGATGTCGTGGGGGAAGGTTTTCTCGGTGGCATCTTGAGCTAATGCCGAACTAGTCCACGCTCCGACGACGATCCATGCAAGAAGAATCAAACCTCGCGTCATCCGAACTCCACCGGTGCAAGTAGCCTTTTGCGAATAGGATCATTGCGAAGGGAAGGTATTACAAGTCGGAAAGCGTCCGCAACGGGTCGGTGAGACCACATGGCACGCGATGCTCCCAGTGAAACCCTGGCAAGAAATAGATCGCTTAGGGCACTTAGCGAGGCCTCGATACCCTGCTAACTGTCGTCTACGTGGCGAGTCAGATTCTTAGTGGGGGTATCAAAATGAAAGATCGTGACTCGGCAATCCTGCGTCGGCTCAGTTCCATCGCAAAGAAACAGGCACTGAGCACCACGACACGGCGCTGGACCACAGGTGGGTTGCTCGTCGGGTTCGTGGCTGTGTTTTTCATCCCGGCCATGGGTTTGGCAGTAGCTGGCACTGCGGTCGCAATTTGGGGCTGGGTGGCTGGAGGCGTCGTGGCTATTGGGGGCTTGATCGGGAACGCCTTGGGAGCGAATAAACAGAATCGAACGCTTCATAAGGAAAAGGCCAAATAGGTCTATGGCGCAACGCCCGGCAAGGTGCTTGGCCGGTCACTTTACGGTCCGTCACAATGTCACAAACTGGCGCTTAAGTGTTTGATTTAATTGAAGTAAGCCAGAGTTCAATCCTCTCTCGCAGCACCATCTCATCCCGTTGAAATCGCTGAGCTCCTTGCTGGTTGGCTTTGCCTGGCAAGCTTCGAAAGGCTGCCCAACAATATCGTTCTGTCCTTACCGATCATCAGCACGCCGCTGTCGGGGGCCAGCAGTGCCGAGAACGGCAACATCGCTGCGCCGATCGGCGAGGCCTCGGGGCCGAATTGCCCCGAGACGATTTCCGGCGCCACGATGCCGATGGCGCTAGTCCGGTTGAACTGGGACTGAACTCTTGTCAGAAGTTCGAGATGAATAGGCCGCGGCAGGATGCTGTCGAGAACGATCGCCTCGATGTCGATGACGGAGGTGATGGCGATGATTGCCTCGACCAGCGCATTGGCACAGTCGTCGATCCATTCGGACAGGGGTTCGCGTGCCCCCGGCGGCAGCGGATCCAGTTCGCGCACACGATTGATCTCGACGCCGCGCGATTTGAGGTGATTGACCAGCACGTAAATCGAGGCACGATGCAGCAGGCTCTGGTAACGCGCCGGCTTGGCCGCCACCGAATCGAGGCTTGAAGGCGAGACCGGCAAAGGACCGAGCGCGGCGCTGTTGCCATGCGGCCCGGTGTGGACCTTGCCGCCTTGCACCAGCCCACCGCCGACAAAGGTGTCGATCGAAATATGCATGAAGTCGCGAAACCGTGCGCCGGATCCTTGGATTAATTCGGCGAGCGCCGCCGCCGACGCGTCGTTTTCGACGAAAACCGGGATCCTTGGCTTTGTAGCGAAGAATGTCGTCAGGTCGATTGCTTCCCAGCGGCTACCAAGGTCATTGGGAAAGCCGAGTTCTTCGCTCCAGCCGCCGAGGAAATACGGCGAAGCGATGCCGATACCGACGATGCTGGCGTCGCCAAGCCCGTCGACCAGTTTTTCGAAATTGGCCAGCGACATATTGCCGGCCTTGAGCACCAGGTCGGGGTCCGGAAAGCGATATTCGTGCGACCCGCGCGAGCGAACTTCACCGGCGAAGTCGACGAGGACGGCTTCCAGCGCGCGCCGGCCGATCTTGATACCGACGCTGTAGATGCGCTCTGGTGTAAGTCGGTAGAGAGTGGACGGCGATCCGCGTTGCCCGAACCTTTTCCCCACTTGCTTTATGAATCCAGACGACTCCAGTCCGTCGACAATGGTTGCTACCGCGGCCGGTGTCAGATTCGCGGCCCGCGCCAGATCGGACTTGGATGCCTCCTTCAGACGGCGGATGGCATCAAGCACGAACCGCTCATTGTAATGCCGAACTTTGACGGAATTGCTGCCTTTTCCGGACAAAACCGGCGCCTCCCCATTCTTTTTCGCAGAGCCACTCTAACCGATCACAGCTCTGAAGCTGCTGCGATCGAGGCACTCCAGCCGCCCCAGTGCGCTCGCGACAGTGCCCGTCAGTGCCATGGAAGTCAATTTTCCAGTTGCGGCTTTAGGGCATTTAATATAGCAAATTGAAAAAAACAACCAGCTGGAGGGAGGATGCTGCAGTTGGACGCATTAGGCGAAGCCAATGCCGTGGTGAAGAGGGACGCGGCGGTCCCCGTTGCCCTGGTCCAGGCGACGAAGGCCTTCGGCGGCACGATTGCCCTCAGGGACGCGTCCTTCGAGTTGCGCGCTGGCGAGGTGCTGGCCCTGCTTGGCGAAAACGGTGCCGGCAAGAGCACCTGCGTGAAATTGCTGGCCGGCGTGCATGCCCCTACAGGCGGCCATGTCGAGGTCGATGGCAAGCCTGTGGTCTTCCACACGCCGCACGATGCCCAGGCAGCCGGCATTGCGGTCATGCACCAGCATCCTGGCCTGTTCCCCGATCTTTCGGTCGCCGAAAATATTTATCTCGGCCATATGCCGCGCGACCGCTTCGGCGGCATCGACAACGCCACCATGCTTGCCGGCGCGCGCAAGGTGCTGGCGACGGTCGGCCTCGACGTATCGGCCGAAACACGGCTCGGAACGTTGCGCACCTCCGAACAGCAACTGGTCGAGATCGCCCGGGCGCTGTCGCTCGACGCGCGGGTGCTGATCATGGACGAGCCGACGGCCGCGCTGTCGCAGCGCGAGGTCGAACGGCTGTTCAATGTCGTTGCCGATCTCAGGCTGCATGGCGTGGCGATGATGTTCGTCGGCCACCGCATGGACGAGATATTCCGCATCGCCGACCGCATCGCGGTGCTACGCGATGGGCGCCTCATCGGCGTCAAGCCGAAGACCGAACTTGGCCGCGCGGCCGCCATCACCATGATGGTGGGCCGCGAAGTGACCGACCTTTATCCGGAACGAAACCACGCCACCGGCGCGCTGGTGCTGGAGGCGAGGGGGCTTTCGCGCGCCGGCGGTTTTTCCAACATCGACCTCAAGCTCCACGCCGGAGAGGTGCTTGGGCTCGGCGGCCTGGTCGGCAGTGGGCGAACCGAGATCGCGCGTGCTGTTCGGCATCGACCAGCCCGATGCCGGCGAAATCCGGATCGACGGCGAAGCTGTGCGCTTCGCATCGGCACGCGCCGCCATGGATGCGCGTATCGCCTATGTCTCGGAAGACCGCATGGGCCAGAGCCTGGTGATGGATTTTTCTATCCTCGACAACGCGGTGCTGCCCGTCCTCGACAAGGCGGCTCGCTCCGGCCTTTACGGCACCGACCGCGCGATCGATCTGGTTTCGGCTTGGCTGAAGCGCATGAAGCTTCGCTTTTCCGGATACGGGCAGCCGGTGAAGGACCTGTCCGGCGGCAACCAGCAGAAGGTGGTGCTGGCCAAATGGCTGCGCACCGAGCCGCGCGTCCTCATCCTCGATGAACCGACGCAGGGCATCGATGTCGGCACCAAGGCGGAAGTGCATGCGATGATCGCCGATCTTGCCGCGCAGGGCATGGCTATCATCCTGATCTCCTCCGAAATGCCCGAGCTCATCGGCATGTGCGACCGCATCATCGTCCTGCGCGAAGGCCATCGGACGGCCGAATTTGCCAGGGGCGAGGCCACCCAGGAAAAGGTGCTGGAAGCTGCGACGAAGGCCGGCGAAAACGCCGACCCGGCAGCACAGGCGGATAGCGCCGCCGGCGCGGCGAGGAAAAAAGGACCGCTCGACATGCTGAAGCGGCGGGAGTTCGGCCTGCTCGCCGCGATGCTGGCGGTCGCCATCCCGGTCACCATTATCAACCCGCGCATGGTGAGTGCGGCAAACCTCACCGCCGTGTCGATGGATGCCGCTCTGCTGGTGGTGGCAGCACTCGCTCAGATGCTGGTGCTGATCACCCGCAACATCGACCTTTCGATCGCCGCGGTGATTGGCCTTTCGGCCTACATGGCGGCCAGCCTGGTTCAGGCCTATCCAGGGCTCGACATCGGCATCGGCCTCGTAACCGCATGCGCGGTCGGTGGTGTCGCCGGCCTGATCAACGGCCTCGTCGTCACCAGGGGAGGGATCCCGGCCATCGTCGTCACACTGGCCTCGATGTCGATCTTTCGCGGCTTCAACTCGATCTGGGCAGCCGGCGACCAGATCAGCGCCGATGAAGTAACGCAAGCCTGGCTCGACATGACCGGCCTGAAGATCGCCGGCGTGCCGTTGATCGTCGCCATCGCGATCGTCATCCTGTGCCTGGGTTACGTGCTGCTCTATCGCACGGCGATCGGGCGCGAACTGTTCGCCGCTGGCTCCAATCCGGACGGTGCGCGTCTTATCGGCATCCCCGTTGACCGGCGCATTCTGCTGGCCTTTGGCATGGCCGGCCTGCTCGGCGGCCTGTGCGGCGCGCTGTGGGCATCGCGCTATGCGACCATCGATGCCCGCGTCGCGCTCGGTTTCGAACTCACGGTGATCGCGTCGGCGGTGGTCGGCGGCGTCGCCATCCGCGGTGGTTCGGGGACGCTGCTCGGCATCATCCTCGGAGCGCTCACGCTGCTGGTCATCAAGAACGGCCTGACGCTGGTGCGCGTCGACCCTCTATGGCTGCAGGGCGTCTACGGCCTGGTGATCCTGGTCGCCATCGGTATCGATACCTTCATCGTGCGTCGCGCGGATCAGGCCAGGCAGGCGAGGGCGAGATGAAAAAGTTCCTCCGTTCGATCGACTTCTGGGATCTGCTGCTGGCGACCTCTTGCCTGGCCATCTTCCTCTACGCGGCGATTTTTGTGCCGAATTTCGGCTCGGCCTTCAATCTCTCGCAACTGGCCGCGAGCGCTTCGGAAAAGGCGTTGCTGATCCTGCCGATGACGCTGCTCATCATCACCCGCGAAATCGACCTGTCGATCGCCTCGGTGCTGGCGCTGACGTCCGTCATCTTTGGCTTACTGGTCCAGACGGGCGTGCCGACGCTTGCTGCAATCCCGCTGACGCTCGTCGCTGGCGGCTTGCTCGGCGCTTTCAACGGCTATCTGGTGTCGGGCCTTGGACTGCAGTCGTTGGTGGTGACGCTTGGCACCATGGCGCTCTATCGAGGTATCGGCTACATCCTGCTTGGCACCGGCTCGGTCAACATTTTGCCGCCGGCGGTCGTCGATTTCGGCATCAACAACCTGCCAGGGACCCAGATACCGTGGACCATCGTGCCCTTCCTGGTGCTGGCGCCGGTGTTTGCGGTCGTGCTGCAGAAGACGCCGACCGGCAAGCGCATCTATGCGCTCGGCGGCAGCCCCGAAGTGGCGCGCTATTCCGGTATCAACACGGGCCGGATGGTGCTGAAACTGTTCGTCGTCTCGGGCATCGTCGCCGCCATCGCCGGCATCGTCTATACCGCCCGCCTCTCCAACGCGCGCGCCAACAATGCGCTCGGCATGGAGCTCGATGTCATCACCATTGTTCTGCTCGGCGGCGTCAGCGTCTTTGGCGGCAAGGGTCGCCTGACCGGCGTCATGCTGGCGCTGGTCCTTATCGCCATCATCCGTAACGTGCTGGCGCTCAGCCAGATCGGCGGCGACGCGCAGGGCATGATCATCGGCATGCTGCTTATCGGTTCTCTGCTCGTCGGCAATTACTGGCGCTCCACACAGGAGCGGCTCAGCAGATCCCGCGCAATGCGCGAGACAAAGGGGTGATCTCGGGCCCCTTCCTTCAAGCCCGAATTTTGACGGAGGAGTCACAATGAAAGCGTTTAGATTAGCCCTGTTCGCATCCGCGGTTCTGCTGGCGCCAACCTCGCTGGCCTTCAGCCAGGAGTGCGCCAAGGAACCCGTAACGGTCGGTTTCCTGCCCAAGCTCGACACAGACCCCTACTTCAAAGTGGCTTTTGGCGGTGCACAAGAGGCAGCGAAGGAAATTGGCGGCACCGCTACCCAGGTCGCCCCATCGCAGGCGACTGCCGAGGCGCAAATCGAATTCATCAACAGCCTCGTGTCGCAGAAGGTCGGGGTGATCGCAATTGCCGGCAACGACGCCAATGCCGTCGCCCCTGCCCTGAAGCGCGCCGTTCAGCAGGGCGTCAGGGTGATTTCGTATGACTCCGATGTGGCCGCCGATGCCCGCGCGGTGTTTGTCAATCAGGTGAAGGGCGACAGCCTCGCCGAAATGATGCTGGAAAGTGCATTCGCCCTCAGCGGCGGTGAAGGCGAATTCGCGATCCTGTCGTCGACGCCGACGGCGACCAATCAGAACGCCTGGATCGACTTCATGAAGGCGAAGATGGCTGCAGAGCCGAAGTTCTCCAAAATGAAGCTGGTGCAGGTCGCCTATGGCGAAGAAAGCGAACAAATCAACCAGCAACAGGCGCTGGCGCTGGTCCAGGCCTTTCCGGATCTCAAGGTGATCATCGTCCCGGCAGGCATTGGCCTTCCGGCGGCCGCGCGTGCACTCGAGGAGGCGGGCATGATCGGCAAGGTCAAGTTGACCGGCCTCGCGCCGGCCACTCTGATCTCGAAATACATCAAGGACGGCGCGGCTCAGGATATCTGGTGGAACGTCACCGATCTTGGCTATCTTACCTATCAGACAGCCCAGGCGCTTGCGCAGTGCAAGATCACCGGCAAAGAGGGTGAGAAGTTCACAGCAGGCAGGCTCGGCGAATACACGATTGGCGCCGGCGGCGAACTGATCCTCGGTCCGGCCAAGATAGTGACGCCCGACAATCTGGCCGAGTTCAAGTTCTGACCCTGTAAAGCTCAAGCCCAAGGGGGCGCCGGGTCGATCCGGCGCCCTTGCCAAATTCTCTCGAACAAAAACAGTGCGGGGCGCGGCAATGAAGATGTTGCTTGCAGGCGAAACTTTTTCGGCGACGACGTCGGTCGCCATAGGTAGTGATGTGCTTACAAGTGCGACCTCGACAAATGGTGCGACGGCCTTCAACGCCGCATAGAAGGCATCGTCGTCACGCAGATCGGCGGCGAGCGCTGCGCCGCGGAGTTTCCCTATGAGCTTGATGCGCTCGCCCAATATCAGGCAGTGGTGATCTCCGATGTCGGCGCGCTGACATTGCTGGTCACGCCGGATGCCCGCGCCGGGCGTGTCGGCGTCAACCGCCTCGATCTGCTCAAGGCCTATGTCGAAGGCGGCGGAGGGCTGATGCTGGCCGGCGGTTACATGGGCTTTCAGGGCATGTTCGGGACGGCGCGGTTCCATGACACCTCGGTCGAAGACGTGCTGCCGGTCCGCTGCCTGCCGTTTTGCGATGGCATGGAGGTGCCGCAAGGCCTCCACGCCTCGATCCTGCAGTCGTCCCATCCGATTTTTTCCGGGGTGGAGGGGCCGTTGCCGCCCATTCTCGGCATGAACAAGCTGGAATTCAGGCAGGACGGCTCGTCCCGCCTTCTGGCGACCTGCCAATATCGCGGCACGGACTGGCCGCTCCTTGCCGTTCGCAGCCATGGCCGTGGCCGCGCGATTGCCTGGGCGACCGATATCGGCCCGCATTGGCTCTCGCAGGACTTTCTCGGATGGCCGCTCTACGGAAAACTGATGGCGAACATGGTCCGTTGGCTCGCCGGCAACGAATAAGAAAGTCGGATGCCGGGTTAGACAGTAGCGGCAACCCGGAATATTTGGAACAAATTTACGAGCGAGCGATCAAATAAGTCGAACTTGCGAGCCCCCCCGTGGGGACCTGCCTTCAATGAAACAAGCAAGGAACCCGAACCAAGATGCGTATTCCGCCAGCCGAGCGCGCTCATAAGTTCTGTAGCAAGTGTGACGCTGTCACCCCGTGGAATACATACGATCGCTGCTTGGTATGCCAGCGCCAACGCAGCCAAGCTTATGCTGAGAGGAAGAAGGCGAGCGGCGGCGCGTTCTCCCAGGCAGTAAGAACCCGCCTCATTGCCGAGAACCCAGAGCGGTGTCCGAAGTGTTTAACGCTCTGGTCGCAAGTCAAACCCCACGCGCAACATCCAAACACACCATGGCACTTCGATCATCACGTTTCGCCCCAGCGCGGCGGCACGAACGCCGATGAGAACGCGCGCATCCTGTGTTGGCCATGCAATCTGGAGAAGCTCAACTCTTGAGCTGAGTAAGGAATGTCCGCATGGGCAGGGTCCATCGGACGTTCGTCCAGGCACCTCGATCCACAGCTGCGCAGGGTTGCGCCCGGTTGTGGCACGCACAGTATGTTCGCTGACGAAGCCAGCGCGCAAGTATGCGCAAAAGTGCGCCAGATCGACTGCTGCCGCCACCTTGTCTCAGTTTGAAGTTCGGCCGCCGGTGGCGCAGGTTTTGCCAATCGCGCGTTTGCAGCCTATGTTTCGATATCGGCCGCCATTGCTGCGGATGCAGCCGACAGTAAGAGGGTACGTGCTCTTGCCCGTCCGGGAGAGAGAGAGCCGTGTCCCTTCCTTGCAATCATCTGCTGAAAGCCCTCTCCCCAGAGGATTTCGCGCTGCTGCGGCCGTCAATGCATCATGTCCAACTGGACCTCAAAGCCCAGCTGGAGGTGCCGTATCAGCCGATCGAGCATGTGTATTTTCCAGAGGCGGGTATCGCTTCGGTGGTCGCCACCATGACTGGGGGGCGGCAGAGTGAGGTCGGGATCATTGGCTATGATGGCATGACAGGCGTTGCCGTCATTCTCGGCCAGGACAGCTCTCCCAACGAAACCTACATCCAGGTCGCAGGCAATGGCTGGTGCCTGCCGGTTGAGAATCTTCGTGCTGAGGTGGCAAAGAGCCAGTCGCTTCGCGCGTCGCTGCTTGCCTATGCCCACGCCTTCCTTGTCCAGTCGTCGCGGACGGCACTGGTCAACGGCCATTCGAAAATCGAGGAACGGCTGGCCCGCTGGTTGCTGATGGTCCACGACCGGACCGAGGGCAACAAGATCCAGCTGACGCATGAATTCCTGGCGACCATGCTCGGCTCTCGGCGCCCCGGGGTTACCACCGCCCTGCAAATGCTTGAATATCGCGGGCTGGTTCACGCCAGGCGCGGCGAGATCACGATCGTCGACCGTGCCGGAATGATAAAGCTCACACATGGCGCCTATGCCGACGAGGAGCAACGTCACTTCGGCTAACGCATGTCGCGCACAAGCATGCGCCTCGGGCCTGACCCAGGGCCTGACCCGAGGGTGTGCAGCGGTTTTGCGATAGCGACATGCATAAAAACAAAGCGCGTCGCATGAGGCCGGTCAAACGCGACGCGCTCCGCCTGATTGTCCGATATCAGACATAAGCTTGAAGGTCGCCGCATGTTAGACGAAAGTCGTAGTGTTGGCAGGGAGGAACTGTTGATGAGCCACACTTTTCACACAGTCACCGTTGAAGGCGCGACAGAGGCCTATGTCCTTTCCAGAGGCAAGGCTCGGTATCTCTCGATCGCGCAGGCGATCCGCGCCATTCGAACGCTGATGCCGGCTTGCAAGGCCACCAACCACGAGTTGGAGGAGATGCTGGCGGCGGCATGCGTCGTGCACGGCGTGCCCGTTGCCTTCGACGCCAAAACAGCCGATGGCCTGGAACCACGGCTCCATTCGTAGGCCGGAAATGTCCGCGCCACTGCAGAAGCCAAATTCATTGGATGTTCGGCAAGCGATTGTCCGCTACCTGATCGATCATGTCGACAATCCGAGCGTCTCGATAGTCGAAGTGACCATCGCCGTGAGGAAGATGTTTCCACTTTGCGAACTCACGGATTGGCAAATTGGCGATCTCATTGCGCGAAGCGCCATCGACGCGGGATTTGCGATCGATTTCGATGCGGCCCCCTGGACGGAAACTAGCTAAGCTAGACGCCTCTGGGTAGCAGCATAGTGGCGTTACGGTTTCGCGCAGTCGCCTCGCACAGCTGATGCTGGGGTCAATCCTGAGCGGGAGCCTGATATAATCCCGTATGGCCGCTCGCATAGTGGTTATCCTGGCGCTGCTTTCCGCCTTCGCCTACGGCTTCGCAAAACTCGTGGAACGTTATGGCGACGCCGGCGACAGGCCCTCTGCGTGTGAAACATGGCCACAGCCTGATTGTCCAGTCCCAAACGCGCCGCCTCAAGAAGAAACCAGGCCTTGAGCGGGCTTTCGCGGGCGTCGCCAAACATCGGCGTTGATAGGCCGTGGCAGCCGGTTCGCGCACCGCCGGTGGAACAAGAATTGCTCCGCATCGTTGAGATGGCTAGGCAACCCGCCGCGGCAGCAATCAAGCACCGCAGCTACAGGTTGCTTGGAGGCTATTATGGGAAAGCAACTTACATTGGCTGCGGCAGGCATGCTTCTGCTCGTCGGTGTCAGCGCCGCTGCCGCTCAGGACGTCATTATTCAACCCGAGCATGACACCGTGATCCGCGAATACGTGAAAAAGAAACCGGTGGCATCACTCAGCCTTCCCGGCGTCGAGCTCAACATCGGCACAGCTTTGCCCGAAACAGTCGAGCTTTACGAGGTGCCGGACGTTCAGTACCGCTACGTCGTCATCGAGGGCCGAACTGTCCTGGTCGATCCAGGTACCCGCAAGATTGTGAAGGTCTACGACTGACGTGACCCCTCGCGCTGAAGCCCGTCATGCCGAAAGGCGCGGCGGGCTGGGGCCTTCCCGAGACGTATTAGGATACGCTGATTTTATTGATGCTGGTGATTGCCGGCTTCCCTCACCACCTTGACCTCCACCGTCATGCCGAGAAAGCTCGACGCGCTGCCGCAGTAGCTTCCCGAAAGTGGGATGGCTTGCCCAGGATGCCTGGCCACAGCCACCCTGATCAGATCCCGGTTCCCGACAATGCCGTTGGTGGGATCGAACTCGACCCAACCCGCGCCAGGCAAATAGACCTGGCACCAGGCATGCGTCGACCCGCCGCCGACGACAGAACCGCTGTCGCGGCTCGGCACATAGACATAACCGGTCACAAACCGGGCGGCAAAACCGAGCGAACGAACCGCTTCCATCATGAACAGCGCAAAGTCCCGGCATGTGCCTCGACGCAGGTGCAAGGTCATCAGAGGCGGTTGCGTCCCTGATTCAGTTCGACGCGAATAAACAAAGCTCTCGTGTATGGCGTAGCAAAGCGTCATCAGCAATTTGCCCGTCTCGGTGCGCCCTTTGGCGCTCACGAACTGTCGTGCCCATTTGCCGATCTCGTCGCCATCATCGAGGTGATGGCGCTCGATGGTTTGGCTGAGGTCGGTTGCCTCGTCGGAATCATAGGAAAATGGATAGCTGAGTGCTGCGTCATCGATACGGAAATCAGGCGCATGCTGCGGCGTGTGATCGAGCCGGATGTCTGTCACGAAACGCAGTTCGTCGCCCGAGCCGTTGAAATCGATTACCGCAACGCAGTTTCCGAAAACGTCGTGGATCCAGCCAATTTCTTTCGGCTCGGGGTCGACAAACAGGCCGTGATCCAGAAGTCGCTGATCGAAACTGTCGCGCGGCCTGAACATCAGCCGGTGCTCGCCGAACGTCACCGGCTGCGTATAGCGATAGACGGTCGTGTGCTTGACTGAAAAGATCGGCATTGGCTTGCGTCGACCACCTGCGATATCAGCGCCATCATATAATCTTTTTTGATGTGCAGCGGACAAAATGGGGCTGCCCCTCAAGACGGGCGTATCAGGCGGATCGATGAACAGATCGGCACGGCTAGCGCCGAAGTGATCCTCCATGCTGGCCCGCTGCTCTTGGTTCCGTTGGCAGCATGGCCGCGAAAAAAGCAGCGGACTTGCGCCGCAGGCCTTTTGCAATCTCTAATTGGTAGACTCTCTCAAGGCCGGGGAAGTTAATCCTTGCGCCGCGGAGGGGGCCAAGGCGAGGAACGTCGCAAACGGGAGGAAGCAATGAATGAGGACTACGAACTGGCCATAGACCACGACAAGCCTTACGAAATAGCTGCTTTCGCTAAAAAGCACGGCCTTACGACAAGGGCTGCCGAACTGATCCTTTTCGCCTATAGCCCGTCCCGAGCGGCGTGCGATACTGCCGCAACGGCTTTCCTTACCGCCGTCGCCGTGCAAGCCAAGAGACAAGCGGCGCGCTAGCTCCGAAAACCGGGAGCGACAGCTGGCACAGATCAACTCACCACCGTCGCATGCACCACATTTGCGAGCGTGAATTTGGATGATGCCGAGGCTGCGCCGATCGACGGCGCAGCCTGGATATTGAAGACTCAGGTGAGGCTTCTGGACCAGTCGTCTACCTGGCGCTCTGCCTCTTCCTTGGCGATTCCATACCGCTCCTGAATGCGTCCTGCGAGTTGGTCACGATTGCCCTCGATGCGATCAAGGTCATCGTCGGTAAGGTCGCCCCATTGCTCCTTGGCCTGGCCTTTGAACTGCATCCATTTTCCCTTGATTTGATCCCAGTTCATGAATTCCTCCTTTGTTGTCTAGAGGAAATGCAACTGGACACCACATGTTCCCAAACAGCGGATCGCCATGACGAATTATTGCCGATGACGATTGTCATTGGCGACGCGGCAAACACGCCGCCGGCCGGAGCCAGCGGCGCGAATTGGAGCAGGACGGGAACGATCCGCGTCTTGAAATCACACTGGCCGGAAAGGTCCCTCAGCCGGATCAGCTGGCGCGCGCCAAGGCTATCGATATGACGTTGTCTGCATCCGCCCCCGGCAGATCGAACAGCATCGGAAGTTGGCGGGTCATGGCCATTTCAACGATCAACTCTTCGATGGAAGCTGTCGGCAGATCGGTCTCGAGACTATTCGAGATCATCGAGGCAAGCTTGTGGACTGGCACTGGTGCCGACTTCGCACGGTCGTCGAGCAACCTGCTGATTTCGATTACAACGTCTGCGTCAATGCTCTTTGGCAATTCGCGCATGGCTTTTCCTCCCTGCCCATATCATGCGCGTGCCTGAGGGCTGAGTCTCGAAAAATCGACGTATGGACTTAACCAGATACGTGCTTCGACCCGATTGCTTTGGCCGGGCGCTCGGGCCTGCGGCGAAAAAGCGAACTGCATTGGTGTCGCATGCGGCAACGAATTCGCCCGTTTTGCGTTGGCCAATCGTACATCGTCAGCAAACGTGACCAAAGGAGAGTAAGCATGGCAGCCGACGCGGCGAAGCTCTATCCTCGCCACCGGGATCGGATTTCTGGCAGCGAGGATTATGTGGTAAGGCATTTTGCCCGGCAAAACGGCATCACCCCGGCGCAAGTCCATCAGTTGATCAGGAGATACGGAAGCGACCGTGCCAAGCTGGTGGCTGCGGCGAAGGAACTTCGCATGTCGCTGCGACCGGCCAAAGCCATGCTCGCCTCAGGGCGCCGCGCCGGGCGTTTTAGCGCCGGTGTCGATGCCGGGAATGGCTTCGGGAGGCAGTGAGCAACCGGCTGAAAAAAATTCGAGACTTCGTTTTCAGACTTTTCGATCATGGCCGCCGTGGCTGGCTTCTGCTCGCGTTTTGCTTGCTTCAATGGTCGCCTCCAGATCGGACCGGCTGCCATATCGAACCGAGTAGGCTCGCGTAAATTCGGCGCCCAACAGAAAGATCTCGGACGAATAAAAGACCCACAGCAGCACGACGAGCAGTGCGCCGGCTGCCCCGTATGACGATGCGACGGCGCTGGTGCCGATATACCAGCCGATCAGCGACTTGCCGATCGTGAAGAGAAGCGCCGTTGCTACGGCGCCGACGCCGACGTCGCGCCATTGCAGGGCGCGGTCGGGCAGGACCTTGTAGATTGCCGCAAACAACAGCGCGATAAGCGCAAACGAAACGATCCCGTTGATAGCGCTGAGGATGAGGGTGCCAAAGGGCAGATAAGCGTTGATGATATCTGCAAGCGCCGATATTGCCGCGCTTACGACCAGGGACACCAGCAGCAGAAAGCCAAGCGCCGCGACCAGACCCAGGCTGGCAGCTCGTGCCCGCACGAGACGTGAAATCGATGTGCCGCCCGGTTTGACTTTCCAGATCTCGTTCAGGGCAACCTGCATTTCGCCGAACACGCCGGATGCGGTAACCAGCAGCGTAACGAGCCCCAAAATGCTCGCCAGAGTTCCCGCCTCCTTGTGTGCTGCGTTCTCGATTGTCGCTTGCAGGAGCTCGGCGCTCTGCGGACCCATCAGGCCCGCCATCTGGGCCGAAAGCGCCAGCTGTGCCGCATCGTTTCCGAAGGCCATGCCTGCGATGGCGACGACGATGAGCAGGATCGGCGGGAGCGAGGTCGTGGCATAGAACGCCATCGCCGCCCCGTGGCTCAAGGCATTGTCATTGATGAAGCCGACGATGCTCTCCCTAAGGAGTGTCCAGGCCTCTTTCGCCACATCCCACATGTTTGCCTCGCCTGCTTCTCAAGCAAATAGAGGCAGCACCGCGGCGGACCAGAGCGTGGCAGGTCGCAACCTCTAGGATTGGCTGAAACACCCCTCCACTTCGTCATCCTGGGGCGGAGCAAGGAGCGAAGCGACGCGGCGCAGACCTAGGATGACGAAGGCGTGGCAGAGCAATCAGATGACCGATCCTGGCTTGTTTGGCGCGACCTGTCCGGCGGCTCTTTTTGTGAGACCGTCCTGCGTCGGGAAGGCCGCGAATGCCGCGATGGCCAGATAGATCGGAATCCCCAATTCGAGGATTTCCTCGAACACTGCCGAGGTATCGTTCCGGGCAACATGTATGCCGAGAAATGTGAGATTTGACGGCGCCCCGTCGATGACCTTCGAAAGGACGGCGCAACCGATAGCGGCGGCAATGGCAACGGCAGTCGCCTCGCCGTGGCGAAGCCCTTGCACAAAGCTGCGGAGGCCGTCTTTGAGGAGAAAATAGAAGGCAATGGCGAGGGCGATAACGACCGTCGCGCCGATCAGCTTTTCCAACAGCGGAACGTCAGGCGAAATGTAGAGGGTGGTCTTGGTGATGTTGTGGGTGGTGAAATGCGCATGGAAGTCCAACTCGCGCAGGCACATCGCGATCGCTATGGCGACGAGATACCAGCGCTTGAGCAACTCCCGATAGGACATTTCCCGCACAAGCGTCGCCACGACGATCAGGTAACCGGCGGCCGAGAAGACTTCGATGGGACCGCCCTCGCTGAGGTAGAACTTCCTGATATCTTCGGGAAGAAAGGCGAGCGGCAGGGCGATGAGAAAGACGAGCACCAGCAGCGCAAGGCCCATTTGAATGAAATAGTGGCCCGTGCCGTAACCGATCTTTCTTTCATCCCATGCCATATGTGTCTCGCCCATCTGTCTTGTGCCGGTTCTCTATTAATCGTGATTTCACTCAATTTGAAAGACTGGACCGTTGTCAAGTTGCCGCTTCGTAATGCCCGGCCACCTGCCGGTGCCCTTACGGCGTAAGCGTGGCGAACCTGACGGGCAAGTGCGGCGTTGGCTGTACTGTCCAGACGTGTCTTGCAGCCATCAGCGAGACGACCCGTTCGCTCACGCCACTGACCAGCCGCCATCGACCAATACATTCGCGCCAGTGATCATTGACGCGGCGGGCGAGGCCAGGAACACCACCGTGCCGGCGACATCGATCGGATCACCGATGCGGCCGAGCGGGATGTGCCCAAGCACATGGGCATGAAAGTCCGGATCGGCGAGCGAGGGCCGTGTTCCGTCGGTCCAGATGAAGGTCGGCGCGACGCTGTTGACGGTGATCTTGTGCTGCGCCCATTCGGCCGCGAGGCAGCGGGTGAGGTGGTTTATCGCCGCCTTGGTCATGCAGTAGATCGCTTCGCCCTTCAGCGTCACTGTGCCGGCCTGCGAACTGATGTTGATGATGCGTCCGGATTTCTGCTTGATCATCAGCCGTCCGACCGCCTGGGTGGTGAAGAACGTGCCCTTGAGGTTGACGTTCACGGTGAGGTCGAAATCCGCTTCGGTCACGTTCTCCGCGAGGTTTTCAGGCCCGAGCCCGACATTGTTGACGAGAACGTCTATGCGGCCGAAGGCGGCGTGGGCGTCGGCGACCGCTTTTCGCACCGTCGCCAGATCGGTGAGGTCCATCTGTACCGCCAGCGCGCGCCGGCCGATGCGCTCGATCTCGGCGGTGATATCCGCGCCGTCGGCAGCGCTGCGAACGCCAACGATCATGTCGGCGCCAGAGCCGGCGCAGGCGAGCGCGCAAGCGCGCCCGATGCCGCGCGAGGCGCCGGTGACCAGCGCCACCTTGTCAGCCAGATCGAATTTCGGCGTGAACTCGTTTGTCATCTCAACCTCCCTGAGAGTCCTGTCGGGGCGCCGCCCGACAGGGCGGTCTCCTCATCTCTGAACAGTAACTGGGAAGACTATCCGCTCGCGGCGCGAAAGCCAGCCGCAAGAAATTGACGACGGCGGCCGGTTTCGTTGGCAAAAGGCTGCCGTTCCCTGCTATTCCCCCTTTCAGATCAAAAGCAGTGGACTTGCGCATGACCAATGTCGCCTTGACCGGGCTTGCCCGCGATCTCGCCAAGCGTGCCGCGGAAGGCCGACCGGTGCGCATCGGCGTCATCGGCTCAGGCGAGATGGGCACCGACCTGGTGACGCAAGGCATGCTGATGCCGGGCATTTCGGTGTGCGCCGTCTCGACCCGCCGCCCGCACACGGCGCGTGATGCCATCCGCATCGCCTATGGCGATGAGGCGATGGCGCGCGAGGCCGATACGCCGTCGAAGCTCAGCGAGGCGATAGAGAGCGGAAAAATAGCCATCACCTCGAATGAGATGCTGGTCACCAATCCGCTGATCGAAATCGTCATCGACGCTACCGGCAAGCCCGGCGTCGCCGCCGATTTCGACCTGATGGCGATGCAGCACGGCAAGCATCTGGTGATGATGAATGTCGAGGCCGACGTCACCATCGGCTGTTATCTGAAGCAGCAGGCCGACCGCCTCGGCGTCGTCTATTCGGTCGGCGCCGGTGACGAGCCGTCGAGTTGCATGGAACTGATCGAGTTCGCCTCCGCGCTCGGCTACACCATCGTCTCAGCCGGCAAGGGCAAGAACAACCCGCTCAACCACGACGCCGTGCCTGACGACTATCGCGCGGAAGCGCTGCGCCGCAACATGAACCCGCGCATGCTGGTCGAGTTCGTCGACGGCTCGAAGACCATGGTCGAGATGTGCGCCATCGCCAACGCCACCGGGCTGGTGCCCGACATTGCCGGCATGCACGGTCCCAAGGCCGACCGCGATGAATTGGCCAAGGTGCTCATCCCGCGCGCCGACGGCGGCATCCTGTCGAGGAAGGGCGTCGTCGACTACACCATCGGCAAAGGCGTGGCGCCCGGCGTGTTCGTCATCGTCGAGGCCACGCATCCGCGCATCATCGAGCGCATGGACGATCTGCAAATCGGCCATGGACCCTATTACAGCTTCTTCCGGCCCTATCATCTGACCTCGCTGGAAGTGCCGCTCACCGCCGCGCGCATCGCGCTCTATGGCAAGCCGGACATGGTGCCGCTGCCGAGGCCGGTTGCCGAGGTCTGCGCCGTGGCCAAGCGCGATCTGGCGGCGGGAGAGACATTCGACGCGATCGGCGAGACCTGCTACCGCTCCTGGACGATGACAGTCGAAGAGGCCCGCGCCAACCGCGCCGTGCCGGTCGGCCTGCTCGAAGGCGGCAAGGTGCTGAGGCCGGTCAGCAAGGGCGAGCTGCTGACATCAGCCAATGCCGCGCCCGACCCGACCACCAGGCTGTTCGCCTTGCGCCGGCTGCAGGACGAGATGCTGTACGGGGCGGGGTAGTGCGCAGAATTTTGATGCCGGCGGGACAGCGCGCCCCTCTGTCCTGCCCTCTTTGCCAAAACTTGGGATCTCCCCTTCTTGGGGGGAGATTGGCAGCTTCTGGCGGCCACTCACCACTGCGATGTTGGAGATAGGCGAAAGCCGGCGTGACGTCCGATCTCCCCCCAAGTGGGGGAGATGTCCGGCAGGACAGAGGGGGGCGCGAAGGATCGCTACGGAAGTTTGTTATTGCAACTGATCGTCGACCTTCGCCGCCGGCGACTCGCAAAGCCGCCACTACTTCCCCAGCTCGATCGACCGCAGCCGTGCCGCCTCCACCGCTTCGGTGAGCAGTTTTGTCAGCCGGTCCTCGCCCATCAGCACGGCAAGTGCGGCGGCCGTTGTGCCGTTGGGGCTGGTCACCTGCTGGCGCAGCACGCCCGCATCTTCGCCGCTTTCGGCGGCGAGCGAGGCGGCGCCATAGACCGTCTGCACGGCCAGCAGCCTGGCGGTTTTGGCTGGCAACCCGGCCGTCTCGGCAGCCACCGCCAGTGCTTCGATGAAATGGAAGACATAGGCCGGGCCAGACCCTGACACCGCCGTCACCGCGTCCATCAGGCCCTCGTCGTCGATATCTGTCACTTCGCCGCTCGCCGAGAGCAGATCGGCAACGAAACGTTTCGTATCGATGGAAACCAGCCGGTTGGAAAACACCACCATCATGCCCTTGCCGATCGCCGCCGGCGTGTTGGGCATGCAGCGCACGATCGGCGCGCGATCGCCCAGAATGGACTCGAAAGTGGCGACCGGCGTTCCGGCGGCGATGCTGAGGAAGGTGGTGCGGCCATCGTTGAAGCGCTTGTAGGCGGCGGTCACCTCGCGGATCACTTGCGGCTTCACGGCAATGACGGCGAGGGCCGGCACCGCGTCTGCCGGAATGCCGCCGGCATCCGAGGCAGCATTGCAACCCAGCGCTTCAGCGCGCTTGCGCAGATCGGCATTGGGCTCGACCACGAAAACCGCCGCCGGGGGGAGCTTGCCCGATTTCAGCCAGCCGGAGAGCATGGCGTAGCCCATATTGCCGCAGCCGGCGAGAACAAGCCTGATCGTCATGGAAAACCTCCGCAGAGCATTGGGCCCAAAAGTGGGTACCGGTTTTGGCAAAATCCGATGCTCAAACCAAAAGATGTTCTCCCATAGACCCTCGCGACTAGGCGGGGAAGCCCTGTTGGGACCGAGGATCAGGACGGACCACGAACCGCCATCGGCCGCAGCGACACTTGCCTCAGGCCGAACATGCCGAACACGAAGAGCAGCCAGACCGGGTCGGCGCGATGGAAGAAGAAGCTTTCGAGGAAGGCGTTCAGCGCTGCGAACAGCACCACCATCATGAAGAAGTCGCCGAGATAGATGTTCTCCTTGCGCAAGGGAATGCGCATGTAATCGCGCAGCGGCGCGACTAGGAACGTGTAGACCGCCACGCACAGCGCCGGGATGCCCATCAGCACCGCGATGTCGAGATAGCCGTTATGGCCGTGCACGATGGTTCTGATGTCCCAGGCGCGGTCGAAAGGCTGGTCCTGGTTCAACAGCAGCGGCGTGCCCCAGAAGCTCTCGAAGCCATAGCCGGTCCACGGCCGCTTCGCCAGCATCTCGCCGGCGAACTCCCAAAGAGTCGTGCGCCCGGTGTAGGTCAGGTCGGGGAAATAGAGTGCCGCCAGATGCTTCACCGGCGGCAGGAAGACGATGCCCAGCGTGCCGATCGCTGCGGCGATGATGGCCAGCGCGAACAGGATCGGCGTGCCAAGCCGCATGCCGATCAGGCTCGGCAGCACGACGATCAGGATCGAAAACGGCACCAGTCCGGCCGTCGTCTTGGAACCGGTGTGCAGCATGAAGATCATCGCTGCGCAAAAGATCGATGCGCCCCAGAGCCGCTGTCCGCGCCGGTAGAGGTACAGCCCGGCGAAGCTGAAGCAGGCCATGACGGGCCCGGCGATGTTCTTGTGGGTGAACACGCCGCGCCACAGGCCGGCATGTTCCGGCTCCAGCGACGCGGCGGTGTGCAGCGCCTCGTTTGGAAAGACGATGAGCCCGATATAGGACAGGCCCATGACGACGACGATGGTGAAGATGATGACTTTCGAGAAAGCTTCGGCGTCGCGCGGCAGCGCCAGGATCGTCACCATCGTCAAAATGCCGATCAGCGTGAAGAAGGCGGCGCGCATGGCCGACGGCGGATCGGTTGCCATCACCACCGAAAGCATCAGCAAAGCCAGCATCAGCAGCCAGGACGGGCTGAGCAGCGAGCGCACCACGCGCGGGTCGGCAAAAGCCATGAGCGAGAAGACCGAGATCGCGCCAAGCGAGCCGAAGCCGAGCTGGTTGACGATGTCGCCGCCATCGCCGGTCGTTGCGGCGCCGGCCGGCTGGAACGGACGGAACGACACCAGGATGACAGTGAACAGCAGCGCGGCGATCGCGGACGCGACACCGTCGCGTGTGAAGGCCGCGCTGAGCGGCGCGCGTTCAGTTCTTCTCAGGCTGCCGGTATTGCTCATTGGCGTATCCGAATTCGGCAAGCACGCGGCCGACAGCGACATGGATTGGGTATAAGGCCGTCGCCAACGACCCCGTCTGCGCCAGCCTGGCCGCGCCGCGAAACGGCGAGACGGCAAGCAGCGCCAGGCTCTTCAAGAAAACCCTGGTGCCGGCGAACGGCGTGCCGGCCCGCTTCTTCTTCTCGACCAGTGTCGAGATGACGCCGTTGCGCAGGCTGCGGGCACGGATCCAGTCGGCCTCGATGCGCCGGGCCGGAATTGTTTCATGCACTTGCGCTTCGGCGCACCAGCCAAGCACAAAACCTGTTTGTGCCGCCCGGCTCAGGAAATCGGAATCGCCGCCGCCCATGAAGTTGAATTTCAGGTCGAGGAAGGGCGGCCCCATGGCGGTGAGCACGTTGCGGCCGACCAGCAAATTGCCGGAGGAATACAGCGCGGGTACCCGCCCGGTCTGCCGATAAGGTGGCGCAAAGACCGGGTGCTCGGCCCAACTGGCATGGGCCGCGTCGGCAAACACAGGCGTTTGCGGGCCACCGACAATGTCGGCACCGATCGTCTCGGCCGCCTGGCACATGCGCTCGAGCCACTGCGGATCGGCGATCTCGTCGTCGTCGATGACCAGCAGGTGGCTGAAGTCAGGAAAGTGCAGGATAGCCGTCTGCCAGCCGGCATTGTAGGCGCTGCAATTGCCGCGCTCATGCGCGACGATCACCATGCCCGGGATGTCGCCGCGCTCGAACAGCGGCAGTGCCGCCTTGGCGCCGGCGCGCGCCTCGGCTTCGTTCTCGATGACGATGATTGCGAATCGTCTGCCGGTTTCCTGGGCCTTGAGCGATGCCAGCGTCGCCAGCAGTTGCTCGGGCCGTTTGAAGGTCGGCAGCGTAACGACCGCCTCGACGGCAGCGGCGACAAGTCCCGGCGACCGCCCTGCGATCGATACCGAACCGTCCAATGGCAAAGGGATCATCCGTGTCCAGCCCGGGATTGGTGAGTTTGGCTCTCGATAGCATCCGTGATGATAACGTTTCGTTTATCACCTTCGTGGACAAGCCCGCAAATCGGCAACGCCGGGCCACCAAATATCTTCATTTAATCAAGGCTTCACCGCACTTTGTTAGCTGTATCCGCTTAGGATAGGTGAGATGCATCTGCTGTTCGCCACATCGATCGTGCCCGACGGAGCCCTTGCCTCGGGCTACGAGATCGCCAATGCCGCGATCATCGCCGCGTTGCGGCGCGCCGGCGCGCGGGTCACCGTGATCGGCTTCACCTGGCCGGGCAAGCCTGCGAGCGATCCGCAAAACACCATCGTGCTCGGCGCTGTCGATGTGCGCACCGAAACCGCCTCATCGCTGCAAAAGCTCGCCTGGGTTGCAAGGGCGATGCTCTCCGGCCTCACTTTCGCGTCGGTCAAGCTGCGGGTGGTCAACGCCAGCGAGGTCCGCGCCGCCGTCGAACGCGCCGGCCCTTTCGACGGCTACGTCTTGAATTCCGTGCAGTTCGCCGGCGCCTTCGAAAGGCTTTTCGGCGACCGGCCGTCAATCTTCGTCGCCCACAATGTCGAGCATCGTTCGGCGCAGGAGAACGCCGCTGCCGCCGGCGGCCTTTTCCAGCGCCTGCTGTTTCGCCGTGAGGCAAGGCTGCTCAAGACTGTGGAAGAACGGCTCTGCCGCCGGGCACGCTTCGTCTTCACGCTGGCCGAGGAAGATCGCTCAGCGCTCGGCGTCGCCTCCGACGGCCGCTCGGCGGTGCTGCCGCTGGTGACTTGCGCCGAGCCGCCGGTGCAAAAAACCCCGCGCCGCATCGACTGCGACGCGGCGCTGATCGGCACCTGGACCTGGCAGCCGAACCGCATCGGTCTCGACTGGTTCCTGGAAAAGGTGGTGCCGCATCTCAGGCCCGATTTCCGGGTCAGGATTGCCGGCGGCATGCCGTCGGGCCTCGCGTCCGCGCATCCCGGCGTCGAATTCGTCGGCCGCGTGCCGGACGCGCAGGCTTTCGTGCGCAGCGCCGCCGTCATCCCGCTGATCAGCACCTCCGGCAGCGGCGTGCAGCTCAAGACCATCGAAACCTTCGAACTCGGCCTGCCCTCCGTCGCCACCAGCCATTCGCTGCGCGGCATCGACCATCGGCCGGTCAATTGCGTGGTGACCGATGATCCGGTCGCCTTCGCCGGCGCCCTTGAAGCAGCAGTGGCCGATGTCGGGGACGTCGACGGCAGCGCTTTCCACCGCCGGCAGCTGAAGGCGCTCGATGCCGCAATCAGGCTCGGCCTGGAAAAGCTCGGGCCTGTCGGCCAGGAGATGTTTGCATGAATGTGCACAACGCCCACGCCGTTTTCGGGGCCGACAGCTTGAAATCAATCCTGGGCATCCCGGTCCTTGCCATCCGCTGGGACGATGCGGTCGCGCACCTGACCCGGTTGATTGCAGAGCGGCGCTTCACCAAGGTCACCTTTCTCAACGCGCACAACGCCAATGTCGCCTATACGGACCCGGTCGTTGCCGAGGCGCTCGACGATTTTCTCATCCTGCCGGACGGTGTCGGCGTCGATCTGGCGGCGAAACTGCTTTACGGAGCATCGTTTCCGGACAATCTCAACGGCACCGATTTCATCCCTGCCTTCCTGCAGGCGTCCGCCAGACCGCTGACCGTGGGGCTGCTCGGCGCGACCCGTGTCAACGCCGAGGCGGCGTCGAAGAAGCTGGCAGCGCTCGCGTTGCAGCACCGGTTCGTGGTCATCCATGACGGGTATTTCTCTCCCGCCGAGGAGCCGGCAATCGTCGATCGCATCGCCAGATTGCGGCCGGACGTGCTGCTTGTCGCCATGGGCGTGCCGCGCCAGGAATTATGGATCGCGCGCCACATCGACGCGCGCCACTGCACGCTGCCGATCGCCGTCGGCGCGCTGCTCGATTTCCTGAGCGGCACGGTGCCGCGGGCGCCGCTGTGGATGCGTCGGCTCAGGCTCGAATGGCTGTTTCGGTTGTGGATCGAACCGGGCCGTCTCTGGCGCCGCTATGTGGTCGGCAATCCCCTGTTCCTGTGGCGCGTCATCGGCCAGAAATTCTTGCGCAGGCCCGCTGCTGCCGAAAAGCGCCCCAAAGCAGGCCCCGGAGCAGATCATTGAACAACGGGTTCGTGCCGAGCCCTGATCCCGAGGCTGATTTCCTTCCCCGGGCGCCGACGGCGGCGGTCGTGACGGCAAGCTATGCGCCAGATTTGGAGCGCTGCCGCCTGCTGTGCGACACAATCGACCGCTACGTTTCCGGCGTGGCGCACCACTATATTCTTGTCGAGCATCGTGACGTGGCGCTGTTTCGTCAGTTGGAGAACAATCGCCGCACCATCGTCGACGAGCGGGACCTGTTGCCGCGCTGGCTGCATGCCTTCGACGATCCGCTCAGCCTGTTCCGCCGGCGCATCTGGCTCAGCCTGAAGACCAAGCCGCTGCGCGGCTGGCACGTGCAGCAGCTTCGCCGTATCGCGATATCGGCGCACGCCGGCGAAGACGTGCTGGTCTTCTGCGATTCCGACGTGGCGTTCCTAAAACCTTTCGACTGCAGCGCCTTCTGGCGCGATGGCAAGGTGCGGCTGTTCCGCCGCGACGGCGTGCTGTCTGGTGACGGTCATGAGGAGCATCGCATCTGGTCGCGCAATGCCGGTTCGGCGCTTGGCATCGAGCCATCGGAGGTTTCGACCCACGACTACATTTCGACGCTGATTGCCTGGCGCCGCCAAACCGTGACGGCGCTGTGCGCGCGGATCGAGAAGATCCATGGCCGCAACTGGGTCGAAATCGTTGGTGCGGCGCGCAAATTCTCCGAATGCATGATCTACGGCCGCTATGTCGACGACGTGCTCGATGGCGCCGGCCATTTCCATGACTCGGAGGCGTTCTGCCGCGTCCACTGGACGGGCGAGGCGCTGTCGGATGACGAGTTCCGCCGTTTCGTCGCCGCCATGGCGCCGCAACAGGTGGCCATCGGCATGCAGTCCTTCATCGGCACCGATGTCGGCCGCATCCGCCGTCTGATCGGGCTCGATTAGTGCTGGGGTAAAAGCGCGATTACCTCGACCCGCTTCTGCATGACAATGCCGGGACCGAACCCCAAAGTATTTAAGCATCACGGCTGCTCATGGCTCTTCGAGAACCTTGACCGAGACTAGCAATTGCCGCCGCCCTTACACATTCGCTTAAAGTCCAGAGTCTACGCTGATCGTTCCATTCCTTGTGTTTCATTGTCAGGGCGATCGGGCGTGAAAGACTTACGGGCGATTTCGGGACAGGCGGCCAAGGCTTTGGATTCTGCGCTCATGACTCCTCACAGTAGAGGACTAAGCTCAAAGCCCGTTTGATCTGAGTATTGCCGGGGGGACGCGCTGCGCGGGTCCTGCAGAGAGGAAGGCCGAGATGCCCAACGCGAATGCGGTTCCAAAAACCGCAATGCAAAGATTTCTCGACGCAGTCGAAAGAGTGGGGAACATGGTTCCTCATCCGGTCGTCATTTTCCTGATCCTGATTGCAATCGTCATCGTCTTGTCGGCGCTCCTGAGCGCCTTCGGCGCCGCGGTGACGTTCGAACGCATCAATGCGGATACGCATGAGATTGAAACGGCGACCACCGAGATCCGTAGCCTGCTGAGCATTGAAGGCATACGCTTTCTGTATGCCTCGCTCATTCCCAACTTCATGAGCTTCACTGCGGTCGGGCTGATGATCGCAGCAATGGTCGGCGCCGGCGTGGCGGAGGAATCCGGCCTGGTCACCGCGCTGATCCGAAAGCTCGTAGTCGTGTCACCGGCCTGGGCCCTGACCTATATCCTCGCCTTCGTCGGCATCATCGCCAGCGTTGCCGCCGACGCGGGTTATCTGGTCCTGATTCCGCTGGCCGGTATCGCTTATCTCGCAGTCGGGCGTCACCCGCTTGCCGGTCTCGCCCTGGGTTTCGCCGCTGTGGCAGGTGCCTTTACAGTCAATATGCTCATCAAGCCGCTTGATGCAGTGCTGGTCGAATTCACGAACGATGCGGCGCATCTCGTCGACCCCAACAGATCGATCGGCTTGGCCTCGAATGTCTGGTTCTCCATAGCATCCGTGCTGTTTCTGACAGTGATCATCGCGTTCATCTCCGACCGCATGATCGAACCGCGGCTCGGGGTCTACAAGCCCGAGAAGTCCGGGGATGGAACGGTTCCCGATCAGAGTGCGGGACTGTCCGAAAGAGAATCCCGCGGATTGCGCTATGCCTTATACGGGCTGATCGGCCTGATCGTCGTTTTTTGTTTCCTGACACTGCCGTCTTGGGCGCCGTTGCGAAACCCCGAAACCGGCGAACTGATCGGCAACTCGCCCTTCATGAACGGCCTGATCGCGCTGATCATGCTGATCTTCCTGGTGACCGGCTGGTCGTACGGCATCGGAGCCGGCACGCTGCGCACCCTGACCGAGGTCATCGGCGCGATTGAAAAGTCGATCAAGAACCTGGGCGGGACGATCTTTCTGTTCTTCGTGCTCAGCCAGTTCGTCGCTTACTTTACCTACACCAACATCGGAACGGTTATGGCGCTGAGCCTGTCGGGTGCGCTGCAAGCTGCAAACATAGGCGCATTGCCCCTTCTGCTCGGCTTCATCCTCGTGGTCGCGATCATCGATCTGCTGTTGACTGGAGCAATCGCGAAATGGGCGATTTTCGCTCCGGTCTTCGTGCCTTTGCTGATGAAACTAGGCGTCGAGCCGGAAGCTGTTTTGGCGGCTTATCGTGTCGGTGACTCACCGATGAACGCGATTACCCCGCTCAATGCCTATTTTGCTCTCGTAGTTGGATTTGCCCAAAAATACGACAAATCCGCAGGCGTTGGCACGATCGTATCGCTGATGCTTCCCTACGTCCTGTGGATGTACGTCCTGTGGACGGCACTCTTCGCGGGCTGGCAGGCGTTTGGCCTCCCATGGGGCCTGTAATGGCTGATCCACCACGATGCGAACAGCACTCAAATCTTGGAGGAGGTAAGATGAGCGAAGTTCCGATTCCCCTCGATGTCGCTGCCGCCGAAGAGCACCTGATGCGGTTCCTTTCGATCGAAGGTGTGACCGGATACGAGGCCAATATCGCGGCGGCTGTCAGTGACGCACTGAAGGCCGTTGGCGTGCCAGCTTCGGCAATCCGCTTCGATGACGCCAATACCCGCATTGCGTTGCCAACCGAAACTGGCAATCTGATTGTAGATCTGCCCGGGACGCGCAGCGCACCAAGGCTGCTGTTCTCCACCCATCTTGACACAGTGCCGCTGTGCGCCGGGGCGAAGCCCCGAAGGGAAGGCGATCGCATCGTCTCCGACGGCACGACAGCACTCGGAGGCGACGCCCGCACCGGTGTGGCGCTTCTGGTTGTGCTTGCCGAAACGCTCATCAGGCACAAGCTACCGCATCCGCCGATCACGCTGCTTTTCACGGTACGGGAAGAGAGCGGGCTTCACGGGGCGCGCGAGTTGAACCCCGCCGATCTCGGTGGCCCTGTCATGTGCATCAATGTCGATGGGCAACTCGCCTCCGATCTGATCATCGGCGCGGTCGGACAGGAAAACTGGGAAGTCGAGATCAAGGGCCGCGCGTCCCACGCTGGCGTGGCGCCCGAAAAGGGCATATCGGCGACGCTGGTAGGAGCGATCGCCTTGACTGAGGCGCGGCAGGCAGGCTGGTTCGGCAAGGTTGTGAAACCCGACGGCCGGGGAACCAGCAATGTCGGCATTTTCGGCGGGAGGGATGGAAAGCCCGCGGGCGATGCAACCAATGTCGTTACCGACTACGCATCCATCAAGGGAGAGGCTCGCAGCCCCGAGGCAGCTTTCGCAACGAAGATCGCCAAGGGTTACGCAGATGCCTTCGGCAAGGCGAAGGGGCAGGTCAGAGATCATGAGGGCCAGACGGCAGAAGTAACGTTCAGCCACCAGACCTCCTACCCTCCTTTCAAACTCGCAGAGGACAGCCTGGTCGTGACGCGGGCCACCAAGGCGTTGAAGATGCTGGGCATCGAGGCCCGCTGTCTCTTCTCCAATGGCGGGCTGGATGCAAATTGGCTCGACAAACATGGCATCCCTACCATCACCATCGGTGCGGGCCAGGCCGAGATCCATACCATCAAGGAATATGTGAACCTTGCCGAATACGAGAAGGGCTGCCGCCTGGGCGTACTTATGGCGACACTGGAAGAGTAGCAGTCATGCCGCGGGTCGGCCGTAGGGCCGGTGAGGAACCAAGCGATTGAGCCCCATAGCGTACACTGCCACCATCATCGCAGCCGTCGTCGTCCTGTTCGTCTGGAACCGGTTGCCAGTCGTCGTTGTCGCGATGGCGACGGCCACCGCGTTGTGGGCAACCGGCGTCCTGACGATTGATCAGGCGCTCGGCGGCTTCGGTGATCCCGCAGTGATCTTCATAGCCTCCCTCTTCATCGTCAGCGCCGGCCTCGACGTGACGGGCGTCACCGCCTGGGCCGGGCAACTTCTGATCCGTGGCGCAGGCGAAGAGAGCCGCGCCCGCCTGCTGCTGCTGACGATGAGTATGGTCGCGCTCCTTACAGCGCTGATCAGTGTCAATGGCGCCGTGGCTGCACTCCTGCCAGTGGTGGTCGTCATCGCCGTCCGCCTGAAGCGAAATTCGGCCCAGCTGCTCCTGCCTCTCGTTTTTTCCGCGCATGCCGGCTCAAAGTTGGCTCTGACGGGATCGCCAGTGAACGTGTTGGTGTCGAACGCGGGCAGCGACGCCGGCGTGGGCAGCTTCGGCTTCTTCGAATTCGCGCTTGTAGGCTTGCCGCTGCTGGCAGGAACGATGGCCATCATCATAGTGTTCGGAAAACGGCTGTTGCCCGAACGCAACGGCGCGACCATGCCTGCCGACTTCAGCCGCCATGCGAAGACGCTCGTCGAGCAATACGGCCTTGCCAGCGGCGTCTACCAAATGCGCGTGCGCGCAAGTTCGCCGTTTATCGGCATGCCCGCGTCTGCGATCGAGTTGGGCACCTATCCCGACCTGCAAGTCGTCGCCGTTCAGGAGGGTGAAACGGCCAGCCCGCTTCGCAGACCTGTTATCGCCGAGGGGGATCACCTGCTGCTGCGGGGCGACGCCGAGTCGGCCGCTGCGTTCGCTGCCGACAAACACCTCGCATTTAGCGAGTCGGCGGCGCCAGGGCAGGGAGAGGAGACGCTGTTCAACCGCAGCTCGGGCCTCGCCGAGGTGGTGATTCCGCCACGCTCCGGCCTTATTGGCCAGAACGTTTTCCCGGGCATGGTCACCGAGAGCGGCGACCTGATCGTCCTTGCCGTGCAGCGCGCCGGCGCAGAGGTGGTCGCCACCAACGCAACACGAGATGCAGGAGGTATCGTGCTGCAGGCCGGGGACACGATGCTCCTGCAGGGAACGTGGAAAGCTCTCGACCACCGCCTCAAGGATCCGGATGTCCTGGTCGTCAATTCGCCCGAACTGGTGCGTCGTCAGGCGGTGCCGATGGGGCCGGGTGCCCGCCAGGCCGTTGCCATTCTGATCGCGATGGTCGTGCTCCTCGCCACGGGCATCACCCCGCCAGCGGTAGCCGGCCTGCTCGCCGCCGGAGCGATCGTCCTGTCGGGGATCATGAGTGTCGATCAGTCCTACCGAGCCATCGATTGGACGACCGTGATCCTTGTCGGCGCGATGATGCCGCTGTCCACCGCCATGGTCGAGACAGGCGCCGCGAAACTGATGGCAGAGCATCTGGTGTCGCTGGTCGGCGACGCCGGTCCCATTGCCCTGCTCGCCGGCCTGTTCGTGCTGACTGCCATAATGGGGCAGCTCATCAGCAACACCGCGACTGCTCTCATCGTCATCCCGATCGGGGTCGCAGCCGCGCTAACCATGGGTATTTCGCCCCGTCCCGTGCTCATGAGCACCGCCGTGGCGGCGGCCGCAGCATTCCTGACGCCGATCGCAACCCCCACGAACCTGATGGTCATGGGTCCCGGCGGTTACGCTTTCGGTGACTACTGGAAGCTTGGTCTACCGCTCATGCTCTGGTTCTTTGTCGTGGCCGTGCTCATAGTGCCGATGATCTGGAGCTTCTGAATTGCCATGAATGCCCGCTGGGTTCCGGTTCTGCTGGGCATCATCTGCGCAATTCTCCTGCTGGCCGCGCTCTATTTCGCCGACGCGATCATTGCGCCGGTCGCCTGCGCCCTCTTTATCATCGCGATCGTCTGGCCGGTTCAGAAACGGCTGCAGGCACGCCTGCCGCAGCTTCTGGCGCTCGCCATTGTTGTAACGCTCGTCATGCTGGTCTTCATCGTGTTCGCGTCCGTCGTGGCCTGGGGATTCGGTCGGATCGGCAGATCCGTCATCGCCGAGACGCCGCGGCTTCAAGCGCTCTACGAACAGGCGACAGCCTGGCTGGAGACGCACGGGATCGCCGTTGCCGGCCTATGGGCGGAGCATTTCAATGTGCGCTGGGCTGTGGCGGCGATGCAGGGCCTGTCAGCACGGCTGAACACGACGATCTCGTTCTGGATCGTGGTACTGATCTACGTGCTGCTCGGCCTGCTCGAGGTCGGCCCGCTGGCGCGCAAAATCCCCAGCATCGTCAGCGGCGAGGCTGCGCGCATCCTGATCGTCGGCGGCGAACGCACAGCCGCCAAGCTGCGCCGGTACCTGGTGATCCGAACGATCATGAGCGTTGCAACGGGTGGCATGATCTACGTGTTTACCCTGGCGCTTGGCCTGCAGCTTGCCACGGAGTGGGGCGTCATCGCCTTCACTTTGAATTTCATCCCCTTCGTCGGCCCGTTCGTCGCAACGCTGCTGCCGACCTTCTACGCGCTGGCCCAGTTCGAATCCCTGTATTCCGCACTTTTCGTCTTTGCCTGCCTCAATCTCATCCAGTTCGCGATCGGCAGTTATGTAGAGCCGCGTTTGGCCGGCAAGGCGTTGGCGCTGTCGCCCTTTCTCGTGCTGTTTTCTGTCTTCCTTTGGATGTTCCTCTGGGGCCTGTTCGGCGCCTTCATCGGGGTCCCGATAGCAATTGCAGTGCTGACCTTCTGCGCCCAGTCTCCGTCGGCCAGGTGGCTCGCCCAGTTGTTAGGCGCCCCTGACGATGAGGTGGGAAGCGCCCAAGGTAGATACGGAACATGTGGATAGGGAACAGTAAGAGCAGCCAGCCCCGGAAATTAACCTTTCACGCGGGCTCGGATTAGACCGAGAACAGTCATCAGAACGACGCCACCGAGCAGGCCCGATACGCCGACCCCGATCAGGACGGCAGGGGTAAGCCCGCCCAGCCCAATCGGCGGCGTTTTCAGCGTGCCCAACCAAGTGGCCAATGCCGGGAATCTGCGCAGCTACGAAGGTCAACGCAAAACCTCCGGCCATGCCGGCCAGAACGGCTGCGATCTTGGTAAGTTCAACGCTGGGCCACCACCACCGCACAGCGAGTGCCCCCGCCGCGCCGCAGAGCATCTCGATGGCGATGGCTATGACAGTTTCGGTCGGGGACAACTGTCACTTTCTCCAGCACGAACGGGAGCGGCGATGCCGCCTACGCCGACGGCGCCGAACCGGCTTCTGCGGAATGGCGCTTGAGGGCGTCGCGCAGAACCTGCTCCTTGGTCTCGTCGAGCGAGGTCTTGAGGACGATTCCACCGAAGCCCTGGATCTGCTTCAGAACCTTGTCTTCGGTCATCTCCTGGATCAGCAGGAAGAGCGCGGCATTGCCTGGCACGATGCTTGCCGACAGATCTTTCATGAAGGCATCATTGATGCCGACATCGGTCAACGCGCCCCCAAGCGCACCCGAAGCCGTGCCAACCGCCACGCCTATAAGCGGATTGAGGAATAAAATCCCGATGAGCAATCCCCAGAAGCTGCCGGAAACGGCGCCGGTAGCCGTGGTGTTCATAAGCTGGTTCAGCTTGACCTTTCCCGCCTCAGTCTTGGTGGCGATGACAGCGTCGCCAAGCTTGATCACATATTCCTTCTGTAGACCGAGCAGGGTTTGGCGGACTTCTTCAGCCTTCGCCTCGGTGGGATAAACAATGACGATGAGGGTTGACATGGAGGCTCCTGTCGACGGCAGCCATTAGGGCTGCGTAGGGGGTGCCGTATTTTAGGGCGTCCAGCACCTGAAGAAATCGGCATGGAGTCCTGCTTATGTGCCCCATGTCTCTTTTTCGCAGCGCCGGGGCATCGATTGACTGATGTCAAATCCGTTTCCAGTCTTGCCACAGCCTGAGGCAACTAACTTGGCCTCACGCTTCATCATGCCGGCGTCGCTGGCGAAATCGGGCGATAGGCCGAGGGAACAGGAGCGCTTTGGAGAATATCGTCCGATGTAGGACGAGAGGCACAGTTTTGGAATTCTGGGCCAATGGCAAGGCGGCCAGAAGACGCTATCGTCAACAACGGAAGCGGAAGCATCCTAAGCTGTAGTCACGGTCCATCTGATGATCTCCGATCGTTCCTTTCTCCATCAATGACCGCTCAAGCCGAAGCGACCTTGATACACACAAGGACTTGATCATGTCGGACCTATACAAAAAAGGCCTCGACCGTCGCGATCTGATAATAGCATCCATCGCGACGGTTGGCGCGGCGGCCGCCTTCGCGGCCAACGCTGGTTCTGCAACCGCCCAGGACGTAGCGGCTCCCTCTGCCGACGCCGCATCCGGTGGGTCTCAGGGAACGGTCTATACCGGCGAAGTGATCCAGGGGAAAAAGGTCGTCAGTGCGCTCGACGTCAGCGACCTGGAAGCCGGGCAGAAGCACCTCTTGTACTTTCAGGGCGTGCAGATGCCCACCGGACAGTATTGGTATGTGTCCGTGGCCGTCGCCAAGGGGGCAAAGCCGGGCAAGCGCGTCGTTCTGACCAGCGGTGTGCATGGCGACGAGATGAGTTCCGTGCATACGATCCTGACCGTGATGAACCAGCTCGTTCCGGCGGAAATGTCGGGCACGGTGATGGCGGTCACGGACATTGCCCGCCCGGCTATGGAAGGCATGCAGCGCAGATGGCCCAATTCTGGCAGGGGCGCCGGCCTGATCGACATGAACCGGGAATGGCCCGGGAACGAGAACGGCTTCACCGCGCCCAGCCGGCACGCCGGGCTGCTGTTCAACCGGCTGCTGCGGCCGAACGCCGACGCGGCGATCGACTTCCATACCGGGACAAGCGGATTCGAAGTCACCGCATTCAATATTGCAAGCATGGATGTGCCCGAGATCAGGGCTATGGTGGAACTCTACCCGGTCGGCCAGATCTTCGACAATCATACATATCCCGGTGTCCTGCATAACGCGTTTGTCGACGCGGGTATCCCGTCTTTTTGCCCGGAGGTCGGCGCTGCGCGCGTCCTCGATCTCGAGATGATCCCCCTGTTCGTGGAGGGCACGATGAATGTCCTCAAGCATCACGGCATCCTGGCCGGCCCAATGGGACGGACAGGCAAGGACGTGGGTGTTTTCTTAGGCAACAGCGCGGTTCCGGTCGTGGCAACCCAGGGCGGGTTTATCGAGCATCTGGTCAAGCTCAACGACAAGGTCGAAGCCGGACAAAAGGTGGCCATCCAACGCAACAGCTTCGGCGAAGTCGTCGCGGAATATACGAGCAGCGTTAATGGAGAGATTGCCGGCCAGCGCAGCGAAGTACCGTGCGAGCCTGGCGACCCCTTGGCATTCATCCTTTTCCACAAGGCGGGGCCGGATGACGGTGAAACTTACCCAGAGTGAGTACGCCACGACAGCGCCGAGAAAGGCGCCAACTCCGACTCCTGTGGTGGCAAGGACGGCAACACGCAGGCGGGAGGCAAGGACGGCAACACGCAGGCGGGAGGCAAGTTTTGTTTTCTACTCATCTCGAACTTAGCTTCGATGGAGAGAGGTCATGACCAAAGAGTCCTGAACTTTGTATGGTTGCCCCTGAGATATGGGCCGCCACCGTCTTTGCCTTGACAAGGCAGCCGAGGACGAATTGTTCTCGAAGAGCCCGTCGATATGGAGGAAGTCTTATGCGTCGTCTTTTGTTCGCTTGCTTTGGTGTAGCTCTCAGCTTCGTTCTCCCTGTAGTTTCGTCAACGCCCGCCCATGCAGTCACGATAAACATCAATATCGGCACCAGCCTCAATAATGGCCGTGCCATCACTTGTCGTGACGGCGAGCGAATCTTGCGCAATCGCGGCTTCAGAGACATTCGACGTGTCGATTGCCGCGGGCGGTTCTTCGTCTATCGCGCCAGGCGCGGCGCAAGCCGTTTCGAAATTGCAGTGAGCGCGAACAATGGCCGCGTCGTCGATCTGCGTCGCCTTAGAAGATAATGGTTTGGGCTATCTTCCAGGGTCTGGATTCCGTTAGACTCAGCCTAAGGACTCGATCGTTACGCCGTCCTTGCAAGTTTGCTGTCCGTTAAACGCTGAGGACCAATGGGTTGCGCGCGATCCTGACAAAGCTCGCACACTCATTCCTCGCGGCAGGGATACTGGTAGCGACCCTTGCGTTCGCGGTCTCTCTTACGCCCAGCCTTATACCACGATCCTATCTGGTCCAGGGTGTGCTCTCGGGACTTTCGGCTGCTCTCGGATACGGCATCGGCTTCGTCGCTTATTCGCTGTGGACCTATCTCGAATTGCCGCAGCTACGGGACCGAACCCTGAAGGCGACGAGAATTGCAGTCGCCGGCACGTGCGTTGTGATTGCCGCTGTCTTCCTTTGGAGAACTCTGGAATGGCAGAATTCGATCCGCGTTTTGATGGATCTCGCTCCGCTGGACACCGCGAGTCCGCTCAAGACAGGGATTGTCGCTGTCGTCGTATTTGCGACACTCATGTTGTTGGCACACCTTTTCAGGCACACCTTCCTGGTGTTCTCCGGCTGGCTTGGGCGCTTCGTCCCGAGGCGGGTCTCCCATCTTGTCGGCGGCCTGCTGGCGGTCGCGCTGTTCTGGTCGGTCGTCGAGGGACTGGTCTTCAGATTGACGCTTCGGATCCTGGATTCTTCGTTCCAGGAGATGGATGCTCTCATTGAAGATGACCTCAGCAGGCCCGCGCAATCGATCAAGACGGGAAGCGCGGCTTCTTTGCTGTCATGGGAAGAACTCGGCAGGCAGGGCCGCAGGTTTGTCAGTTCCGGTCCAACAGCGGCAGAGATAACCACTTTCTTCGGGGAAGGGGCTGTGGACCCTATTCGGGTGTATGTCGGAATGAGTTCGGCCGACACTGCGGATGAACGCGCGAAGCTGGCCTTGCAGGAATTGAAACGTACCGGCGCGTTCGAGAGATCCATACTGATCATCATCGTGCCGACTGGTACCGGCATGATTGATCCGGCTGCGCTGGACCCGGTTGAATATCTTCACAGGGGCAATGTCGCGAGCGTCGCAATGCAATACTCTTACCTCGCCAGCTGGTTATCCCTCCTGGTCGAGCCGGACTACGGTGCGGAGGCCGGCGACGCGCTGTTCCAAGAGGTCTACACCTACTGGTCTTCGCTTCCACGCGACGCCCGCCCGAAACTCTACTTGCACGGCCTAAGCCTCGGGGCGATGAACTCTGAACAGTCGGCGAACCTTTACGATGTCGTCGCAGATCCGTTTCAAGGCGCCTTGTGGAGCGGGCCACCTTTCGCAAGCCGCACCTGGCGATCCGTTACCGACGGCCGCAATTCCGGATCGCCCGAATGGCTCCCCCGCTTTCGCAACAGCTCGATCTTCCGGTTCACCAATCAGAACGATGCCTTGGACATTCCAGACGCGGAGTGGGGACCGATCCGGATAGTCTACCTTCAATATGCCAGCGATCCGATAACCTTCTTCGACGTCGCCACGCTTTATCGAGAACCCGATTGGATGAAAGAGCCGCGCGGACCCGACGTATCGGAGCAGGTTCGCTGGTATCCGCTTATCACGATGCTGCAACTGACGGTCGATATGGCAATAGCGACGACGTCTCCAATGGGCTACGGCCATGTCTTTGCACCGCAGCACTATATCGATGCGTGGCTGGCCGTAACCGATCCGCCGAGCATTACACCTGGAGACGTTGCTCGGCTGAAGGTCCTTTTCATCACGCGCGGGACGACGCCTGTCAGCGGATAAATCTCAGTTTTGTCATTGTTATAAGTAGGAGAAACGCCGTGAAGCTGCTGTCAGCCCTTGTTGCCGCAGCCATGTGCTGCCTAGCGTCGCATGGCGCGTTTGCTACGGATGTGAAACTGTCCGGCAGCGCCTTCTACCGGGAGCGGATTGCGCTACCCTCAGATGCCATTCTCCTTGTGGAATTCATAGATCTGGCCAAGCCAAAAAACGCCCTGGCCGCAACTGCGGTGGCGCCGGCCGGACAAGTTCCCATTGCCTTTGGCCTGGTTGTCGATTCAAGCAAACTCTCGAACGGAGAGGCCTATGCGATACAGGCCCGCATTGAGGTCGGCGGCTCCGCCTGGTTCGCCAGTGCCGAGCCGACCCCGTTTGATCTGGCGAGAGCGGGAGAAATGTTTTCAATCCTCCTCGTTCAGGCAGGCAGTAAGGATGCAGAGGAGGCTTCCGGCGTCTCGCTGGCAGGTACCGAATGGAGGGTTTTAAAGCTGGAGGGCAAGAAGGCCCATACGAACGTGACGTCGACGCTTATTTTTGATGCTGATGGCGCGGTGAGCGGCAATGGTGGCTGCAACGCTTTTCGCGGCGACGTCGATATAGAAGGTACGACAATGAAATTTGGCCAGCTGGCATCGACAATGATGGCCTGCGAAGATGCCAAGTCCGTTCAAGAGGCGGTCTTCCACGCAGCGCTTTCGCAAACTGCGGCGTATTCGGTACAGGATGGAAATCTGATGCTCGTCGATGATGCAGGTAAGACCATCGCTCGCCTGGGAGCGCCGTGAGGCGGCTAAGCTGACGTTAGCGCGGACTCGTGCTCAGTCCGGTCAGGTTCCATCTACAGTGCGGAGTAGCTGGTAAAGCGTTTGCGGCCCTTCGTGTCGTGCCTGGCATTGCTGCGCCACGACGAAGCCATCGCTCGCCCAACCTATATCCCGTGCTTCCTTCGGTGAAATGCCGAATTCGTGCCTGAACGTTCGACTGTAGCTGGAAGCATCGACGAAGCCCCATTGCTCGGCGATCCGGGATATGGACCGCGTATCGCCAATGTCGGAGAGCGCGTCCCGCGTTCGCAGTAGCCGCTGCCTCCGAATGTAAGAAGCTACTCCCCCGAGCGGCTCGAAAATTCTGTATAGCCGGGAGCGGGACACGCCAAGTTCCGCGCACAGCGTTTGGGATGTCAGTTGGTGATCCACAAGTCTGCCGTCAATCATCCGTCGCGCTCGGCCTAGAAATGTCGCGTCGATTGGGGTTTGTGCTTCTCTCAAGCGATCCTGGGAGGGCGCGAGACATACGGCCACAAGGCTTCGTGTTGCCTCGACGACGTATGGTATCTCCGGCGACTGCAAATCCGCCAGCGACCGGTTGAGAAGAAGCAGGTAGTCTGCCAGCAGCTTACCGAGCCCTCCTTCGAACTTGGCATCCAACATTCGATGGAGCCCGGCAGTCGAGGTAAACAGATCGTTTGGGATGAAGAGCGTAAGGACCCCGTCGTGATTGATTTGTCTATCGAACGGGCTGGCCAGGCAGTGCAGCTCAGGCACAGCTTTCTCGCCTTTATGCCACTCACCCGGCAAGCAAAACGGCAGGGTGACATACCAATGGTCAAGAACGGCATTTTTCAGATGCTTCTGGCGATGAGCATGATTTTCGCCTGGAAGCTCAGTTCGCATAAAAGCGAGTCTATCCAGGTTCCACACCGTTTGGCGGGCCGGAAAGGATTGAGGACAATCCCGCACGGCTGACAAGTCCATCACGCCTCGATTGGCGAAACGGAAAGCCGGAAATTGCTCGTGAGGTTGAAAGCCAAAGGTTGAAAAATCAAGAGAATGCGTAAATTTCGCATTCTTACTTTCGTGCTCTTCGAGCGATTGGAGCGCGGAGTCTTGATACATTAGATGACTCTAAATTACCGTTGCTCCGCGTAATGTCCAAACAAACATCACCTTCTTTGTACCATATCGTACCACGCACAAGCCTCAAAGACAAAATTGACAGAGCGTGTGAGCAATTGTCCTTGAATTGGGCCTGATGGCTCGATGCTTGCGAAACGGCCAATCTTCTGAAAAAAACGAATCTAGCAGTTTCGGCGTCGGAAAATGCTGCAGGGATTCATGCGAAAGCTTTTCATGCGTGATCTGCACGGAGCGCGGAGGTCGCGCAATGCCGGTTCGGCGCTTGGCATCGAGCCATCGGAGGTTTCGACCCACGACTACATTTCGACGCTGATTGCCTGGCGCCGCCAAACCGTGACGGCGCTGTGCGCGCGGATCGAGACGATCCATGGCCGCAACTGGGTCGAAATCGTCGGTGCGGCGCGCAAATTCTCCGAATGCATGATCTACGGCCGCTATGTCGACGACGTGCTCGCCGGCGCCGGCCATTTCCATGGCTCGGAGGCGTTCTGCCGCGTCCACTGGACGGGCGAGGCGCTGTCGGAAGACGAGTTCCGCCGTTTCGTCGCCGCCATGGCGCCGCAACAGGTGGCCATCGGCATGCAGTCGTTCATCGGCACCGATGTCGGCCGCATCCGCCGCCTGATCGGGCTCGATTAGTCCGAGGATAAAAACTCATCGCCCTTTAACGACCGGGCTTAGGCCCCCGACCTTCCTGGCAGGAGGTCATGAAAGGGTGGGAAGTCGCCTGTTACTGGCGGAAGCGCAGGTTCCGTCGCGTGAGTTCGTTGACCGAGGTGCAGCCCATCAGCTTCATGCCACGCTCAATCTCGATGTGCATCAATTCCAGTGCGCGTTCGACGCCGGCCTGTCCGGCGGCCGCCAGTGGGAAAAGGTAGTAGCGGCCCAATCCGACGGCCTTTGCGCCCAGCGACAGGGCCTTGAGCACGTGGGTGCCGCGCTGCACGCCACCATCCATCATCACATCGATTCTGTCTCCCACCGCATCGACGATCTCGGCAAGCTGGTCGAACGCGGTACGCGAGCCGTCGAGTTGGCGACCGCCGTGATTGGAGAGGACAATTCCGGTGCAACCAATCTCGACCGCACGCCTGGCATCCTCGACCGACATGATGCCTTTCAGGCAGAACTGTCCGCCCCAGTGCTGCACCATCTCGGCAACGTCGCCCCACGACATGGAGGGGTCCAACATCTCCGTGAAGTAGCGGCTGATCGACATCGCGCCGCCGCCCATGTCGACATGGCCTTCGAGCTGTGGCAGGCGGAACCGCTCATGCATATAGTAGTTGATCGCCCATGACGGTTTGACCGCGAACTGCGCGATGCCAGCGAGATTGAGCTTGAAGGGGATGGCGAACCCCGTTCGCTTGTCACGCTCGCGGTTGCCGCCGGTGATGCTGTCCACCGTCAGCATCATCACCTCTACTCCCGCCTGCTTGGCCCGGGCCATCATCTCGCGGTTCAATCCGCGGTCCTTGTGGAAGTAGAATTGGTAGACTTGCGGCCCATTGCTGATCTGGCGCGCCTCTTCGAGGCTGACGGTGCCGAGCGAGGAGACGCCGAACATCGTGCCATATTTCGCCGCCGCTGCCGCCACTGCACGTTCGCCCTGATGGTGGAACAGGCGCTGGAGCGCTGTTGGCGAGCAGTAGGCCGGCATCGCCAGCTTCTGGCCCATGACGGTCACCGACATGTCCACATTGGTCACGCCGCGCAGTACATTCGGCACCAGGTCGCAGTCATCGAAGGCAGCCCTGTTGCGCCGATAAGTGACTTCGTCATCGGCCGCACCGTCAATGTAGTTGAAGATCGGTCGGGGAAGGCGCTGTTTGGCCATGCTGCGGAAGTCATGGAAGTTGTGGCAATTCCTCAGACGCATCTCATCACTCCGTTGGCCCGGCTCATCTGCCCGATAGCACACTGCTGCGCGATGCCTAACTGACGCGGGCTGAACGATAAACGGCCGCAACGAACTGGTAGCAGTCGTGGCGCGAACGTTGCTCTGGAGAAGCGGCGGCAAGGCTCGCCGCTACCCGACACCCGGCATTTTTCGAGTGAACGACCAGTCTCGGGCGACAACCTCGATGGTCTCATCTCGAAAATAGAACAAGAAATGCCGTGATGTCGGACTGTCCGACGACAGAACCCCCCAATCGGGCTCGTCGACTGCCCCGCCGTCGCCGATCACTTCGTAGAACTCCCCCCATTTTAGAGCTTGATTGCTATAACGGCCTTCACCTGTAAACCACGCGTAATCATTTGTGGCGTCCCATCGCCAGCGACTACTGCCAACGAATCGAAGTGTCCATCCCATCTCGGCATCGACGGCAGCTAGCTGGTCGACCTAGACCGGCTTCGCCGGCCTGCGCATCGCCGAGTAGGTGAGCAGCGCCGAGGCGAGATAGAGCAGCAGGAAGACGACGTTGAGCGACAGCACCAGATCGGGTGTGTCCAGGATATGGGTCAGCACATAGGTCAGCAGCACCGCCTTCAGCCCGGCAAGCAGCGCCAGGTTGATCGCCCGCACCAGCGTCTGGCCGCGCGCGAACAGAAGCTCGGCCTGGTATTCGACGAGATTGCGCAGGCCCGGCACGCAGATCGCCAGCGCCACCAAAGGGGCGGCCTCCGCAACATTCCTGCCCAGCGCGTTGGGGAAAAAATGCAGCACGATGGCGAGTGTCGCCAGCGCCAGCGTCGAGACCGCGAACACGGCGCCTTCGATACCGCTCTTGACCGAAAGGCGCGACAAAAGTTCCGGCGCCCGCATCATGCGCTGAACCAGCATCATCGAGAAGGTGCGGATCGGGATCGCCGTCAGGTCGACCAGCCGCATGATGATGGCATAGATGCCGGCGAGGTGCGGACCGCCGATCGCCAGCACCAGCAGCTTGTCGAATTCCATCTGCAGGTAGAACAGCACCTCTGCGCCGGCAACGTAGATGGAATCGGCGAGCCGCCGCAGATAGAGCGCCAGCCGCAGCCGCAGCCGCTGTCGCGGATAGAAAAATCCGAAGGCGATGAGCAGCGAGGCGGCGTTGGCGCCGATGTAATACCAGGACCAGGCTCCTATGGTGGGCTGCGCCGCGAACATGAACAGCACGGCGCCGAGCGCCCGCAAGGCCGTCGCCAGGATCGTCAGCAGGGCGGCGCGGCCGAATTTGCCGAGGCCGTTGTTGACGATCAGCGCCACCTCGACCGGCCGCCACAGCAACGCCTCGGCAAACACGATCGCCGCAAAGACCGACAGCGGCACGGTGCCGGCAAAGAAGACCAGGTAGACGCCGTAGGAGGCGGCAGCCAGCAACGGCAGCGATATCGCGCCAAGCAGCAGGAAGCCGGCCGTGAAGGTGCCGATCAGATTGGGGCGGATGGTGGCGGTTCGGTAAAGCGCTGAGATGAAGCCGAAGGCCAGGATGCGCGACAGCATCACGCCGGCCGCCGAAGCGGTGGCGAACATGCCGAATTCGGCGATCGACAGCGTGTTGGCCAGCGCGATGAAATAGGCGAGCGAAAACACCAGCCGCCCGCCCGCGCCGCTGATCGCCGAAAGATAGTCGCGAACCAGCCGCCGTCGCTCGGCGACGAAAGCGCGGATCCGGGCGAGAGGCCGTTTTTGCGGGATGTTGCCAGCCTGGGTCATGTGTCGAGACAGCATAGGCCGGAAAGTTTAACGCGCGGTTCTGGGCGCTTTCGATGCTTTCAAGAAGGGCACAACCCTAGAGGGAAACCGTGTCTTCAAGGCAGGGAAATTAACTTTTTGTTTCCTATGCTTGTTTAGCGTGGTTTAACGAATGGCTGACCGCGCGTCCAAGCCGCAAAGGGCAAGCTCCACGACAATGGTCGACAGGCAAAACCGTGAAGATTGGAAGCGCGAGCGCTCCTTGCTGGCGCTCGGCCAGGCGTTGCGCGGCGAAGAAGAGCCATCGCTGGTTGCGATCGGGGACCGGGCAGACCCGTCATGGCGCGAGGATGCCGCAACGCGCCATCGTCTCGCGCGCTTACGCCGCGAGGGGCGGGCGCATCCGGAACTCTCGGCAAACCCGGAGCCCTCGGCGACCCCGGAACGCTGGGTGACTCCGGAGTTATCGGCAAACGATGAAATAAACCGGTTTCAAGCCGAGGATGCATCGGCTTCGGCGGCCCGGATGCCACCTGAGAGTGACGAGCCCGTTGAAGCGGACCATGCGGAAGCCGCGTTCGAACCTCGATACGCCATGCCGCGGGAGGAGCCGGTTGCTGCCACTGTTTCCGAGGACCGCCGATCCGATGCCGACCCTCGATACGCCGCGTTCGAGCCTCGATACGCCGCGTTCGAGCCTCGAGACGCCGCGTTCGAGCCTCGACACGCCGCACCCGAACCCGGATATGCAGATGACGGGCGGCGGTCTTCCCCTCAGGATGACGACAGACAAGAATGGAAGCCGTTGATCGACCCGATGCAGGTCGTCCGCGGCATTGCCCGGTCGAAGCTGCTGATCGTCGCCATGACGATACTGGGCGCCACGCTTGGCGTCGCCATCGCGCTGTCGACGCCGAAGAAATACGAAGCCACCGCAGAGCTGATCGTCGACCCGCGCGACCTAAAGCTCACCGACCGCGACCTCACGCAATCGGTGGTTGCGTCCGACGCGACGCTGGCCATCGTCGAGAACCAGGTTCGCGTGCTCACCTCCGGCACCGTTCTCAACAAGGTCGTCGACAAGCTCAATCTCGTCAATGATCCGGAGTTCAACGGGCAAGGTTCCGATGGGCTGGGGATGATGACGGTCATCCGGTCGATCCTGTCGCGCAATGACGGGCCGGCTGCCGGTGAAGGTCGCCGCCGTGCGCTGGCCGTCGCCAATCTGGCCGAGAGCCTTGCGGTCGAGCGCGGCGGCAAGACCTTTGTCATCTCCGTCAGCGCCACCACGCAAAATGGCGAGAAGTCGGCGCTCATCGCCAACACGATGACGGATGTTTTTCTGCAGACCTTCGGTCAGATCCAGTCCGACACCGCTGGCCGCGCGACCAACGAGCTGACCGGCAGGCTCGACGAGCTGCGCAAGGGCGTCGAAGTGGCCGAGCGCAAGGTCGAGGATTTCAGGGCCGCGCACGACCTCGTCGACGCGCAAGGCCATTTGATCAGCGACGACGAGATGCTCAAGCTCAACCAGCAGCTGGCCATCGCCCGCGCGCGCACGCTGGAACTTAACGCCCGCGCGGCATCGGCGCGCTCGATCGACGTGAATTCGGTTCTGAGCGGCACCTTGCCGGAGGAGATCAACTCCAACACCATGAGCGCGCTGCGCTCGCAATATGCGACGCTCAAGCAGGAGGCCGACCGCGCCGCGATCCGGCTCGGCCCGCGCCATCCCGAGCTCCAGGCGCTCAATGCCCAGCTTGCCGGATCGCGCGAGCGTATCGCCGGGGAACTGCGCCGCATCGCCTCGTCGCTGCAGGTCGACCTCAGGCGCGCCGTGCAGCTCGAACAGGATCTGGCCTCCCGGCTGGCACAGTTGAAGGTCCGTAGCGGCGACGTCAACAGCGACCTGGTCACGCTGCGCGAACTGGAGCGCGAGGCCGCCGCCAAACGCTCCGTCTATGAGCAATATCTTCTCCGCGCCAGGGAGACCGGCGAGCAGAAGGACATCAACACCGCCAATATCAACGTGATCTCCAAGGCGTTCGCCCCGCTCGAGCCAAACGGACCGTCGCGCGCCATGACGGTGCTTGCCGGCCTGCTGGCGGGGCTTGCTTCCGGTGTCGGCCTCGGCGCCATGCGCGGCGCTTATGCGAGCCTGCGCGAAACTGCCGATTCGCGGCCGCGCCGCCGGACAGAAGAGCGCCGGACACCCATTGAAGACAAAGCATACAAGGCGTCGCCGCCCGTTCCGCCCCATGCCGGACAAGTGCCTCATCCGCAGCAGCAGTATCGGCGAGCCTCGTCGGAGGAGGCAGATCAGGCTTCGAAAGCCGCTGAACAGCAAGCCTCCATCGAGGAAATCCGAGCCAGCTTGCGCGAATTCCGTGAAGCGGTTCGCGAACTCACCGAAAGCCGATCGCGGCGCTATTTCTGAGCGCCGAACAGAATAAAAGCCATCGGTTTCGAGTTAGCGGCATAAGACGGCGCTTTGACGGGATTGCCCGGTCAGATTTTCATGAGAATGCCGCCCGAAGCAGAACGATGTTGAGGGTGGTTGATGGCCGAGTTGATTGACGGAAAAAGCGTTGCCGAAGGCGTGGTGCGGCGCGTCAAGGCCCTGACGATCGAACTGATGGAAAAGGGCGCGCACAAACCCGGTCTCGCCGTGGTCATCGTCGGCGAGGATCCGGCGAGCCAGGTTTACGTCGCCTCCAAATCCCGCACCGCCAAGGAATGCGGCTTTCATTCGGTCCAGCACACGCTGCCGGCCGACATGACCGAACAGGAACTGCTTGCCATCATCGGCGACCTCAACGCCGATCCCGGTATCAACGGCATCCTGGTGCAGCTTCCGCTGCCTGGCCATATCGATGCGGGCAAGGTCATCCAGGCAATAGCGCCGCAAAAGGATGTCGACGGCTTCCACTTCATCAATGTCGGCAAGCTCGGCACCGGCGAACTGGAGACGGCGTTCGTGCCTTGCACGCCGGCCGGCTCGATGCTGCTCATCGAGCGTGTGCGCGGCAAGGATCTTTCCGGGCTCAATGCGGTGGTCGTCGGCCGCTCCAATATCGTCGGCAAACCGATGGCCAATCTTCTGCTTGCCGCCAACTGCACCGTCACTGTCGCGCACAGCCGCACGAAGGACCTGGCTGCACTGGCGCGCACCGCCGACATTCTCGTTGCCGCTGTCGGCAGACCTGAAATGGTCAGGGGTGACTGGGTCAAACCGGGCGCCACCATCATCGACGTCGGCATCAACCGCATCGCGGCGCCAGAAAAGGGCGAAGGCAAGACCCGTCTCGTCGGTGACGTCGCCTTTGCGGAAGCGGCCAAGACGGCCGGCGCCATCACGCCGGTGCCCGGCGGCGTCGGACCGATGACCATTGCCATGCTGATGGCCAACACGCTAGCTTCCGCCTATCTCGCGGCCGGATTGAAACGGCCGTCTTTCTGAACCTGGAAAGCCCAAAGCTTTGCCGAACCTCACTGTTCCCTCAGAGCGGCCGGTCGCCAATGATCCCATTCACGGCGGCCGGCAGTTCGGGTTCCTGCTGGTCGACAAGTTTTCCATGTTCTCGCTGGCCGCCGCAATCGACACGTTCCGGTCGGCGAACCGGCTGCTCGGCCACGACTTCTATGGCTGGACGACGGTGTCGGCCGACGGCGATGCCGTCCTGGCCTCCAACGGCCTGCCGCTCAAGATCGACTACGCTGTCGCCGATCTGCCGCCGGTCGATATTCTTTTCGTCTCGGTCGGGCTGACGACCGAGTTTCCCGGCAAGAGCAAGGTGCTGGCGGCGCTGCGCAGCTGGGGCCGGCGCGGCAACGCGCTCGGCGCACTGTCGGTCGGCTCCTATCTGCTCGCCGAGGCAGGCCAGCTCGAAGGCTATCGCTGCACCATCCACTGGGAAAACCGCGCCGGCTTCGTCGAACGGTTTCCCGACATCAACTGCACCGGCAACGTCTTCGAGATCGATCGCAAGCGTTACACCTGCGCCGGCGGCACCACCTCCATCGACCTGATGCTGGAGATCGTGCGCGGCGATTTCGGCTCGAGCCTCGCCAACGGCGTCGCCAATCAGTTCCAGCACGAGCGCATCCGCTCCGCCGGCGACCGCCAGCGCGTCGGTCCTGAGCGCGACCTGACCGGCAAATCGGAAAAACTGCGGCGCATCGTCGAACTGATGGCCGACCATCTCGACGAGCCGCTGTCGGCGGTGCAGCTCGCCAAGTCGGCGGGCCTGTCGGTGCGCCAGGTCGAGCGGCTGTTCCTGCGTCACCTCAGTGTGACGCCCGGCCGCTATTACATGCGGCTCAGGCTTGAGCGGGCGCGCGAATTGCTGCGCCAGACCAACATGCCGATCCTCGACGTGGCGATCGCCACCGGCTTCACCTCGCACTCCTATTTTGCCCAGAGCTACCGGCTGCAGTTTGGCCGGCCGCCTTCCGAAGAGCGGCGCACGACATATTGAGGGGTTTGGCGCAGCCAGCGCCGCCAACCCCTCACGTGCCCGGGCTTGTATCCTGACGCGGCGTCAAATAGCTTCCCCCGGCTGGGACGGACTGGCGGGCATGGACTGCCTGGCAGAAGCTGACTGGCTGCGACGAACTGGCGGCCACTGACTGGGGGGAGATTTCATGGCGGGACTTGCACGGAGCATCGTTGCGGCGGCGCTCCTGTTGTGGATGACGACGCTCGGCCTTGCCGCCGACCGTGTCGTCATCGTTCTCGACGCCTCCGGTTCGATGTGGGCGCAGATCGACGGCAAGCCAAAGCTCGAAATCGCCCGGGAATCGCTGCGAACGGTGCTGCAATCGGTCCCCGCCGACAAGGAAATCGGCTTCATGGCCTATGGCCATCGCGAGAAGGGCAGTTGCGAGGACATCGAGCTCATCGTGCCGCCGCAGGCCGGCTCGGCAGGTGCTGTTTCCACTGCCGCCGACAGCCTGAAATTCATCGGCAAGACGCCGCTGACATCAGCCGTCAGACAGGCGGCCGAGGCGCTGAAATACACCGAGGACAAGGCCACCGTCATCCTGATCACCGACGGGCTCGAGACCTGCAAAGGCGACCCCTGCGCGCTCGGCAGGGAACTGAGGGCTGCCGGTGTCGACTTCACCGTAAACGTCGTCGGCTTCGGCCTGACCGCGGACGAGGGCAAGCAGGTTGCTTGCCTCGCCGACAACACCGGCGGCAAATACATCCAGGCGTCGGATGAGAAGGCGCTGCAGGACGCGTTGGTCGAGACCATCGCCGCTGCACCTGCACCGGCGCCCGAACCAGCGCCAGCGCCGCAGCCGGTCGCCGCGCCGGAAAAACCGGAGTTCAACTTCATGCCCGCCGTGGTGCTCGCCGATGGCGGCGATCCCGTCACCGGCGGCAATTCCTGGGAGATCTTCAAGGCAAAGTCCGACGGCACGCGCGGCGATTACGTCGCCACCGAATACGGCGCCTACAAAGGCAGTCTGGAGCCGGGCGAGTACGCAGTCGTGGCGCGCCATGGCGAGGCCAGGACCGAACAGAAGATCACGGTCGAGGCGGGCCAGGTCTACAAACCCCTCTTCGTGCTCGATGCCGGCACGCTCATCATTCATCCGCGGCCAAGCGAGGGAGCGGATGTGGCCGATGGTGCGGCTGTCGTGATCGCCTTTCCGGGCGTTGAAATGCCTGCGACCTATTATGGCGACACCAAGGTGGTGTTGCCGGCCGGCGATCAGAAAGTCACGGTCAGGATCGGGCAGGGCGAGGTTACCGAAACCATCCCGCTCACTGCCGGCAAGGTCGTCGACAAGGATATCGTCGTTGGTGTCGGCCGTGTCGTTGCCAACGCCTACTACAGTGCCGGCGGCGACAAGGCCGACGGCTCGGGCATTGGCTTCAAGGTGTTCAAGGCAAAAAAGAAGCTCGACGGAACGAGGCAAGAGGTGGCTTATGCCTATGGCCCCGACAGCAAGTTCGATCTGCCGCCCGACGACTATGTGCTGACGGCGACGGTCGACCTTGCCATCGTCGAGCAGCCGTTCAGCGTCAAGGCCGGTGAGCACCAGGATCTGCAGATCGCCATCAATGCCGGCGTGCTGGCGATCACCGCGCCAGGGGCTTCGAAGATCGAGATTTTCGATGCGAAGAAGGACATCAACGGCAACCGCAAATCGCTCGGCTACGCCTATGACGAGAAATATCAGGCGGCGCTGCCGGCCGGCGACTATGCCGTCGTCTCTGAGAAGTCGGACAATAGCTCAAAGGAAGACACAGTGACCATCAAGGCCGGCGAGCGTTCCGAACTGACGGTGCAGTAGGGACATTCGACGTCTAAAAAGGGGGGCGCGAAGCCCAGCCCCTGACCCAAATGTGGAACCCAAGTATCTTGCAGCGCAATATTCGCCTGCAGCCCGGACGTTTCGCGCGGTTTAGCCTGCTGTAAATATTTTCGCAAAGCATTCTGTTCGCCGGATCCTCGCACAACATCCGGTTTTGCGACGTCGCAAATATCAGTCGCGAAACCGATTCAAACTCGGGAATTTTTGCGACAAGAACCGGGTAACGACCTCCACCAGAAAAATTTCGGGCATGTCGGGGCGCTTGGCTGTCGTTCGTCTTGTATACCTGACGCGACGGGGGGATTTTGCAGCATGGCGAAAATCGTATTCGGAATGAACCAGTCCCTTGACGGCTACGTCGACCACCAGGAATTGCCTGCGCCAAGTCCCGCGCTCTTTCGTCACTGGATAGAGCATGTGCGCGACCTGACCGGCAGTGTGTACGGTCGCCGCATGTACGAGGCCATGCGCTATTGGGACGAAGACCGTCCTGAGTGGAGTACGGAGCAACACGAGTTCGCGGCGGCGTGGCGGCGCCAGCCGAAATGGGTTGTATCGCGCTCGTTGAAGTCGGTCGGTCCCAATGCCACGCTTATCGCGGATGAGGTCGAGGTAGTGATACGCAGGCTAACGGCCAAGCTAACAGGAGAGATTTCCGCTTCCGGACCAGAGTTGGCGCAAAGCCTGACCGAAATGGGTCTGATCGACGAATACCGCCTCTACCTTCACCCCGTGGTGCTTGGTCGCGGCAAGCCCTTCTTCGCCGGCTCTCGGCCACCGCTCCGCCTTGTGGCCAGCGAGCGAATCGGCGGGGAAGTCATCAGGTTGACCTACGTTCCTGCCTGATTACAGACCACGCCGATGAGAAGGCGATGCATCGAAATCCCCCTTTCGGTTCAGCATACGTTGCGGAAAGGATTCGGAAGAACGACGGCTGCGGGTGGGGAGATCGCCATTCGGCGGGGATCGGCCGAACGGCTTAGGAGCGCCATTTGCCGACCTTCATTGCGTTTCTCCAAACCTGCCGTTCGCGCTGCAGCCTGATACCGCCCTAAGCGGAAGCTCGTTCGCCCCCGGCCGAATTCTCGCCCATGACCCGAAGCTGCCTTCCATCAATGCGGATTTTTTCAGAATCTCCCGTTCGGGTTGGCCCAGGCCTCAGGCAGGATTCGAAGTGTCGCGGTCAAACGGGCGCCATTCAGACATTCCGTACCATCATTGTTCACGGGGCCTGGTATCCTGCAGCGTCTGCGAACTCTGCCACAGCCAGATTGCGAGCGAGCCTGAACGCCCGCGGACCTGTGCTTCCACAGGTCCTCTTAGAGCACCAGATTTGAACAACTCGCAGTCGCGGCCGGCGACCTGCAGCATTTCGTCGCTCACTGCGACTTCGGCATTTTGGTCGGCCGCGATCTCCATCAAGCGACTGGCGACGTTAACCGTATCACCCGTCGTCGCGATGTGCTGACGGCCTTTGCCACCGAGTCTCGACGCAACGATTGTTCCGTAATGCGCTCCGATCTTGAAGCCGAGCCTGGATGCAGTTGATGCGGGCAGCGAGACGAGCCAGTTGCTGGTACGGCTGGAGAGCGCTGCGCAGCAGCGGGCAGCATTGAAGGCATCATCTGTCGCTGCTTCCGGTAGACCGAACAGGATCATGGCTCCGTCACCCATGAAATTCGTGACAACGCCACCGCATCTTGTCACCTCTTCGTCCACCAACGCATGGAACGTGTTCAAAAGTTCGCGTGTGGCGTTCGGCCCCAATGTTTCGCTCAGTCCGGTGAAACCGGACAGGTCAATGAATATGATGGCGGCGTCCCTCCGGACAGGTTCCAGGAGAAAGTCGCCATGCTCCGCAAGCCACCCCGCAAAGCCCGGGGCCTGAACTCGTTGAAGCAATTCGCTCTGCGTGGCGAAATACTGGGCCTGGTTCCTGCCCAACCAAAGCTGCGCGGCCCCGAACAAAATAGCCGGCGGAACGGCGGCGGCCATCGGCAACGCCGCGCTCAGCCAGATATGGTGTGAGAATGCGGTCATATTGACCACGAACCAGATCGCAACCACGCCGACGATCGCTGCAAGGCCGACGGCGTTGCGACGCCATGCCAACAGCCCCACAAGAACCACCGGCAGCACCACCGCAAAGCCGGCATCTGCAAGGCGAACGTACTGATCTCGCACTATGCCGTCGCCGGTCATCAGATGGGCAATGGCCGTCGACATGACCTCGACGCCTGGGAGCACGGGATCAAACGGTGTCGGGAAAACATCGCCGGCGCCGGTTGCAGTTGCTCCGATCACAACAATTCGATCCCGAATAATGCCGCCATCGACTTGGCCGCCCAGCACCGTCGTGGCGCTGATCGTGCGGATCGTGCCGCGGGGGCCATAGAATGTCAGAGGGAGTATGTGACCAATGTCCGTCCGAATCCGCTGTCCACCCAGAGATAGATAGTCGGGCGCTATTCCCGGATCCTCTCCCACCGCCATGGCGGCAACGCGCAGGGAGAAAGACGCTTCAGTCCGATCTCCGGCCCGAAACAGCAACGGGACGAACCGAGGCGTTCCCGTCCAGTCGGTAACCACGTTCACGACGCCGACAGCGGCGATATCCGAGAACGCTTTCAGGGGCCACAAAAACCGCTCGGCATTCGGCACTCGGGCGAGAGGGCCATCGCCCTCGACTGCAATCGATTGTTTACCTCCCGAGTAGACCGCTGCAGCAGCGATTACGCTTGAAGTCCCACGCAGCGAACGCGCGAGCGCCTCATCATCATCTTTTGTCCCGGGATCGACCAGCAGCAGGTCGAACGCAATGGCTTTCGGTCCAAAGCGAGCTATCGTATCGACAATCCGGGCAAGCGTGGCGCGGCTGAGGGGATAGCGGCCATCGTTTCGGACCGCTTCGTCGTCTATGGCGATAATGGTTATCAGCTCCGGCGGCTTTGTGGTTCCCCGAACAAGCGTTCGAAGATCCGTCATCGTCGCTTCGACGCGATCGAGGGACCACATGTTGCCGCGCCAGTGCGCAAAGCCAAGGCCGGCCCCCCAAAGACCCGCCAGAACGAGCGCGATCAGCGTCTGAAGCGCTCGCCCGCTCATTTAGCTTACTGACCGAAACGGGCCATCAAAGCCGAAACACGTGCGGCGGGCCAGCGCTTGACCGTCAGTGTGCCTGTTCCGGCTTCCACATCGACGCCTTCGCCCGGCCCGAGGACTACACCAGCATTGGACGCCGGCCTTTGCACGGCGACGCGACCTTTGACGACGAAAACAGAGGTCTTGCCTCGGGCAACGTCGACTGCCCATTTTGTACCTCGCACCGCGGCAATCGCCTGCGGGGTGACGACAGCGAAGCCACCCCGGACCCTGCCGGCTGGAGCATCGAGCAACAGCGCCTTGCGCCGTAATCTGACCGCATCGGCACTACCATTTCGATCACGGTCCACCAGTGCAAAACGAGCGCCATCTTCCGCAATGATGGTAAGGCCTTGCCGGCATCTCAGAATTTGTCGGGACGTACCTGCTACCAGTCTGAACGTACAGCCGGCGTTATTCGACTGCGCTGAAACGGTATCCACCCAGAAGACACAGGCAAGCATGCAGGCCATCAGGCTCCGGAGATATCGGCCACTTGCGCTCATGAACGTCTCCTTGCTTTTGCGAAAATCTGCGGCAAGAAAATCTTTGCATTGTCTTCTGCGGTCAGCCTGGCAGTATACTCATGCGTACGAACCGGCACTTGCAGCCGCGTTGCCTTAGAGGTAGCACGGTGCCGACCAGCGATCTTAGCACGATAGCTTGCTCCAACACCAAATAAGGCGACATCAAGCCGTTTGAGGCGGCCGCGATGCGAATGTCGCGAACGTCACGCGGCGACGCTGCTGTTCGGCTCATCTGCCAGAACGAGCAGGTCACGCCACATCCGGACATTCGGCGGGCTTCTCCATTGCCGACCTTCGCTCAACCGCAGAATTCGACCCGTTCCTGCCTTTCAGCGTCTGACGCTCAACGCCGCAAGTTGACCCTGGAGCGGACACTTCGACGGTATCCGGCTCGACCCGGTAGCTAACACACCGCAGCCTTTGGCCCTAAGCGGATGGATTTTCGCCCGCAACTGTCGCGAGTAACAACCGCGCTTCATTGAGATCCGAAGTGCCCAAGCCCTCGCTGAACCAGCCATAAACCGGTGCAAGAAGCTCATAGGCTTCCGCGCACTTGCCGTGGTCCCGCCAGAGGCGGGCGAGGCTTGCCGCAGCCCGCAGCTCGAGCATCTTCGCGCCTTGGGCTTGGGCGACCGCGATCGCCGAACGGTAACATGCCTCAGCCTTGGATGCGTTCGGGGTAGTGAGCGATAGCAGCATCTCACCGGTTAGCCGATGGAGTTCCGCCTCACACCAGCGTTCCTCGGTCTCCGCCACCAACATAACGGCCTCGGCGAGCGCACGTAGCGCTTCATCCGTTTTGCCTGAGCGGTGTAGGGTCTCAGCGAAAAGACTCAGGTGATATGGCGCGCGCATTCGATGTCGCGCCGCTCGGCACTCCGCCATGCCCTCAAGGATTTGTGGAACGCTCTCCGATGGCGATCCCTGTGCACCCGATGCCCAACCCCGGAAGATCTTTCCGTGGGCCAGCCACAAACGTAGCCCGTGCTCCTCGGATAGGGATATCACCGCGTCCGCGTGCAGTCGAACGGCCGCAGCATCTCGACGGAGATGAGCCAGTGTCGCAGCCCCCCAGGCAAGCACGTAGCCTCGGCTGTTAAAGTGATTGAGCTCTTCAAGCGCCTTAGTCGCGCGGTCCATCGTTTCCGATGCTCTTTCTGGAAAGCCGCTCAGCCACAAGATCATGGACAAGATGGCGAGACCAGCTGCCCTCTGATCCTGCCCGAAGCGGAAGGCGAGAGATCGGTGCTGTCCCGGATCGTAAAGCGCAAGTGCCTGCTCGATTTGCTCTCGACCAGCCAGCAAATCTCCAATATGCGCAAGCGAAAATCCGAGAATCCTGTGTCCGACGAGCTTCATGGCCCGGTCGGCGTGGAGTTCGGCGCGACCCAGAAAGTCCTCTGCGAGTTGGCGCCCCTTCGACCACTCGCCGCCGGCTGCGCGATAGGCCCATTGACCGTAGAGGATCGGAAAATGCTGCTGCTGGCTACGGCCCAGCCGCTCGCAAAGCTCCTGCGCTCTCGCGTGGGCGGCGCCGGTCTCCGGAGCTCCGTAACCCTTTGTGGCCATGAGCGGCATGCCGAGAGCAGTCTGAAGGTCCAGCTCAAGTTCATCGCGCCGACGCGTTTCGGGAATTGATTTCAGAGCTTCCAGACCGTTCATCAGATGGCCGATTGCCTCCGCATTGGCGGAGAGTTCCGCCGCCTGCTGCCCGGCTTTCAACCAGTAGCCGACTGCCTTCTCTGCGAGGCCAGCCTCACTGTAGTGGTGGGCGAGCACCTCCGGCTGGGCGGTGCCCTTCTCAGGGAAGTGCTCCTCTATGGCTTGCGCGAGGGCTGCGTGTATTTGTTGCCGTTTACTGCGGAGCAGACTTTCATATGCGGCCTCCTGAACCAGGGCATGCTTGAACGCAAAAATGGCTTGCGGTGGCGTGCCGCGCCGATAAACCAGTTGCGATTCCTCAAGCCGCGCCAGTGCTCCATGGAGCTCGTTCTCGCGAAGTGGAGTGACCAGGGCGAGCAGCTCGTAGGAAAACTCCCGCCCAATGGCCGCGCCGATCTGCGCCACCTCCTTGACCGGCATCAAGCGATCGAGACGTGCGGTCAGCGAGTCTTGAAGGGTTGCTGGGATTGCCAAGGGCGGCAGGGGGCCAGCCAACACATAGCTTCCACTCTCTTCGCGCAGCAGCCCGGATTCGAGGACATTTTTGGTTAGCTCCTCGATGAACAGAGGCACCCCATCCGTCTTTGCCACGACCTGCTGCAGCACCTCCGTCGGCAATGTCTTGCCGGCAGTCAGCCGATCGATCATCGCGCAACCCGATTTGCGGCTGAGGCGGTTCAGCGTGAGAGACGTGACATGCGGGTGACCGCTCCAGGAGTGTTTGAATTCGGGCCGGAACGTGATCACCAGTAGAACCGGTAGACTACGCACACGCTCAATGAGCCGCTCCAGTAGCTCAAACGATGTCGGGTCGATCCAGTGCACGTCCTCAAATAGCTCGAGCACCGGTCGCCGCCGCGCCAAACCCTCGACCTGATCGGCCAGCGCGTCGAGCGTTTTTGACATCAGCTCTTCTGGCGCGAGTTGTAGTTGCGGATAGCGCCCGCCGGATGGAATCGACAGGAGCGCCGCAAAGATAGGCATCACTTCTGTGACGTTCTGCGTCGAAAGCGCGAGCAGTTCCTCGAGTTTTGCGAGTTTCCGTTCGTCATTGTCATCCCGATCGAATCTGGCGGCGCGCTGCAGATGATCGATGATCGGGTGCAGCGCACTGTGCACGTGGTAAGGCGAGCAGAAGTGGATAATGCGCGTGTAGGTGCTCTCGTCCGATCTTTGCTGTAGAGCGCGCGTAAGGCGCGATTTGCCAATTCCCGGTTCCCCTGAGAGCAAGACAACCTGCCCTTCGCCATCTCGCGTCTCGTCCCATCGCCGCTGCAGCAGAGCCAGCTCCTCCTCGCGGCCAACGAGCGGTGTGAGCGCGGCTGGGTGCAGCGCCTCGAAACGGCTCTCTGCTTGGCTTTCGCCGATCACTCGCCAAGCACGCACTGGCTGGGCGAAGCCTTTGATATGCTGAGAGCCGAGGTCGGCAAGGTCGAACAGACCACCGACCAGGCGGCGCGTGTTCCGGCTGATCACCACGCTATTCGGCTCAGCCAGCGACTGCAGCCGTGCTGCCAGGTTGGGTGTCTGGCCGACGACAGACCTCTCCTGCGCCTCCCCGGCTCCGATAAGCTCTCCTACCACCACGCCGCCTGTTGCGATGCCGACGCGGACCTCCAACGACAGGTCGTATTTTGGCTTAAGGCTGTCAATGGCCTCGACCGCGGCGAGGCCAGCCCGCACTGCGCGTTCCGCCTCGTCTTCATGGGCTCGCGGATAACCGAAATAGGCCAGCACGCCGTCGCCCATATATTTGGCAATGTGCCCTTCGTAGCGCGCAATTGCGGCCGCCACGACGCTCTGATAGGCCCGCAAAAGTTCACTCACCACCTCGGGATCGAGCCTTGACGCGAGCGCGGTCGAGTCGACCAGGTCGACAAACATCACTGTCAGCTGGCGGCGCTCGGCGTCTGGAGCTGCCAGGGTTGTGACGTCGACCGCAGCGAAGGCTTGCGAAGGACGGGCGGGCGCAGAACCCGCGCCGTCGCGGAGGGTGGCGATTGCCGCAAGCAATCTACGGCGGTGGCCGACCGAGGTGATGCCTAGCGCGATGAGATCCTCTGCCGTGAGGTCGGCGAGAACCTCGGCATCGATGTCGTTGGCGCGAAACTCCTGTTCGTACTGCGCGAGCCCCAAATCGCGCAGCCAGGTGCCGACGTCCATTGGACTCCTCCGGCCCTCCGGCTATCCGGAGCGCAAGGCTCGACATTCTACCGCACAATCACCGCGAAGGTGCACGGAAAAGGCACATCCGAAAGGATTCAAGGTCCGCAAAATGGCACACTTTTTGCCGTTCAATTATCCGGGAGAACGACTGCCTTCCACCCCAGCCAGTCGTTCGACGCTCATTTCGGGCGTTCTGCGGCTCTGGTGTTTGAACCAGCCGGACGCGCCACTTTCGGACCTCCGAGCCCGCCCAGTTAAAGGTGCAGTTCTCGATCGCGAAGCGGTCCTTGGATCGGGAGGCGGGGCCACATCACCATTCGTTCGTGCAGTCGACCTCAGTCGCAGATCTCTCAGAGGCTCTGGCGGTGCGTCTCGCTTTTCCCTACAACCCCAGGGCGGGCGGCCCGATGATAAATCCATAGATCCTACCGCGGGCGGTTTATGCCAGTAATGGCGATTCCGGTCGAGCCGGCTCCATGATCTATTCAGCCGGCGATCGCAGCCGACCGATTGAAGATGATGGTCACCTTGGTTCCTTCACCGACGGCCGAGGTGACGTCGAACTGCGCCTTGGCATTTTCGGTCAGCGACCGCGCGATGAGGGCTCCGAGTTTACCGGGTGCAGGCCATGTCACACCCTCAGGCAGACCGATACCGTCGTCAGCGACCACGACCCGGCAACCATTGCCGTCCACTATGCTCCGCAGCGTGATTGTCCCTCCCTCCCGACCTCTGAAGGCATGCTTCAGCGCGTTTGTAAGAAGCTCGTTCACAACCAGTCCTGTCGGCATGGCGACATTTATCGAAACCGGATAGGTGTCGACGTTCATGTCGAGGCGGATGCCCTCCACCGCGTGAGAGGTCATCACGGCGGAGGCTATCTGGCTCAGATAGACGCCCAAGTCGATCTCGTCCTTGTCATCCTCACCAGACAGCGCTTGATACAGGATCGCGAGTGCGTCAACGCGCCCAGCCAGCCGCTCAAATCGCTTCTTGTCTGGCTCGACTGCGTTCCGAGTTTCCATTCGGATGAGCGCAGTGATCATTTGCAGGTTGTTCTTGACCCTGTGCTGCAGCTCGCGGAGGAGCGTATCTTTCTCCCGGATCCGCTCCTCAATGGACAGTTTGTCCGCATCGCTATGGGCAGACACATCCACCAGGGCGACAAGCCGAAAGCAGAGCTTGCCATCGTCGTCCTCGATGACATTCGAATAGACGTCTACGATCGCTGAACCTGAGCCTTTGCGCTCGAGGCGGAAGGTTCCAATGAAGTCCGTTTGTGTGACAATCGCTTCATCGATCCGCTGATCGAAGGGCGCTTTCACCGCACTCCCCGAAAGCCCCTTCCAATTCTCCTGCTCAAGGCGAGCGGCGGCAAGCCCGGAAAGCTTCTCGAATTCTGGATTGGCGTAGACCACCGTCTCGCCATCCCTCAGATCCGATACCGCAATGGCGATAGGAACTTGGTCGAGGAACTTCTTGAACTGTTCACTTTCGAGCGCAGTCGCAAGTTCGGGAGTGTCGAGCAATTGTTCGACAGGCTCGTGCCTATTATCGTCGGATGCCATCCGTTGAGCCCGGTCCTTTTCGCCGTGTAGCAACAGCCATACCCGTGAAGTTAGCTATACGCCTGACATCAGATCAAGGCTACAACACCCAGGCTGTGGTTTGGCGCTGAACGCATTTGATCGTTTCACGATTGTTGGTGAAACCGCGAACGGTATCGTCAACGATGACGCGCGTGCTCCTAGGGTCCGGATGAGCCCACTCGGCTGGTATCCAACGCATCTTTATGAGTCGTCGCCAGAGGTCGGTACGGGAGGAGGTGTGATTTCCTCGCCGTCTCCGGACGAAGCGTGCCGAGGCCTCACGTAATCGCGGTCGATCTTGCCTTCCTCAGCCTTGTAGAAATACTGGCTCGCGATGAGCCAACCTTTGAGAGGCCGAAGCGGGAGGATGCAAGTGATGAGCATGAAGGGCAGCGTGGTCAGCAGATGGACCCAGTACGGTGTCTCAAAAGCGACCTGCTGCCATACGCCAAGAAAAACGCTCGGCACACATGCAAAGCAGATTACGAAGAACGCGGGACCATCAGCGGGATCTGCAAACGAGTAGTCGAGATCGCACACTTCGCATTTAGGCTTAAGCGTCAGGAACCCGTTGAAAAGATGCCCTTTCCCACAACGGGGGCACAAACCGCGTACACCAGTGAGAACCGGTTGGAGTGGAGGCCATTCGTCAGTCATAATTGGTCCTCAAGATTGCCGTTTTGAACGAGCATGGGCGTCGGCCTGAATCGTGCTCAATCACCAGTGATCGTCCCTTCACGGGTTTGCCTGGAAAGACTGGCCAGAACCACTTCCCCAATGGATGTTCCACGCGCCATTGGCGAGCAGGGATCTCTTTGACGTCGCGCGCCGTGCCTTCGCGTCTTCCTCCTGCTGCCGGGCAAAAATGCGATCATCGCGTCCGGTGGTAGGCGCGAGCTCGGTCGACAGCCGTGCCTTGGCATCGAGCTTGAAGCCTGCCATGGCGGTAACCTCCTTGATCCGGGTCTCGCTTAAAAGCCGAAGTCGCTCAAGCCTGGGTGATCGTCCGGTCGGCGGCCGAGCGGCCAGCGGAACTTGCGGTCCGCTTCCGTGATCGGATGCTCGTTGATGCTGGCATGGCGCGCGCGCATCAGCCCGTCTTCGGCGAACTCCCAGTTCTCGTTGCCATAGGCACGAAACCACTGACCGCTGTCGTCGTGGTATTCATAGGCATAGCGAACGGCAATGCGGTTACCCTGAAAGGCCCAAAGCTCTTTGATCAGGCGATAATCGAGCTCGCGGTTCCATTTGCGCGTCAGGAAGGCCTCAGCCTCGGCACGGTTGGTTGCGAACTCGGCGCGATTGCGCCAGCGCGTGTCGACTGTATAGGCAAGCGCCACTTTGGCGGCATCGCGGCTGTTCCAGCCATCTTCGGCAAGGCGGACCTTCTCGATGGCGGACTGTTCGTTGAAAGGGGGAAGCGGCGGACGGGACATTGATAAGTTCCTTGGTTGGTAGCGCTGAAAGGATGGGAGGGTGGGTGCAGGAAACGACCACCCTTCATTGGTCATGCGGCAAGGCGATCGATACGTGGAAAATCGATTTCGGTGCCCAGAGCTTCGTTGACGTAGTTGGTGAAGGTGTTCAGCGCGACATGCGCGATGATCTCGAGAATTTCGGCATCGCCGTAACCGGCGGCGCGGACCTTTTCGATTTCGTTCGGCGCCACCGAGCCGCGCGCGTCGACAAGGGCGCGGGCGAATTCGACAGCGGCGGCGGCCATTGGATCTTTCGAGGTGCCGCGGCGGTTCGCTTCGATTTCGCTCTCGTCCAGCCTGGCGAATTTTGCGCCGGCATAGGTATGCGCGGACAGGCAGTAATACCATTGGCCTCGGCCATGGTCAGGGCGATCCGCTCGCGGGTGGCCGGAGCCAGCTTTCCCTTGCCGAGAGCGCCCTGCAGCGCCGTCAGGCCGTTCAGAGCGGCGGGGCTGTTCGACACCAGGCGAAAGATGTTCGGCACGGAGCCGATCTGCTTCTGGACGGCTTCAAGCACAGGGCGGGACGCTTCCGGTGCATCGTTGATTGTGGCGGGCGTGGGAATGCGGGACATGTCTATCTCCTTGATTTGGTTTTGAAAGGCTGTCCCTTTCGTCCCCGATAAGATGCTCCGGTCTGGACGATGATGAACGTCGAAAAGGCGGACGATACTCTTGCGTCAGACGCATCAATGACGAGTACCAGAGTTCGAGTTGGATCTGGTTTCCCCCGTCGTTTCTTAGGCGGGGACTGCGCAGCACAGCAGCGCTTCGCCTTCGCCAATCGCCGCCGTCGGCTCCTTGACGTAGGTCACTGCACTTTTGGTGAGCTTGGTGCGGCATGATGTGCTCCAAAGCAGGCGGTCGGGCTCATTCCTGATGAGCCCACTCGGCTGGTATCCAACGCATCTTTCCGCCGTCGGCCACGATTCGTCCCAAGCCTGGGAAAGGCATGTGGGTGGCCGCGATCAGGGCTTTTTCCTCGGCCGCACGCGGAAAAAATCGTTCGCGCATGATCTGCGCGGCCGGTCGGTCCTGCTCGAACAGGAAGCCGACCTCCGGATTCGAGGGATGGACAACAGGGAAGAGCATGTCCGAAACCATCAGCAGACTTTGTCCGCCATCCTCGATGCGGACTCCGATGTGCCCGGGCGTGTGGCCGGTCAGGTCGATGATCGAGACGCCCGGTGTGATCTGACGTTCGCCATCCATTGCCTGCAGGTTTGGATAGAGGCGGACCAGTTCCAAAGATGCATCGAAGCTGGGTTTCAGGAACTCCGGAGCTGAAATTCTCTTCGCGGGATCAGTCCAGTACGCGACGTCACGGCGATCGACGTACACGTCAGAATTCGGGAAGTTCCGGCTTCCACCGGCCACCAGGCCGCCAAGGTGATCGACATGCATATGCGTGATGATGACCGCCCCGATATCTTCTCTCGTGATTCCCATTGTTTCGAGCGCACCAGGGAGCTGTCCCGTTTTGCCCATCGCGCCGGCGGGGCCGGTGTCGATCAGGATCAGGCGCTCGCCGTCATCGACGAGATACTGGTTAAACACGAAGCGGATGCCTCCGGGCTTCGCCGTCGATATCGCCTGCGCTTCTTCCTCAACTTGTTCGGCTGTGCTCCCGGGGAAATAGCCGAAGGGCATATCGGCAAACCCGTCCACCAGCGCGGTTACGGTGAAGCGGCCGATCCTGATTTGTGCTGAGGGGACGAGCACTTTGGGATCGGCAGTCCGCGCTTTCGCGGTATTCACGCTGGCGGCCAAAGCGGAGCCTAGTGCAACTGGGACCGCAGGGATTGCGAAGGCAAAGGCTCTGCGCGAAAGGCTTGTCATGAGTTTCTCCTGCTGAACGAAAGTTCTCTTCGGCACTGGGTATCGGGGTTGATTTTGACGTGCGGGCGCATCAACCCGGCGCTTACGCTCTCCAGGCGCGCTGGACAGATAGACTTTCACCGGCGCGTCGTCGGTGGCCACCCACAGATGCCCAATTACTATCTGGGTTAAAAGTCGGGCTTTCGATCATGTCCATCACCTTGTGTAGTACCAGTTAAAATAATGCCGGGCCCGCATCTCGGACGCTCATACTTGCGCCATACCGCCGTCGACAAAGAATTCGACGCCATTTACAAAGCTGCTTTCTTCCGACGCCAAGAAAAGCGCCGCTGCTGCGATTTCGTCCGGACGTCCCATGCGTCCCAGAGGAGTCTGGGCGATTAAAAACTCCGTCATCTGACGACCTTGTTCGAGATCAGGCGTTAAGCCGTGCAAACCCGGCGTCGAAGTCGCGCCCGGCGACAGGACATTCACCCGGATCCCGGAACCTTTCAGATCGAGAATCCAGCTCCGGGCGAAGCTGCGAATCGCTGCTTTGCTCGCGCCGTAGACGCTGAAAGCAGGGGATCCGTGGCTTCCAGTAGTGGAACCGGTTAAAATAATCGAGCCACCGCCCTGCATCAGCGGCAATGCCTTCTGCACGGTAAACAGCGTGCCTTTAACATTGACGCCGAAGGTTGTGTCGAAATGCGTCTCGGTAATCTCGCCCAGCGGCATGAACTCGCCAAGCCCGGCATTTGCGAAGAGGATGTCGATGCGGCCCTTCTGGGCCGTGACGGTCTCATATAGTCGGTCGAGGTCCTGAGCACTGGAAACATCGCTGCGAACGCCAGTGACGTTGTCCCCTAACGACGCGACGGCTTTATCCAGCTCGGGCTGGCGCCGTCCCGTTATGAACACGTACGCGCCCTCCTCCATAAAGCGCTTTGCACTTGCTAGGCCGATACCGCTATTTCCGCCGGTAACGAGGGCGATTTTTCCGTCTAATTTTCCCATGATCGGTCCCAGTGCGCATGGCTGCGGAGGCAGCGGTTTAAAGTTTTAACTGAAAGCTGCAGTACTCCTCGCCCGGCTGGTCATACGCCCGCGTAAGCAAGCCTGGTGAAGAAGGCGGGATCAATGATGAACCGACCCCATCTGGCGTCGAAATTTGCTGTCGGCCTGGCCGAGATAGTCTCGGCCATGGTCATTCCCTTTTGTTTGAGGCCAGCCACGTTCTCGCGGACGCCCACAAGCATGGCGAGGTAGTCAGAAAATCCACGCTTGTTGCTGACGGGACCGTGGCCAGGGATGACCATTGTTGTTGGTCATCGTGCTCTCCTACGCCATGGAGTGTCAGGTTAGAGGGCATCGCCGGGAGCCTCACCCTTTGATGAAATCCAGGAGATCCTGGTTCAGCCGGTCCTTGTGGGTCGTCGGTAGCCCGTGCGACACCCCTTCGTAGACCTTGAGTGTCGCGTTTGGGATGATCTTGGAGGACAGCAGCGCCGACGCCGCAATGGGAACGATCTGATCATCGTCACCATGGACAACGAGCGCCGGGACGTCGAACCTCGTCAAGTCTTCAGTGAGGTCCGTTTCAGACCAGGCCTTGATTCCGAAATAGGAGGCCGGGAAGCCAGCCATCATACACTGCAGGACGAACTGCTGACGCACGCCTTCAGAAATCTTCGCCCCGGGTCGATTGTAACCGAAGAATGGGTAGGTCAGATCGTTCCAGAATTGGGCCCGGTCGGCCAGCACTGCCGCGCGGACCTGATCGAAGTCCGCCATCGGTTTGCCGATCGGGTTCGCTTCAGTTCTCAGCATCAAGGGCGGTATAGCGCTGATCAATACGGCCTTGGCCACACGTCCCGTGCCATGGCGGCCGATGTAACGAGTGACCTCGCCACCGCCCGTGGAATGGCCTACGTGGATGGCATCGCGCAGGTCGAGGACTTCGGTCAGCTCGGCCAGATCGTCGGCATAGGTGTTGAGATCGTTGCCGTGCCAGGACTGGCCTGAGCGGCCGTGCCCCCGGCGGTCAGCCGCGATAACGCGGTAGCCTTGGGAGGCCAGGAAAAACATCTGATCCTCGAAGGCATCGGCCGTTAGCGGCCAGCCATGGCTGAACACAACCGGCCGACCCGCCCCCCAGTCCTTGTAGTAAATCCGCGTGCCGTCTTTTGTCGTCATGAAACTCATCGCGGTTTTCCTTGTGTAATCGACTGCGCCAGCCGATGCTGCCGCAGGCATCGCATAACCTTTCAGGCCCAGGCCACCCGCAGCTACGCCTCCCAAGAGTACCAGCGTCGATCGGCGCGACACATTGAGGCCTTCGTCAGGCTTCGCCTTCATTTCTGATCTTCCCGCCTGCCGAGGCAAATGCTTTAACAGCCTCGTGAGATGTGCCTTAAGTTAACTGTGTCGGCGCCGCGACGAATAGAACGAAAGCGCCGAGTTGGAACACAGCGGACATGATGGTTCCGCTGAACGGTTTGCACGACCGGGCCCTGCTCGAAGCGTGCCGACACAATTAGGCCGAGGCCCATGAGCACGACGACGCGCGCCGTTTACGTGGAACCCTTCTTTGCGAGGCGGCAGCGGCTCGACGTTTATGAGCACCTTCGTGTTCGCTCGTTGGGCGGGAATGATATGGCCGCTTGTCAGGTTCGCCGAGACCAGCCCGGCCTAGGTTTGACCTTGCCGCATGCGCGCAGCGAGACCTTTCTCGCTAGCATTTTTGTCGGGGGCTGGAGCGACGGCGATCTTTGGTGCGATGAGCGTCATTTGAGACGGACAAGTACACCATCGGGTGGTTTGGGGATTTTTGATCTAAGGCAATCGTGGGTGGCTGACCTCGCAGAGCCGTTTGCGGCGCTGCACGTTTATATGCCAATGCGAGCCCTCAATGAACTCACCGACGAACTCCGCGTGCCGGCCATCGAGCAGCTAGTCTGTCCGTTACAGCCTCCGCCGCGCGACGAGGTACTGCTTCATTTGGTCAGTGCACTGCTCCCCGCGATTTCAAAACCCTGGGAAGCGAATGCGCTGTTCGCAGATTACGTCTTCGCTGCGATCCGAATGCACCTCGCTCAAGCCTATGGCGGCCTGAAAACGCCTTCGGAGAAGGCTACCGGAGGTTTAGCGCCATGGCAGGAAAGGCGAACAAAGGAACTACTTTTGGACAGCATCCAGTCCGATCGGTCTCTGGCGGATTTGGCCGATGCATGCGGTTTGTCAGCAAGGCATTTTACGCGAGCGTTCAAGGCAACAACTGGGCAGCCGCCCCATCGCTGGTTGTTGAAACGGCGCGTGGAACTCGCCAAGGATCTTCTGGAGACAACGGATGAGAGTATCGCAATAATCGGACTTGCCTGCGGATTCGCTGACCAGAGCCATCTGACCCGTGTTTTTCGAGCGAATGTTGGAACCACCCCTAGTGACTGGCGACGTAAACGCCGGCACTAAACAGGGTAATTTTGTCCGCCACCACGACTCAGCGAGGTGGACTAGCTGCCGTTGCTATCGAGGCTGTCGGTCCGAGGTCTGGATGAAAGATTGTGTTGCGACACAGCCAACCCTTCTCCAGTCCGGCGTATGCCTTCGGATGCGGCGGTCGACGATCACAGTCACTGCCATGAAAGGGCGAGATTCGGCCTGTCGCATAAATTCTGTCCACACTTTGTGACTTGGAAGCCGGCAAAGGTCACCTGCAATAGTAAAAAAGCGGGTGGGTAAGCGGTGCAACCTTTGCCAGATGCTGGGATCGGCTCTGCTTGGCGTCGGAGCAGGGGTTAGCGTGGTTGTTCAGCAAGTTCTTGTCGCAAGTCTCAGGGCCAGCTTGGGATCTGCGCCATGGGCAGCACTTATCAGCTATGCCGGCGGAACGCTGACGATGATCCTCGTCATCTTACTGATGCAAGAGCCTTGGATTGACAACCGGCGTCGCGAAAAGCTCGTGGCCTCGTTGGCGGGCGGCGTGTTCGGCGCCATCTACATCCTTCTGGCGATTGTCCTGATACCGAAGCTAGGGCCGCCGCCGTTGTTGCGCTGATCGTCGCCGGACAGTTGCTGGCGTCCTTGGCATCGTTTGCTTGTTCGCTAACCCAGTGTCACGTTTCGGGGGGAGCGTCACCGCTCTGGACGACCGACATGGAGCGAGCGCAAAGCTGCCATCCCCAACGCCGGTAATGAAGGTCTCGAATGGGTCAACTTATTCCGTAGCGCGAGCGAATCTGGACGACTGGAACGGGTCGACCTTTGCCGTTCCCTAACGACGCAGAACCACTCAACACTGCATCCCTCGATGTGTTTAATGCCCTTCTTATGGAGATAGGACAGCATGTCTGCCCTGAAGGCAGCGTAGTGGCCAAAGGGCAAAATAGCGTGGCAATCGACAACCACCAAAAGGGCGACAGCCCCGCCGCCCTTTTCACTGCAGCGCGAATTCCGCCACGTTGTTTGCGAATGCGCTGGCGCCGTGGTCGGCACGGCCGACCATTTGCCGCAACCCGGCGAAAAGCTCGCGGCCAAAACCGAATTCATTGCCGACAAGATCGCTGTCCGCTGCCCGGCGCAGCGCGAAATCGCCTGCCGGCACCAAGACTTCCAGCGTACCGGCGTCGGCGTCGAGCCTGATGATGTCGCCGTCATGGATCCTGGCGATCGGCCCGTCCTCGACCGCCTCCGGCGTCACATGGATCGCCGCCGGCACCTTGCCGCTCGCGCCCGACATGCGCCCGTCGGTGACCAGCGCCACATGCTGGCCGCGATCCTGCAGGACGCCGAGTACGGTGGTCAGCTTGTGCAACTCCGGCATGCCGTTGGCTTTCGGCCCCTGGAAGCGGATGACGGCGATGAAATCGCCGGTCAACGTGCCGGCCTTGAACGCCTCGTTGAGCCCTTGCTGGCTGTCGAAAACCTTGGCAGGCGCCTCGATGATGCGCCGTTCCGGTTTCACGGCGGAAGTCTTGATGACGGCGTGGCCGAGATTGCCTGACAGCATCTTCAGCCCGCCCGTCGGCTGGAACGCCTTCTTGAACGGCGCCAGCACCTTCTCGTCGCCGCTTTCGCGGGGCGAGGCCTCGCGCACCACGCCGCCATCGGCGCCGAGCTTGGCCTCGACCGCATAAGGCCGCAGCCCTTCGCCCCAGACCGTCTGGACGTCCTCGTGCAATATTCCCTCGTCGAGCAGTTCGCGGATCAGGAAGCCGAGCCCGCCGGCTGCGTGGAAATGGTTCACGTCGGCAAGGCCGTTCGGATAGACCCGCGCCAGCAGCGGCACGGCTTCCGAAAGGTCCGAAATATCCTGCCAGGTAATGGCGATGCCGGCCGCGGCGGCCATGGCGATCAGGTGGATGGTGTGATTGGTCGATCCGCCGGTGGCGTGCAGGCCGACGATGCCGTTGACGAACGAGCGCTCGTCGATCATCCGGCCGACCGGCGTGTAGGCGTTGCCGAGCGCGGTGATGGCCAGCGCCCGCTTCGTCGCCTCCCGGGTCAGCGCGTCGCGCAACGGCGTGCCGGGGTTGACGAAGGAGGCGCCCGGCGTGTGCAGGCCCATGATCTCCATCAGCATCTGGTTGGAGTTCGCCGTGCCGTAGAAGGTACAGGTTCCCGGCCCGTGATAGGATTTGGACTCGGCCTCGAGCAGTTCGGCCCGTCCTGCCTTGCCTTCGGCATAGAGCTGGCGGACCTTGGCTTTCTCGTCGTTGGGCAGGCCCGTGGTCATCGGCCCGGCCGGGATGAACACCGCCGGCAGATGGCCGAAGGTCAGCGCCGCGATCACCAGCCCCGGCACGATCTTGTCGCAGACGCCGAGATGGACGGCGGCGTCGAACATGTTGTGCGACAGGCCGATCGCCGCCGCCATGGCGATCACGTCGCGCGAGAACAGCGACAGCTCCATGCCGGGCTGGCCCTGGGTGACGCCGTCGCACATTGCCGGCACGCCGCCGGCGACCTGGGCAATGCCGCCGGCCTCGCGCGCCGCGTCCTTGATCAGTGCTGGAAATGTCTCGAAAGGCTGATGCGCCGACAGCATGTCGTTATAGGAGGTGATGATGCCGAGGTTGGGCACGCGGTCGCCGCCCAATGCCAGCTTTTCCGAAGGGCTGCACACGGCAAAGCCGTGGGCGAGGTTGCCGCAGGACAGCACGGCCCGGTTCGCGGTGCGGCTCGATGCCTCGGCGATGCGGCCGAGATAGGCCTCGCGCCCCGGTCTGGAGCGTTGGCGGATGCGCTCGGTGATGGCTTCGATGTCGCGTCTCGCGGTCATGGCGTCGGTCCTTTCAGGCGAGGTCCCGCAGACACGGTCCGTGGGACCCCTCGGCAAGTTGAAATCAGGGTGCCCAGAAAACCTGTACGGGTCTCTCGGCTGCGTCGAGCACGGCGCGAATGGGCTTTCGCGTTTCCGATGCCATCGCGCTTTCGAATGCCGTGCGCTTGTCCTCGCCCTCGATGTGCAGCGCGACGAAGCCGGCCCTGACGATCCGCGCCAGCGACAGCGTCAGCCGCGGCTCGCCGGCGCTTGTCGCGTGAACCGGGAGCACGACCCTTTCCGAGGACGGGTCGAGCAGTGTTTCCAGATTGTCGGCGTCAGGAAAAAACGACGCGGTATGGCCATCGGTTCCCATGCCAAGCACGACCACATCGAGCGGCCAGGGCAGCGACCGCAACATCCTGCTATCGGCCTCCGACGTATCCTCGATACTTGCTGCCTCTTGGTAGAGCGGCACGAAACGTGCGGCTGCGGCGGCGTGTTGCAGAAGATTGGCGGCGACCAGCCCGGCGTTGGAGCGCGGCGAGGAGAACGGCACGCAACGCTCGTCGACCAGCGTCACCGTGACCTTGTTCCAGGCGATCGGGATGCTCGAAAGCGATGCGAAAAATTTCGCCGGCGTCGTGCCGCCGGAAACGGCGAGCAATGCCGTGCCGCGCTCAGCAATCGCAGTGGTCAGGCGGCCTGCGACGTGGCCGGCAAGTGCAGCCGCCAGATCCTGGCGTTCGGCAAATGCGTGCCAGTTGTAGGCGTCGCTGTTCAATTGCTCTCGTGCCATGTCCGCCCGTCGCGTTCGATCAGCGCAATCGAGGCGGAGGGGCCCCATGTGCCGGCGGTATAGCCCTGCGCCTCCTGCCTGGCGCCTTCCCATGCGTCCTGGATCGGGTCGATCCATTTCCACGCCGCCTCGACCTCGTCGCGGCGCATGAACAGCGTCTGGTTGCCACGGATGACGTCCATGATCAGTCTTTCATAGGCGTCAGGGGCGCGGCCGTCGAAGGATTGCGCGAAGCTCATATCGAGCGGGATCTGGCGCAGCCGCATGCCGCCAGGCCCCGGATCCTTGATCATGATGAACTGCTTGACGCCTTCGTCGGGCTGCAGCCGGATGACCAGCTGGTTGGCCGAGATCGGCCCGGCACTGTCGCCGAAGATCGAATGCGGGATCGGCTTGAATTCGATGACGATCTCCGAAACGCGTGTCGCCAGCCGCTTGCCCGTCCTGAGGTAGAACGGCACGCCAGCCCAGCGCCAGTTGCCGATTTCGGCCTTGAGCGCAACGAAGGTCTCGGTGTTGCTGTTCTTGCCGAGCTCCTCGACATAGCCTTTCACCGGCCCGCCGGCCGAGGCCCCGGCACGGTACTGTCCGCGTACCGTGTGCTTGGGCGCTTCATTGCCGTTGATGCGTTTCAGCGCGCGCAGAACCTTCAGCTTTTCGTCGCGCACGGCGTCGGCGTCCATCGACGACGGCGCCTCCATGGCGACGAGGCAGAGAAGCTGCAGCATGTGGTTCTGCACCATGTCGCGCAACGCGCCCGCCTTGTCGTAATAGGTGACGCGGTCTTCGAGGCCGACGGTCTCGGCCACAGTGATCTGCACATGATCGACATTGGCGGAATTCCACAGCGGCTCGTAGAGCGCATTGGCAAAGCGCAGCGCCATCAGGTTCTGCACGGTTTCCTTGCCGAGATAGTGATCGATGCGGAAAATCTGGCTTTCATGGAAATCGTCGCCGACCACATCGTTGAGCTGGCGCGCCGAGGCGAGATCGCGCCCGATCGGCTTCTCCAGCACGATGCGCGAGTTCGGCGTGATCAGCCCGTTCTCTTTCAGCTTGTGTGAGATGTCGCCGAACAGCGCCGGCGCAACCGCCAGATAGAAGGCGCGGATGCATTCGCTGTCGCCGATCGCCGTCTTCAATTTGTCGAAGCCAGCGCCGGTCGTCGCGTCAGCCGAGACGTAGGAAAGCCGGGCAAGGAACGTCTCCAGCTCCGCGGCGTCGATATCGGCCGGTTTCACATGGTCGGAAATCGCCTGCCTGGCGAAAGCCTGGAATTCCTCGTCGGTCATTATCGAGCGCGACGTGCCGATGATGCGCGTCGGTTCGGAAAACTGATGGCCGCGCTGGCGATGATAGAGTGACGGCAAAAGCTTGCGTTCCGACAGATCGCCGGTGCCGCCGAAGATGATGAAGTCGAAAGGGTCGACGGGAATGATCTGGCTGGTCATGGTCTGTCCGCTCTGACGCCGCTCGCTGGTGTACGCGTGGATATAATCTAATCGATTTAGATTTTCCAGTGACACGGCGTCACAGCCCAAGGCCAATCGGGTGTTTGCCGATTGTCCTGAGGTGTGCCCTTGACACTGGCGCAACCCGGACGCTTGTCGGCGAGGTGGTTCCGGGAGGCCTTCGCGGATGCAGCATAGAGCGGGATCGAGGCGAAAGCCAAAGGAGAAATCGAGAGTATATTGATCTTTCGGCGGCCCTTGCCGGAGGCTGCCGGAGCGGGGAGTCTTCAATCATGAGTGAGAAAGCCATGCGCCTGGAAAACAAAGTTGCCATCATCACCGGTGCCGCGTCAGGCTTCGGCGAGGGCATGGCCAAGCGTTTTGCCGAGGAGGGCGCCAAGGTTGTTGTCGCCGACCTCAACGCCAAGGGCGCCGAACGCGTCGCCAACGAGATCGGCCGGGCGGCGATCTGGACCCAGACGGACGTCTCGACCCGTTCCGAGTTCGACGAGATGGTCTATGCCGCAAAGAGTGCCTTTGGCCGCATCGACATCATGGTCAACAATGCCGGCTACACCCATCGCAACGGCGATATGCTCGAGGTCGACGAGACGACCTTCGATCTGATCACGGCCGTCAACATGAAGGCGATCTACCACGCCGCCCTGGCGGTCGTGCCGGTGATGGCTAGGCAAGGCGGCGGCGTCATCCTGACCACGGCCTCGACCGCCGGCATCAGGCCGCGGCCCGGCCTCACTTGGTACAATGCGTCGAAGGGCTGGGCGATCACCGCGACCAAATCCATGGCGGTGGAACTCGCGCCGAAGAACATCCGCGTCAACTGCCTGTGCCCGGTTGCCGGCGAGACCGGCATGCTCGAAAAATTCATGGGCGCCGACACACCCGAAATCCGCGAGAAATTCCGCGCGTCGATCCCGCTTGGCCGGCTTTCGACGCCGCTCGACATAGCCAACGCGGCGCTGTGGCTGGCTTCGGACGAGGCGGCCTTCGTCACTGGCGTGGCGCTGGAGATCGACGGCGGACGGTGCATCTGAGCCGTTCGGCCCTGTCGGTTTCAAGTTTGACCTGACCGTCCCTCGCACGCGGGCGGTTGATTGCGGCAGCCAAATGAGCCGTGGGCAACGTCAAAGAACGGCCTGACCGATGCTACGCGCCGGTCTTGACGAAGCTCTTGTAGATCCAGCCGCGTTTGCCGTTGTAGACGATCTGGCACCATTTCTTGCAGCCCATCACCTGAACCGAGGTCTTGGCCGGAATGGTGACGATGGCTGCCGCACTGTTCTTCGGACCGGTGCGCATGGTGACGCCCCTGAGGATACGTCCTGCCGCGCTCGCTGGCTTGGCCTCGACTTTGGCCTGGGCGCCATCCTTCTGTGTCGCGGCCGGCAGCGGCTTCGGGGTCGAGATGGCGGCGGTTGGCGCACCGTCCGTCGCCGCCTTGGCGGGAGCAGCGACTTTGGCAATCAATGCTGCCACTTTGGTTTTCGCTGCCGGATCGGCGAATGCCGCCGCCGTGGACGGCTTGTCTGCTTTTTCAGCCTGGCCCGCCGTCTGGCCGCCCCCCGTCTGGCCGGATGTGGTCTTCGGTCCCGATCCTGTCCAGCGAGGGTCATTGGGCGCCAGCGCCGCTATCTCGGCCTTCGCTGCAACCACCGCCGACGAAATCGCATCGGTCTTGCTCGCAGCCTGCTGCGCCGCTTCTATCCTCGCGGCCGCGGCCGCGGCCGGCACGATCCTTGTCGTTTTCACCGGAATGCTGGAAACGATCTGCTCGGGACTGGCGACCGCTTGTCTCTCGGTGGCCGGCAATGCCAGCCATAGCGCCATCGCTGCCACGCCAAGCAGCGCTGCTGTTCCAAACGCGGCGATGACCAGATGCAGGTTCGACCGGATTTGCCGCCAGAACCTGGGCTGCATGTCGTAGCCAAACTGCATCGCAAAGCGCCGTCGTTCCGGCGCGCCGAAACTGAAGGGCTCTCTCACTCTTACAACCTCCATTTGCGGGCCAACGTTCTTACGACCCGTGCCGGGAAACCGGCATCTGGTCGGCATCGGTCCCAATCCAACGCGGGCAGGCCCGCAAAATCCCCCTTCGACTGCCCAGAACCGGCATCCTTTGCCGGCGATTGTGGCATCACTGCGCCCTTGCGGTGCGGATTCTGCACCTTTACGATCGATTCTGCAACTTGCAAGGGATTTTGCAACCTGTGGTTATATGCGGTCCCTCAAGGCATACCAATTGAGCGCAAGAAACATCAGAGGCGCGCGCAAGCGCCGGCCACCGGGAAAGGCCGGGATGTTCAGGTCCTCGATCAGCCTCAGCCGGTCCCGGTTGCCGGCGACGGTTTCGGCATAGAGCTTGCCGAAAAAGTTCGACAGCATGACGCCGTGGCCGGAATAGCCGCCGACCGAGATCACATTGGGCATCACCTCGCGCACGAACGGTTTTCTCGGCATCGTGATGCCGACATAGCCGCCCCAGCCATGGGTGATCTCGACATCGCTGAGGTCAGGGTAAAGCTCGGCGATCTGCCGGCGGATGTGGACATGGATGTCTTTCGGATCGTTGACCGCGTAGATCTCGCGCCCGCCGAACAGCAGCCGCCCATCCGTCGATTTGCGGAAGTAGCGCACGACGAAGCGGGAATCGTCGACCGCCTCACCGCCCGGCAACACGTTTGAACCGCCAAGCGGCGCCGTCGCGCCGATGAAGGAGCCGATCGGCATGATATGCGCGGCACTGATCGGCTCGAGCGTGCCGCCATGGGCGTTGACGCCGATCAGACATTTCTCGGCTGATATCGTGCCTTTCGGCGTCGTGACCCTGACCTTGCCGCCAACGGACGCGATGGCGGTCGCCGGCGTCTGCTCGAACAGCTGCGCGCCCGCCTGCGCCGCCACTTTTGCCGTGCCGATCACCAGCTTCAGCGGATGGATGTGCCCGGTGCCGGTGTCGCGGGTGCCGCCGAAATAGCGCGCCGAGCCCAACCGCTCCGCCGTCTCCCTGGCGTCCATGAAGCTGATGTGCGGATAGCCGAAGCGGTTCGCCATGATCTCGGCATGCGCCTTGTAGTCGTCGACATAGCGCTGCTTGTGCGCCACCGACATCTGGCCGGGCATGTAGTCGATCTCGATCTTGTTGACAGCGGCGAATTCGAGGAGATGCGCCTTGGCCTCTTCGGCGAGGTCGAACAGCGCCTTGGCCCGGGAAAAGCCGTATTCCGCTTCGAGCTCCTCGGCCCAGGCGCGCTGACCTGTGCCGAGCTGGCCGCCATTGCGGCCCGATGCGCCGTCGCCGAAACGATGCGCTTCGACCAGCACGACATTGCTGCCGGCCCTGGCGAGGTGCACCGCCGCCGACAGGCCGGTAAATCCGCCGCCAACGACGACGACGTCGCAGCTCAGGTCACCGTCGAGCGCCTTGTATTCGGGCCGTGGACCGGCCGTGTCCTCATACCAGGAGCGGCCGGGGGAGATTGGGGATTGGTAGGGCAGTAGGGCAGTAGGGCAGTAGGGCAGTAGGGCAGTAAGGCAGTAAGGAGATGTTAGTC
>NZ_JBVVQB010000009.1:0-167478 GCF_055811775.1 Mesorhizobium sp. WSM4844 | reverse complement strand
TCATTTAGGACTATGATTGCTGTCTGCTTTGGCTAACCTGTCGAAGGAATATCCCACTGAAATAATGATGGAGTACCGAACTGCCATGAAAGTCGGAACGAAACCGGCAATCCAGGAAGAAGTGCCATGGTCCGACAGCCTGACCACGTACGATAAGCAGCACCACACGCTGTACCTGAGGTTCCTGGATGCGGCCGCTGATGATGCCAGCTATGAGGAGATGGCGCAGGAGATCCTCGGCATCGATCCGGTACAGGAACCGGAGCGCGCCCGCAAAGCCGCGCGAAGCCATCTCGATCGGGCGAACTGGATGGTGACGACAGGGTACAAAGAATTGTTCGCGGGATAACGGAGAATGGGCGGCAGCCCCGCTCTCCTCAGCAGCAGATTGGTCCAGGCGTCCACTAGCAAGGCGATCCGTTGCTTCCGCAATGGCCTTCCTGATCCGGCGCTGGATCTTGCACCATCGAACCCCCATCTAGCGCCGTTTCCTTGCCCAGAGAGAACTCAACACCGAGACCGGAGCAACGGAGACGGCTCTTTCGTCGAGCCAGTTTAATTTGGAACATTATTTCTATGTTTAAGTCGATTATCTTGTTCAATAGCTCTGTTGACTCGCGATGAGACTTTCAACGCCGCGCGACATCCGCTGGCCGGATGTGACTTGCTGTCCCCTTCCAAGATCAATCAGGAGATCCCCATGAGCAATCCAGTCCTTGTCAACCAGACCATTCCCGACTCCGACGTTGTACCGCTGACCAGCCGTGTTGGAGCTGAAATCAGAGGCTTCCGCCTTGGCGGGGACCTTTCGGACGCAGCGATAGCAGCCATCAATCAGCTTCTTCTAAAACACAAGGTGATCTTCTTCCGCGGCCAGGAGCATCTCGACGATGCGGAGCAGGAATTGTTTGCGCGGCGTCTGGGTGACCTTGTACCTCATCCCACGCAGGGGCCGGCAGCCGGCACGGCCTCAATCCTCAATCTAGATTCCGGCCGTGGCGGTGGCAGGGCAGACCAGTGGCATACCGACGTGACTTTCGTCGATGCCTATCCGAAATTCTCGGTCCTACGTGGCGTCGTCATTCCGGCGGCGGGGGGCGACACGATCTGGTCCAACACGCACGCCGCGTACGAGAATCTGCCGGCGCCGCTCAAAATATTGGCGGACAATCTGTGGGCTATTCATAGCAATGCCTACGACTACGCAGCCGTGCGCCCGCGCGCCACAGCCGAAGAGAAGAAGCACTTCGAGGAAGTCTTCACATCGACGATCTACGAGACCGAGCATCCGGTCGTGCGCGTCCATCCGGAAACCGGGGAGAAGTCGCTGCTGCTCGGCAATTTCGTGCAGCGCCTCGTCGGCCTTTCCAAGAGCGATTCCGCCAAACTCTACGAGGTGTTCCAGTCCTACGTCACTGCCCCGGAAAATACCGTGCGGTGGCGCTGGCAAGTAGGCGACGTCGCTATCTGGGACAACCGTGCTACCCAGCATTATGCGGTCAACGACTATGGCGACCAGCACCGGGTTGTGCGTCGCGCTACGGTTGACGGTGACGTTCCGGTCGGCGTCGACGGTCGCCGCAGTATAACCCATGTCAAGGCAGCCAAGCCGGCGGCGAAGGCAGCCTGACCGTTTGAACAGGGGAAAGATGATTAAACTTCGTGATCGCCGCGGCCATATCGCGCTGCTTAACCGTCCCCCCAAAGCCTTATGATTCCGAGAAGCAAGGCGAGTTGCTGGCTCGAGGCTTGCCCCGAAATCGAGGTCCTGCAGCGTGGCGCATGGCTCGGGTCGCTGCTCGTGGCCTCGCTGCTGCGGTACAGGGCCCTCACCGCCCCACCATCTCGCCCGCCTGCACCCCGGATAGCGATCATTCACCGTTTGTTCATTATAATAGCGCACGATCATAACTCGACATGCTGGTAGCTCGTACATGCCTGAAGGCCCCGGCGCGCGACCCAGCGCAGGGGCCCTTTTTACTTCCCCAAAATCCATTCCAGCAACGCGGGCACTTCGCAGGATGTCGCAATCCCGCGCTTGCGATGATACGCTGTACAGCGAATGCGCGAGTCAAACGAATTTGGGTTCCTCAAATATAGAATCGTCGACACCGATCCTGATGGATCGAGCCTCGACGTGTGCCGTCGAAGCCGACATTCGCGAGGTCGGCGGTCAACAACGATCGTGGCGATCGCCCGCATCTTTCGTATTCACATAATCACCTGGCAGTTTTCGCAGCGGACGTACGCCATGATATGAGTCTTATCTTCCAAGCGCCGATTTGGCCGGATAGGGTTTGTAAGCGGGGCGAACAACCGGATGAACGAACGGAATGATACTGGAAAAACTGCGCGCCTGCTGGAGATTTAGCCCGACCGTCGATAGGAACGTAGCCTTGGTGGAAGGCTTTCTGAAGGGCAAGAGTTTCGCCGACCTGGCGCAGGAACATAGCCTGTCGAAAACGAGGGTGCGTCAAATCATCGAGAAGGCTGATCGGCTCGTGGGCGGCGGCATTCTGACCAAGGCTGAACCGTCCAAGGCCTCGCCTCGATCCGATTTCATGGTCGACTATCCGTATGTGTGGAACCTGGCCGAGATGCACCGGCTCGGTAGCGTCACGCCGCACCATTTCTTTGCGGAGCTGGAACGCGCCGGATCGCTGGAGCGGCTGGTTGACAAGATGAAGCGGTTGCCGTGGCGCTCACCAACGACACGTGAGCTGGCGCGCCTCGTGTGGCAAAAGGAGAGGGGCGAGAGCCCATGGCCTGCAATGAAGCGATCACGCGTTGCGATCGTGGAACCAAGCTGCCCGGTCGACCATCCGGATCGCCGCCTTCAATGCCAACTCGCCTTGGAACCGGCCTTTCAGCAATTGGCTGAGCGGGCAGCGGAATCCGGCTGGACCGAGAACGAAATAGCCTACGCGCTCCTCGAGCTCGCCGGCGCGCGCCTCAAGAACAACTCTGCCAATCGCGTGACTGAGAAGGCGATTGATCGTGCCAAGGCAACGAGATAAGCGGCACCTTCCATTCGATCCATGGTCCTGATCGTTGCTGACCACCAACATAGACATCGTCGTCGTAGCCATCGCAGGCGAATTGGAATCCACCATGCCCGGTAGGGCGATGAAAGTGTCACTGCCGGCGCCACAAATCGTTGAGGATGCCCTCCAGGGCAAGCATTCGGCCCCGTATAGTCGGCGTTGGCACCGTTTTCGCCTGCGCCCGCCCCCACAACATGCTGTCGAAATTGACCGTCAGGAAGCGATCGACGCCAGCGCATCCGCTCTCCGGGTTCGCTGATGTGAAGGATCGCATCTCGAATTTCTGGTTGATCCGCCAACTCGATCTTTCGCAACCCCATAAGAGTTGGAAAGTGCATGATCGCTTGGCTAAGCCATCGGCAGCGTCCGGCAGAGTAGCCGAAGCCCTACCACTCGAAACCAGCTTCCTAGTACTACAGTTGCGGATATTCGCGTCGTTTGTAGTGACAGATGGTGGCCGCGGCCCGATGTCGCCGTAGCCATAGCGACCAGCCGATGATGATGAAGGGCTTTTGTGTCGGCGGGAAGATGGAGGATCCGGGCGAGGAGATATCGGATCTCGGGGACGCTCGGGACCAGCGCAGTCATCCGAATCAGGCGGCGATTGGCTCCTTTGGACTCGTTTGGTTCGGTTGCTCCATGCGCTGTGGCGAAGATCAGCCGACAGCTTGGAGAAGAACGCCAGGGCGGCCATGCACAGGCTCATTTGGCGATGCCATCCGTGCCAGGACCGAGCCTCGCAATGATCAAGTCCGAGATCATCCTTGGCGCGCTCAAAACACTCCTCGACCCCCCAGCGTAGGCCGGCCACCGCCGCCAATTCGGCCAAGGCGGATCCGGGCGGGGCGAAGACCAGGTAGTGGGCTTTTTCTGTCGATGTCGATCGCTTGCGGCGGACCATAAGCCGATGCTGCAAGCCGTCATTTGACGTCCACGGGCGGCGGATGCGTGCCAAGTCGTAGAGCCGAGGCCCTTTGGCGCCTTCACCTGCCGCATGACAGACCCAGTCCTCAGGCGCGAGCTCGCTGGCCAGTTCCTCGGCGAGGCTCCCTCAACCGACAATTCCCCCACGACGAATGAAGTGAGCGCCTCGAACCGCCAGGACATAGGGCTGCTCGCGAGCTTCCAGCATCCGGCGACGGCTACTGTCGGCCCCGTAGACGGCGTCGCCCAGAAACGCACGGGACGCCGGCATCGAGCGCCGCCTCGACCATGGCGCGAGCCATCTTCGGCTTGGCCGCAAATTCGACCGTCTCCGGGATCGACGCCTTGGCACATCGCCCCCGATCCTTTGTCAGCTCTCCGGCAGATAAGGCGACGATCGACCAGCGCTTGGCCGTAGCGACTCGCGTAAGCCAAGGTGGAGCTAACGCGGGCGTATCCGATGATTATGAGTGTTCACTTTCCTCTTTGAGAGTTGGTGAACAATACAGAGTGACGGATAGTGCACACGTCAAGCGGCAGGTTCACGAAGGTATACCGTAGTGGCCGGCACGCGAGGCTGCTGCCGTTCTGGGAAGCTCAGACCGCGCCGTCTGTCGATTGGCCATCTTCGGCGGCCTCGGGTACTTCATCGGCCTCAGCACAGGTGTCGCGGCATTGGGTAGTGCCGTCAGTGGAGCATTCGTCTTCGGCCCCATCGGCTTCGTCATCGGGTGGCTGATGCCGGCGAAATGGACGGGTGCTAAGGCGCCGGCGACCGGCTCGTTGCTGGACCCAGTGGTGTTCGAGGCCGCCCAGGCACCCCTTGAGCAGCCGGCGGACCCTCGTGGAGACTACCAGCGCGTCGAGGACTCCTTGAACGAGATGATCCCTATTGTCGGGCGCGTCCTTGGATCCATCTGGAATCTGGAGATGAAGCTGCTGATGGCTATCGGCCTCATGCCGTACCTAGTGCGTCACATTTGGTTGCTGTTCGGCTTGGGCAGCAGGCATGGGAAGACGCTCCGGTTCACTGGGATAAATCGCAGTGGCACCGATCAAAGGCACCATCGAGAGTTCCCGCTTCGGAGCTTTCTGTTCGCCCTTTAGGTCTGCGATTTCCTCGTCACGTCTTGCTATTCGGCTTTCCAGATTGGCGATACGCTCGGTCAGCAAGTAGCGGCCGACTAGGAAGCCCCCACCTCCGAAGAGAACTGCAAACGTCGCAAAGACGGCCGGGTTCGCCAGCACCAGCGCCGAGTTGGCTTCTAGGAAAGCGATAAGGTCATGCATCGGGCAACATCGTCCTCGCGTGAGCGCCCACGGCTGTCACCCCAGGACTGGTGGCGTGTCGTCGTAGCTGACATGCACCAAGCCCGGATGCCGGTGCGCGAGAGCGACGATCTGGGTCTCAAGCTCACAATTGTAAGCCATGAGCGCCTTCACCGTCTCAAGCGGGCTGTCGTAGCGAGCGATGAGTCTCTCGGCTTCGGAGTGCAGTTCCGCCTTGGCCTCGGGGTCCAGATGCATTATGCCCATTTGGTGCCTCCTATCGCGTTGCCCGGCGCGGTGCCGAGAGTGCGTCAAGCCGCTCCTGAAGGTGGCCGTTGAGGACGATCATTTCCTTGAGCGCCTTCATTACGTCGCCCTGTAGACGGAAACAAACCTGTCGGCCGTAGCCTGTAGGGCGGCCTCTTGGCGGCTGTCCAATGTTACAATGCGGTCCATGGCAGTACCTCCAAAAGTTCCATGGGGCACAGTGAACAAAATAGGAACAAAACTGTCAAGAGCGAATTGACCAGAGGAGGAATGAGTTCCTATTCTGGATCATGCCTGACATTGGTGGAAGACGTAAACGCGGCAGCGAATGGAAGCTCAGCAATGCCCATGAGGTCGGGCAGCTCGTGCGAGTTCAATGCGGACTCTGCAATGTCAAGCGCTGGTATCAGCCGGGGGACCTGAAGGAAATCTTCGGGGACATCGAGGCCGACCTGATGGGAAGCAGAATGAGCTGCGCGCGATGCGGAAAGCACGATTTCATGCATGTCGAGACGCAAAACCCAACAGGTCGGGAGCGGCAGGGCATTCGCGTCAGGCGGCTGGCCGAAATAAGGACAGTGCGGCGGGTGATCTGGAGAGATGAATAGCAAAGGAACCCAACTTTCGACCCAAACGGGACACTAGGCTCCCCTAGCCGGGACGATATTGGCGGGTTTGCCTCAGGCATTCCGTCCCGATGTCGTCGGCAACGCAGTTGGATAATACTTGGAACGGTGGGAAATCTCGGCGGAAGGCCAGGCCAATGCACCAGTCTTTCTTCGCTCCTGGAATTTTCGCCACATGTCGATCATCGTCATTGCCATGCTGAGGGGAGCTCAATCATTTACCTATCCTCGGGAACAGAAATATGCAGCCTGAGTCTCGGCCTGCGATATCGACGCATTCTGCCACAGCGGAGGCGGCGTCGCTACATTGCTTGTAGGCAACGATGCGCTTTCGTGCATATCGTGTAACGATGTTCATCCCTTTGGAATCTTCAAATACTCCTTCAATGTAACTCAATTTATTTGATTTATATGTTAATATAAGTATGCTATCAGATTTAGTACTTGGTATATTTCTCATGTCGATGTTGCCGCTAAAGCGTGGTATGTCTCCCATACTATCAATGCCATAGTCTGTATTAGATGAAAGGCAAATTACTTGCTGATCTGGGAATTTCTGACGAAGGTCCAGCTTCCTTTCATTTGTAAAAACGCGTGAAAGATCGAGACGATTTTCGTTCTTTTTGAAATCACAGGACGCGATCAATGGGAAGAATAGAAAACAACACCATATCAAGTACGAATTATTCAGAGTACGCACCGCCGGGCAGTTGGTTGGGATAGATGTCAATGGACGGCTCAAGGTTGCCCAAGATGTCGCAAGGCGCGGGTCCATTGGCGGATGGCTTCTTGCGATGTGGTGAGGTTGTAGAGGTTGCACATAACGAGAGAATGCACAGAACCACCACGCTGTGCTAGGTACAACGGCTATCGCGGGTAACCAGCAACAAGGGGAAATAGATGTCGGAGCAGGGGGCGGGAAAGGGAAACTCGACTAAACGATCGAAAGTAGCTTTGATCATCGGCGCAATCGTGGTGACGGCAGGGGTCGTTGGGGGGATTGCGAAGTTCTCAGAGGATATACAGAAGCTATTGGGTGTCGCAGTTGCGGGGTTATCTGGACTGTCCGGCAAAAGCACCCCAATCCACGTGAGCATTCGAGAAGCCAAAATAGCTGACGTAAATCCCGCCGGGTTTGGAGGGCCCGAGCGGCCAAATAACAGCTTTCAAATCCATGTGCAGGCGATAGTTGATAAGACGGGAACCAACTCTTTGTTAGGATGCAGTGGAGTTCTAAAGGCCAATGATAGGGAATATGCAGACCACAAGGATGCAATTGCCGATGAGCAAAATCTGTTCGCCTTGCGCGAGGGAGATGACCAGATCATCGCGAAATTCATGTTCTTCGTTCCGGTTGGGGATTACCTCGAGAAGATATTTTTGAGGGTCGTTTGCCCCGGCATCGTCACAGATGAGTTTCCTGTCCAGAAACCTGCAAGTTAGTCGACGAGCCCAAAGTGCAATCGGCCACCCCCGCTACAATCGCTGGGAACGACTACCAGCGAAAGCCTAGTGGTTCCGCTGTATGGGGCACAAAAGGCACCGCTTTTGGCTGGGCTCCGGGGTCGGAAAGACTACGCTAGGGCCTTCTTCAGTGCCCGCCTGGCCACCTCAAGCCGTACCTCATCCCCGCCGTAGTCCTCCCCAACACTACCCGAGGAGTGCCCAAGGACGATGTCTTGGTCTGATTTGGTGACGCCGGCCAACCGCAGCCGATCTTTCATCAGGTGACGAAGGGAATGGGTGGTGGCCTTCGGGTCAGAGACACAGGCGCGGACATGCTTGCCGAGGGCAGCGGAGGCTGACGCCGGACCACGCGGCCTCCCATAGGCAGGAAACAGCATAGTGGCCTCGCCAGCCGCCTCAACGGCCTCCCGAGCTGCCTCTAGGGCGTCACCAATTAGCGGGACGTTCCTGCGAGACACTTTATTTTTAATGCGCCGGTCGGCATGCCATTCGACCGTCATGTGCGGCGATGCATGATCGAGGTGTACGTCGGACACTCTGAGCCCGGAAGCTTCTGCAAGGCGGCTGCCCGTGCCATCCAAGAGCCTCCAGATGTGCTGAAGGTCGTCCTTGGCGGATGACATGAGACGGGCGCGTATCGCTGCGGCTTCGTCCAGGGTGAAAGGGCGACGCGTACTCTCGGCTATAACGTCTCTCGCCACCACTTCGTGGTCGAAATCCCTACCGCCGCCTTGCCAATCGGGGTCAAGCTTCCATTGCCTGACTTGCTTATCGGCGCGTTGGAACTGGTCCAGAGGCGTGTCTACGGTCCCGAGTGAGGCAGCCTGAGGCGCTTTGATCCGCTGTGCGGCGTTTTTCAGTTGCTGATCCGCCTCGGCATGGACCTTCTTGTACCGCGCCAATGCTTCGGCCTCGGTTTTCCGAGCGGCACAACAATCTCACCTCGACCGAGAAACGCCTTGAGGGCGGGGGGTACTTTGCGCCGATAACGCCATCCGGCTTTGCCGCGCTTCTGAAGATATTGCACTAAAATCATCATTCCCGTGTGTACCCTTCGGTGTACCTGAAGGTGTACCTCGGGGGAAGCGCAAACCCTTGCAAACGTTGGAATGTAAGGCTTTGAGGCGTTAAGTGGCTCCCCGGGCCGGATGTGACTTGCTGTCCGTTCCAAGATCAATCAGGAGATCCCCATGAGCAATCCAGTCCTTGTCAACCTGACCATTCCTGACTCCGACGTTATACCGCTGACCAGCCGTGTTGGAGCTGAAATCAGAGGCGTCCGCCTTGGCGGAGACCTTTCGGACGCAGCGATAGCAGCCATCAACCAGCTTCTTCTAAAACACAATGCTTCGCCCTGCGGACAGCAGACGGCGAAGCCTCCGCGGCCGCGAAAATCTCTCGACGACGGCTCGATTCCAGGACCGGCCCGCCATTTTTGGGATGTGATCCGTGCAGATGCTTGAGCCGGGATCGGGACCTGACCGGCGTTGCGTCGAGATCCGGAGACTGAGGCGAAGAGCGCGAATCTCGATACGCCGGCCTAGGTCATCGTGGACGAATTCAATGTCTATGACCTCGCGGCCTCATCGGCTTTGGAGTGTACCGTTCCGGTAGGCCAGTTCACGCGACGTTTCATGGCGAAGGCAGCGGCGGCCATTCGGGCCAAACACACCCGCACATACCGCGGCAATGATCACCGCATGCTCGCTGAAATCCGGCACGTCCCTCAAAGGAGGCGGCCAAGGTGACGGAGGAAATCGCCGGCTACACAACAGAGTCGCAGGCGAAGTTGACGTCAGCCTTGGATCTGGTACGCGACCTCAATTGAAAGCATCCGCAGCCGGGCGGAGCTTCGCCGAGGTGATGGAAGGCCGACAAAAGGCCTCGGGAAGCGCTGTTTGCAATCGGTGCCAGGCGTTCTATGTCCTGTCGGACGTGGTTCCGTCCCTGATAAACACGCGTTCTTTGCGCTTGAAAAGGCAGTGCGTGCGGCGGGGACCACCAGCAATTAAGGGCAGCCAGGGTCGCGAGCGGCCACCGAAAGCTCCCCTGCGAAACGACCGAGTTGCAGACAGATCAGCCTTGGCTGAGTTCTTTCAGCCTCATTCATTTCTGCGTCGCTGCCTTCCTCAACCAGTCGCGCATTTGTCGCGCGGGCCGTGACAGGTGCGCCGTGTCAGGGGTCAGCAGATGATACTGTTCCCGTCCCGGCAGCACTGGGCCGGGAAGCTGAACAAGACGCCCCGACCGCAGATGTTGGCCGCAGGAGAGATGGTCGCCGATGGCAATGCCAAGGCCGCCGAGCGCCGCGTCGATGCACAGATGGGTGCGGTTGAAGAACAGGTGGTTGTCGAGATCGTCCAGCATGACGCCTGCCGCTTCGCAATAGCGTCGCCACCAGTAGAGCCCGCGCTCGTGGATCAGCCTGTGCGCAGCGTAGAAGCCTCGTGAGGCCGGATCTGGGCCCTTGGCGATCAATGCGGGCGAGGCGACCGGGAACGCGTTGAGATCAAGGAAGGGCTCGGAGCGAAAGCCGATCAGCGCCGCCGGTCCCCAAGTCAGCACCAGGTCGACATCGCCGGGCAGGCTGCGCGGCGGGTCCGGGCGGCAGCGGAGATCGACGTTGACCCGCAGCGCCTCCAGCGCCTGCGCCGTCAGGCGTGGCATGAGCCACAAGACCGCCAGATCGGTTTCCACATCCAGAACCACTGTTCCCTTGGCGGTGCCGCGTTTCAGGCGCCCGACGCCGAGCGCCAGATCGGCGAAGGACCGGGCGACGGTGCGGGCGAAGAGGCTGCCTTCGCCGGTCAGCACGACATGGCGTGCATGACGCTCGAAAAGTTCGACGCCCAGTTCCATCTCCAGATTGCGCACGTGGCGGCTGACGGCAGCATGGCTGACGCCCAGTTCGTTCGCCGCGGCAGCGAAGCTGCCATGCCGGGCAGCTGCTTCGAAGGCGCGGGTGGCGTTGAGGTTGGGCAGTTTGCGCATGAGACCAGCATAACAAAAGCGTTCGCTTGCAGCAAAAAATGTCGTTTGAGTGAAAGCTCAATTCGCGCGATTTCCTGGGATCCCCATCGCCAGGAGGATGCCATGACCCGTGCGCAGAACCCCCAAACCCGGATGATCGTAGCGCTGATTCTCGGCGTGACGATCTACGGCCTCGCGATGGGCACCACCTATCCGCTTCTGGGTCTCTTGCTATCGGATCGCGTGTCAGGCGCGCTCAATGGCCTGAATACGGCAGCGACCGGCCTCGGCCTCATGACCGGCGTGGTGCTGGTGCCCGGCCTCGCCCGCCGGTTGGGCGCGGGTCGAACGGCGCTGGCAGGCGTGGGGTTGCTGGCGGTGGCGCTCGTTGCACTGGCCTTCCTGCGGGACTTCTGGCCGGTCTTCGCGGCCCGCGTGATTCTGGGCTGCGGTGCAAGTCTCATGTTCATCGTCGCCGAAACGGCGCTGAACGCGGCTGCGGCGCCAGAGCGGCGCGGGCAGATCATGGGCGTCTATACCGCTGCCAATGCCCTCGGTTTCGTACTCGGTCCCGCGATGATCGCGCTGATGCCCGACCGCCCGGCCGCGCTTCTCCTCGGTTGCGCCGCGATAGCGCTGATGGCGCTGATCCCGTTCGCCGCGGTGGAACGGCCGGTGAGCCGCTTGGTGGTGCCGGGATCGGCGCGCCACATCGTGTCGGCGACCACAGCCTTTCCTTTAGCCTTCGGCTTTCTCTTCATCGCCTCGATGATTGATGCCATCGCCATCAGCCTCATGCCGGTCATCATGCTCGATCGCGATTTCGACGTCTCGCAGGCGGTGCTGCTCGCCGCGGTGTTCCATGTCGGCCTGGTGATCGGGCAGCCGCTGATCGGGCTGGCGCTGGACAAGGCTGGCCGCCGCCGCACGGTCCTTGGTTGCTGCGGCCTATCGCTCGCATGCACTCTGCCGCTGGTCTCCGGACCTGGTATGGGATTCTGGCCCGTAGCCGGGCTGATGCTGGTCTGGGGCGGCTCGAATTACGGGCTCTACACCGCTGGGCTCGCGCTGATCGGCGACCGCTTCCGGGCTGAGATGCTGACGGCGGCCACCGCCGCCCTTGCCTCCGTCTATGCTCTGGCCGCCGTCATCGGCCCCGTCGTCGCCGGCGGCATGATGAATGCGCTCGGCGCGAAGGGTCTATTCGGGGCAGCAGCGGTTGTCTATCTGACGGCGCTCTGCGCTGGCCTCTGGCTATTCCGGCCGGTCGAGCCGGAATGGCAGAAGCATCAAATCCGCTGATATCCGCAATGGCTCGATCGTGCCATTCGCAATGCATGTCGAGACAACTACAACCGCTCGGCTTCGACTGCGAGCGACTGCCGCGTGTGTCGCCCCTCGGACCTCGAACATCTGGAAAGGGACCTCGTGGTGGAAATCTGCCAGTCCAGCTCGTGTTCAATGTGCGAGCCGATCGGCCGGCACGCGGGCTCGGCCCGCAGCCCAATCCCGCTCTCTTGAGATGGCTTCCTGGTCCAGCTCCGGATCTTCCACGATCAACCCCTGAAGGGGTCCGCTCACATGGGACGTTTGTTGTCAATGCTGCATGCTAACCTCCGGAGAATTTCAGAATCCAGGTCTGAGCCAATTCCATGACACGGCTCACAGCTGAGCCTATCAACCTCACATCCGGTCGCCGGTAAAAGTCGGCTGCACCAATATCCCGCATACGGCGGCCAGGCTCAGGACGACGAGACCATTCTAGCAAAACGGCGGTTAGCCATGCGGACCCCCGGTTCGTCGACCTGGATCTGCCAGAACTGATCAGGTCCCGGTAGATTTCGAGAAGGATTGAGAACTTAGACTTTGTTTGTGATGACGCCTTCCATCAGCACACCTGATGTCACGTACTTCCAAAGTGCCACAAGCAATTTTCGCGCCAGCGCCACGATCGTCGATTTCTTCCGACGACCATGATTGGCTTGCGTACGCTCGCGAAACCACTTGGAGAGCGCGGAATTCGGTTGATGCCTCAACCAGAGCCAAGCCGTCTGTACAAGCGTGACCCGGAGTCGGGGATTGCCGGCCTTCGACACGCCTTGTTCCCGATCGATTGAACCGCTTTGCCACGGCGTAGGGGCAAGACCCGCGTAGGAGGCTATCTGGCGGCGATTATCGAAATGGCGATATAGTGCCTCCGTCCACAAAATCGTTGCGACCTCAGCGCCAATTCCCTTGATGCCCAGGAGCATTTCGACCTGAGGCTGGTTGGCTTTCTTGACCTGAGACCCAAGGAGCGCATTGCGTTCGGCTTCTACAGATTTGATCTGTTCGAGCAGCAGCTCCAGGCGATCCAGCTCTCGGCTGACCTGTCTTTTCAGGTGGACAGGTAGGTCGCGCCCGTCTCCAGTCTTCAACTCGTCGAGGCGCTTGCGGCGGTCTTTGTGCAGCGGCTCGTAGCCCGATATTCCCTGTGAATACAGCAGGCCCTTGATCCGATTTACGTGTGTAACGCGCTCACCGGTCAGTGTCTTGCGCTCGCGGGAAACTCGCCGCTGATCCTCTTCCTCGGGTGATGGGACGTGCACCATTGCGCATACGCGAGGCTCTCCTCTTTGTAGGCCATTAAGGTCCGCAGCAACGTTTCACCGTCAATACGGTCAGTTTTGGCTCGCCGGCGCCGGCGTGATGTTGAGATCGATGCCGGGTCAACGACATTGCTCTCGACGCCTTCCTTTTCCAGAACGCGATGTAGCCAGAAGCCGTCGAGACCGGCCTCCTGAATGGTGATGATCGGAAAGCTGGAGCCGGTTCTTTGGCGGCATTTCTCACGCAGCTGCGTGAATCGCGCGAACAGCCCGGCTGTATCGCCAGCCCGTACGGAATGCTTTGACATCTTCTCTCCGTTCGCCGGCGACAACGAGGTTACCAGCCAGGTTGATCGGCTGAGTTCCAACGAAACGAATATTGCGCGGAGATCAGTGCGGATGGCGGTCGGCCTTACGGGTTGGTCTATCATATGCATGGGTCGCCTTCAGAATGAGTGGGATGAATCAAGCAGCCTCATTCTGCAAAAACGCCGGCCGCCCTCCACCCATGGGATCTAGCAAGCTGCGGCCGCGCCGGCTTCGCCTTTGCGGTGATCGCGCCCGGAGCCCAACCTTTGAGGAGCCATCGAGCGGGAATTGGCCCGCTCCAATGATGGAGCCCTCAGATGCCGCACGATCTTTGCCTCGCCCAAAGCCACGCCTTCCAGCTCGCCCGCACCCTCATGGTCCCTGTCACGCTCTTCCGCTCCGGCGACGAATTCGGCGTCCTGCCGAGCGCCGAACTCGACAACGATGAGGTCGAGACCCTCGCCGAATACGATCCCTTTGAACACGGGCCGGCTCATTGAGCCGGCGTCTCCTCCCGGAGGTGCCACTTGCGAGCTTGCGGCGGCAAGGGAAGCTGCGCCGCGGCTGGCCCGCGGGCGGCGGCGCGAGGTGCAAAAACACACATTGGCAGCCGCGCCCTTGCCGCCTTTGCTCTTCGCGGCATCCGGAAGGCGTCCCGCAAGATGCGGGAAAGAAAACCTGAAGGAAGGCGGGCGCCTGCGGCGCACGAAAGAGGGACATGGAACAGAACGAACTCGATGAACTTCGACAAAGGGTGGCCTGCGCGGCCGCGCTGGATCACGCTGGTTACTCGATCGACCTGAAGGAGAGTACCCGACGTGCGGTCAAATACCGGCACGGCGACCAGATCGTCGTCGTGATCCATGACGGAAAAGGCTGGTTCGATCCGCTCTCCGACGCGAAGGGGGATGTGTTCTCGCTGATGACCCATCTGCATGGGGTCGGTTTCGCGGAGGCGACGTTGCTGGTCGCCCGGCTGGTCGGCCACGAGCCGCGCGAGCCTGTGTGGAAGAGGCAGGCCCGGAAGCGCGGGCCGGATCTCGGCGTCGCCGAACGCTGGAGCGGCCGCCGTAAGCCCTGGCCGGGATCGACGACATGGCGCTACCTGCGCGACGACCGCCATCTTCCGGAAGCCGTGATCAGCGCCGCCATCCGTCATGATCTGCTGCGGGAGGGCCCTCGCGGCAGCATGTGGGCCGCTCACAGGGACGGGGAGGGGGTTGTGACCGGCTGGGAGGAACGCGGTCCGGAATGGCGCGGTTTCTCGACCGGCGGCGCGAAGGTGCTGTTTCGGTTTGGCCCCTGCGATGCGCTCCGCCTCTGCGTCACCGAGGCCGCGATCGACGCCATGAGCCTCGCCGCGCTCGAGAGCACTCGCCGCGATAGCCTCTATGTCAGTACCGGGGGCGGCTGGGCTCCCGTCACCGATGCGGCTATCCGGCTGCTGGCGGCGCGGGAGGGCCTATTGCTGGTCGCCGCCACGGACAACAACGCGCAGGGCGACACCTACGCGGTTCGCCTCGAAGCGGTCGCCCGCGAGGCTGGCTGCGGCTTTGAACGTCTCCGGCCGGACGAGGAGGACTGGAACGCCGAACTCAAGGCAAGGGTGAAGAACCGGGTAAAGGGAGAAAAGAGGAAATAAGAAGCCTGGCTGCCGCATGCCCGCCGGCCGCGTCAAGGGTAAAGCGGCGCCCGCTTCGCGGCCCTTGACCCGGCCGGACGGAGAGGCGGCCGCGGAGGAGGGGTCAGGAAGGGCGGAAGAGGATGGCGACATCGAGAGGATGAGCCGCGCTCCAGCCCGACGAGGCTGAAAGGAGCCCACCCATGACCCTCTTGTCCGTCCGCAAGGTTTATCGCGGCATCGCCGATCGCCGGCAGATGTTCCGCATGTTCGACCGCCACGCTCAGCGTCCTGATCGGTTCCAGGACGATGCCAGTGCTTTGTACCGCGGCGAATGGTTCGAGATATCACAGGCCGAGCACGACTACATGTTCGAGATCCTGCCGCCGCTCTGGATGCGAGGCGAGATGTTCGCGCTGCGTGAGTTTCTCACCGACCGCATCACCAGCATCTTCAACGCCCTGAACATCGATGGCCGCACGCGGTATTTCCACGGCTATTGCGACCTGCTCGACAAGGGCTCGCCTGAGCGGATGCGCGATGCGATCGTCGAACGCGAAACCCGTCCCGTTCGGGCGATGACCCGCGAGGAGCGCCTGGAGCACATCTGGTCGAGCACCCACGACGACTATCGCGGCTACGCCGGTGAGCGCTGGCCGGAACGCGACCGCGGCAAGCGCACGGTGATGTTTTATGGCGGCGGCCAGGGCACTACGCTGAAGCTGCTGGACGACCTTACCGATCCGGAGATCGCGGCGAAGCTGCCCGTGCATCTGCGCTATCTCGCCGACGCAATCGCGGCGTGACGGAGGCCTGAGATGATGTTGACCTTCACCATCACCGCCGTCCGCGAGGTCATCGCTCGCGGCATTGTCGACGCGAAAGCCAATGGCGGCTTCCGCGATCCCCACCTCGGACTATCCGCCGCCGATAACCGGAAGCCCGGCCTCTGGCTCGTCGGAGACCACGGCGTCTACCTCTGCTCCAACGGCGAACTCGCCAAGGGGGCGAAGCCGTTCGTCGCCTACGCCGAGGAATGCGATCCGCGCAAGAACGACGACTGGTTCGAGATCAAACGCCGAACGTTCGGCGGCGACGACGGCGTGGACTTTCTCGACGCCGCAGGCCTTGAGGCCCTGATCGCAGCCAGTCCCGGCTGCACGCATCTGCGCATCGCGTTCCTACAGGACTCGATGCAGCTCTTCGTGATCGAGCGAGACTAGCGCTCCGTCGGCGGGCGCCGTCCGGCGGCGTCCAACATCCCAATCCCCCACATCCCGCGCAAGTCCGGCCGGCTGGTGTCTTCCAGCGGAACGGCGACGTGCGCCCTCATTCAGGAGATCCAGCCATGTCGCATGACGATCCTTTCACCATCGATCTTTTCGGCAACACCGCACTTTCCTCCGGCCTCGGCCTCGGCGTGACGGCCTTTGGCGACACTGTCGAGCCCCACGGTGACGACGATCCTGATCCGTCGTCGCCGGCGCCCGCGCTGCCGAGCGCGGCAATCGTGCGGCGACCATCGACCGCCTGCCGGGCGCGCGGGTCGAACTTCCATCTCGCTGGTAGCCGTGGCCTGGCGCGGGGCTGGAAGGAGCGTGCGCGCGACAATATCGCGGCGATCCGGCTCGCCGCCGAGATCGAAGCGGACGAGCGCCCGGCCACGCTCGGGGAGCAGAAGAGGCTGATCCGCTTCACCGGCTTCGGCGCGTCCGACCTTGCCAATGGCGTCTTCCGCCGCCCCGGCGAGATCGACTTCCGCAAGGGCTGGGACGAAATCGGCTTAGAGCTGGAGGATGCAGTCGGCGAGGTCGACTACGCCTCGCTCGCCCGCTGCACCCAGTATGCCCACTTCACGCCGGACTTCATCGTCCGGGCGATCTGGTCAGGCCTGCAGCGGCTCGGCTGGCGTGGCGGCCGTGTGCTCGAGCCCGGCATTGGCACGGGCCTGTTTCCGGCGCTGATGCCCGAAGCGCTACGTGATGTGTCACAAGTCACCGGGATCGAACTCGATCCGGTCACGGCACGCATCGCCCGGCTGTTGCAGCCCCGGGCACGGATCGTCACCGGCGACTTCGCCCGCATTGATCTGCCGGCGAATTTCGATCTTGCCATCGGTAATCCGCCATTTTCCGATCGCACCGTTCGTTCGGACCGTATCTATCGTTCACTCGCCCTGCGCCTTCACGACTACTTCATCGCCCGGTCCGTCGACCTGTTGAAGCCGGGCGCTTTCGCCGCCTTCGTCACCAGCTCCGGCACTTTGGACAAGGCGGATTCCTCTGCGCGTGAGCATATCGCCAAAACGGTCGACCTGATCGCCGCCATCCGCCTGCCCGAAGGCAGCTTCCGGGCCGACGCCGGCACGGACGTCGTGGTCGACGTGCTGTTTTTCCGGAAGCGCAAGGTCACCGAGCCCGAAGGTGATCTGTCCTGGCTCGACATCGAGGAAGTCCACCAGGCGACGGAGGATGAAGGCGCGATCCGCGTGAACCGCTGGTTAGCGCGCCGCCCGGATTTCGTGCTCGGCACGCATGCCACTATCTCGGGGCCTTACGGCGAGGCCTATTCCTGCCTGCCTCATCCCGGTGTCCATCTGGAGCGGGCGCTCACGGCTGCGATCTCCCTCCTTCCGCAAGCCATTTATGACGGCGAGCCGGACGAGATTGATCATGACGCCGAGGACAGTGCCGACGTTGTCGATGCCCTGCCGGAAGGCGCCGAAGTGCGCGAGGGCAGTTTCTTCGTCGCAAAAAATGCCGCCCTTGCGCAGATGATCGATGGCGCTGCTGTGAGCATCACCGTCCGCAAGGGCCGCACCGCCGAAGGCATCCCCGAAAAGCACGCGCGGATCATCCGCAAATTCATCCCCATCCGTGATGCCGTGCGTGAAGTCCTGAAGTCCCAGGAGTTCGACCGGCCGTGGAAACCGGCTCAAGTCAGGCTGCGCATCGCCTGGTCGAGTTTTGTGCGCGCCTTCGCCCCGATCAACACGACCGTCGTTTCCACCAGCGAGGACGCCGAGACCGGGGAGGTCCGCGAGACGCATCGCCGGCCGAACCTGCAGCCCTTCCTTGATGATCCCGATTGCTGGCTGGTCGCCTCCATCGAGGACTACGATCTCGAGACCAATACCGCCCGGCCGGGTCCGATTTTCACCGAGCGCGTCATCGCGCCGCCCGCAGCACCCATCATCACATCGGCCTCCGATGCGCTTGCCGTCGTGCTCAACGAACGCGGCCATATTGACATCGATCACATTGCCGAATTGCTGCATGAGAATGTCGATGACGTCATTGGCGAGCTGGGTGACGCCATCTACAACGATCCGGAGACCGGTTCGTGGCAAACGGCCGACGCCTATCTCTCCGGTCAGGTCCGCGACAAGTTGAAGGTCGCGGAAGCCGCAGCCGCCCTCGATTTCGCCTATGAGCGCAACGTCACGGCGTTGCAGGGCGTGCAGCCGGCCGATCTTCGTCCCTCGGATATCACCGCGCGTCTCGGCGCGCCATGGATCCCCGCCGCCGATGTTGTCGCCTTCGTCAAGGAGACGATGGGTGCCGAAATCAGGATCCAGCCGGAGCTGGCATCGTGGACCGTCGAGGCGCGGCAATTGGGATGGATGGCGGCCGGCACGTCCGAATGGGGCACCGATCGCCGTCATGCCGGCGAACTCATAGCCGACGCGCTGAACAGCCGGGTGCCGCAGATCTTCGACACGATCAAGGAGGGCGATGCTGAAAAGCGCGTGCTCAATGTTGTGGACACGGAAGCTGCCAAGGAAAAGCTGCAGAAGATCAAGACCGCTTTCCAGAACTGGATCTGGTCCGATCCTGACCGGACCGACCGGCTGGCGCGGGTCTATAACGACCGCTTCAACAACATCGCCCCCCGAAGATTCAACGGGGATCACCTGCAACTTCCAGGCGCCTCCGGCGCCTTTTCTCTTTATGGGCACCAGAAATGCGGCATCTGGCGCATCGTCTCGGCCGGCTCGACCTACCTTGCTCATGCCGTCGGCGCCGGCAAGACCATGACGATTGCGGCGGGCGTCATGGAGCAGCGCCGGCTTGGCCTGATCGCCAAGGCCATGCTGGTCGTTCCCGGCCATTGCCTTGCACAGGCGGCCCGCGAATTTCTGGCGCTCTATCCGACCGCGCGAATCCTCGTGGCCGACGAGACGAATTTTTCCAAGGACAAGCGGCATAGATTCCTGTCCCGGGCGGCGACCGCCGCCTGGGACGCGATCATCATTACGCACAGTGCCTTCCGCTTCATCGGCGTGCCGTCGGCATTCGAGCAGCAGATGATCAGGCAAGAGCTGGAGCTCTACGAGACGCTGCTGACCAAGGTCGAGAGCGACGACCGCGTCTCGCGCAAGCGCCTCGAGCGGCTGAAGGAGGGGCTCAGGGAACGGCTGGAGGCGCTGGCGACCCGCAAGGACGACCTGCTGACCATCTCCGAGATCGGCGTTGACCAGATCATCGTCGATGAAGCCCAGGAGTTCAGGAAACTCAGCTTCGCCACCAACATGTCGACGCTCAAGGGAGTCGATCCGAACGGCTCGCAGCGGGCCTGGGACCTTTATGTAAAATCCCGGTTCGTGGAGACGAAGAATCCGGGCCGGGCGCTCGTGCTGGCCTCCGGCACGCCGATCACCAATACGCTTGGCGAGATGTTCTCGGTGCAGCGCTATCTCGGTTACGAGGCGCTGCTTCAGCGCGGCCTGCACGAGTTCGACGCCTGGGCTTCGACCTTCGGCGACGTCACGACCGAACTCGAATTGCAGCCATCCGGCAAATACAAGCCGGTGACGCGCTTCGCCACCTTCGTCAACGTGCCGGAGCTGATCGCCATGTTCCGCTCCTTCGCGGATGTGGTGATGCCGGAAGATCTTCGGGCATATGTGAAAGTGCCGGCGCTTTCGACCGGCGCGCGTCAGATCATCACCGCCAAGCGGTCTGCGGCCTTCAAGCGCTACCAGATGGTGCTCGGCGCCCGCATCAAGGCCATCGAGGAACGCGACCGTCCGGCAGAACCTGGTGACGACATCCTGCTCTCGGTCATCACCGATGGCCGGCACGCCGCGATCGACCTGCGTCTGGTCGATCCGAACAATGACGATGAGCCGGACAACAAGCTCAACGCTCTCATCGGCAATGCCTTCAGCATCTGGCAAGAGACCGCTCGCAACGCCTATTTCCGCGCCGACGGCAAGCCGTTCGAGCTTGCGGGCGCAGCGCAGATGATCTTCTCCGATCTCGGCACGATCGGCGTCGAGAAAAGCCGCGGCTTCTCAGCCTATCGTTGGATCAGGGATGAACTGGTCCGCAGGGGCGTTCCGGCATCGGAAATTGCCTTTATGCAGGACTTCAAGAAGGCGCAAGCCAAGCAGCGCCTGTTCGGTGATGTGCGGGCCGGCAAGGTCCGGTTCCTGATCGGCTCCTCCGACACAATGGGCACCGGCGTCAACGCGCAGCTCCGCCTCAAGGCGCTGCATCATCTGGACGTGCCATGGCTTCCCTCCCAGATCGAGCAGCGCGAAGGCCGTATCCTGCGGCAGGGCAACCAGCACGATGTCATCGATATCTTCGCCTACGCCACGGAAGGATCGATGGACGCCCAGATGTGGCAGAACAACGAGCGCAAGGCCCGGTTCATCGCGGCCGCCCTTTCCGGAGACACGTCCATCCGTCGGTTGGAGGATATGGGTGAGGGGCAGGCCAACCAGTTCGCGATGGCTAAGGCGATCGCCTCTGGCGATCCGCGTCTGATGCAAAAGGCAGGTCTGGAGGCAGACATTGCCCGTCTGGAGCGCCTTCGCGCGGCCCACATTGATGATGAGCACGCCGTTCGACGGCAGATCCGCGATGCCGAGCGCGATATCGAATACTCGACCCGGCGCATCGGCGAGGTCGGGAAGGATATCGAGCGCCTTGTGCCGACCACCGGCCATGGGTTCAGCATGATGGTCGGGGGCGACGCGTTCACGGAGCGCAAACTCGCCGGTCGCGCGCTGATGAAGGAAATCCTGACTCTCGTGCAGCTTCAGCAGCAAGGCGAAACCACTATCGCCTCCATCGGCGGGTTCGATTTCGAATATTCCGGCGAGCGGTTCGGCAAGGACGGCTATCGCTATGCCACCATGCTGATGCGCACCGGCGCGGATTATGAAATCGAGCTCCCCGTCACCACCTCGCCGCTTGGCGCCATCGCCCGGCTCGAGCATGCCTTGGCCGGCTTCGAGGGCGAGCAGGCACGATATCGCCAGCGTCTTGACGATTCCGAGCGCAGGCTCACCTCCTATCGCTCGCGTGAGGGCGGCGAGTTCGGATTCTCTGGTGAACTGGCTGAGAAGCGCCGGCAGCTTGCGGAAATCGAAACCGATCTCGCGTCTTCGATTGATGGCCAGGATCAGCGTGCAGCCGCATAGCAGGCTCGACACAGCTGCCGGTCATTGTGTCAGGCATTGACCGGCGGCAAAGGCTCAAGGTGGCTCGGGTGCCGAGCGATGCAGGAGGCGCGCCGAACCCAACACAGTGCGGAAGCCGCGATAGAAATCGTGGCGGCGCCTGTCTCGCATCGTTCGGTTCTGGATCCACGTCGGAGGGAGGAGGAAGGAAAACGGAGGAAGGATAAGCCCGCTCGCAGATCGGGCGGGCCGCTGACGCTGGCGCTCAACCGCGCCGCTCGCGATCCCGGCCGATCGCTCTGCGCAGGGCTCGAGAGCCCCGCTTGATCTGCCCGGCAGGGATGCTCGGCCGCAGTTGCACCGGCCCGTCCGCTCCGCGGGCCGGGGGATGTCTTCGGGAAGAAGACGAGGAAGGACCCGCGAACGGCGGTGTCCGCAACCCTTGAAGGAGCATCTCCATGGAACTGAAGTTTGTCGATCCGCGTGCGCTGAAGGATAACCCTGACAAGGCGCGACGCTCGAAGTCCAGCCCGCAGGCCGACGCGCTGCTGCTGGCTACCATTCGCGCCGTCGGCATCGTGCAGCCACCTGTCGTGGCGCCGGAAGCGGATGGCGGCAACGGCTATGTCATTGATGCCGGACATCGTCGTGTGAGGCAGGCGATTGCCGCGGGTTTGGATGAGATCGCCGTGCTGGTGATCGAGCGCGCCGAGGATGGTGGTGCAATGCGGTCGCTGGCCGAGACGCTGGCGCATGAGCAGCTCAATCCCGTCGACCAATGGCGCGCGATTGAGCGGCTGGTCGCGCTCGGCTGGACCGAGGAAGCGATCGCCCTCGCTTTAGCGCTTCCCGTCCGCCAGATCAGGAAGCTGCGCCTGCTCGCTAATGTTCTGCCGGCCATGTTGGACCAGATGGCCAAGGGCGACATGCCCAACGAGCAGCAGTTGCGCACCATCGCGTCGGCTTCGCTTGATGAGCAGAAGGAGGTCTGGAAGAAGCACAAGCCGTCCAAGGCCGATCCCCAGGTGTCGTGGTGGAGCGTGGCGCAGGGCCTGACGAAGCGCCGCATGTACGCGCGCGACGCCAGCTTCTGTGACGATCTCGCTCACGCCTATGGCATTGCCTGGGTCGAGGACCTGTTTGCGCCGGCTGACGAGGACAGCCGCTATACGACGGATGTCGAGGCCTTCCTTGGCGCACAGCAGGAGTGGATGGCAAACACTCTGCCCAAGCGCGGCGTGATCGTGGAAGCCGGTCAGTGGGGCGAGCCGAAGCTGCCGCCCAAGGCCGAGCGTGTGTACGGCAAGCCGTCGAAGTCCGATCACACCGCCATGTATCTCGACCGCGACGGCAAGGTGCAGTCGGTCGCGTACCGCATGCCGGCGGCCAAAAAGCCCAAGGGCAAGAATGGCGCTGATGTTGAGGCCGATGGCGATGATATCGTCGTTGCGGCTAAGCCGCGTCCGGACGTGACGCGCAAAGGCATAGAGATGATCGGCGACCTGCGCACCGACGCGCTGCACGCGGCGCTGTCGCGCGCACCGATCGAGGACGACACGCTGATGGCGCTGCTCGTTCTCGCCTTCGCCGGCCAGAATGTGACAGTGGCATCTGGCGCCCGCGACATCTCCTGTTACGGGGCCGCAGGCCTTGGCGAACATGCCGCGCGCCTGTTCGACCAAGAGGGCAGGCTCGCGTTCGAAATGGACACGCTGCGCATTGCCGTGCGGTCCTTGCTGATCGACGTTCTGTCCTGCAGGGAGAATCGCTCGGACAGCGGCGTTGTCGCCCGTGTCGCCGGCACCGTCATCGCCGCCGACCACTACCTGCCGAACATGGGGACGGAGGACTTCCTGTCATGCCTGTCGCGGCAGGCATTGGAAGCCGCCTGCGCGGATACATCCGTCCTGCCCCGTCAGAAGGTCAAGGACACCCGTGCGGCCCTGGTCGAGCATTTCAAGGAAGGCCGCTTCGTCCACCCGTCGGCGCTGTTTGCGCCCACTCCGGAAAAGCTGACCTCCTGGCTGAAGATGAACGAGGCCAGGCAACAGCCTGAGGACGACGGCACGCCGGACCACCAGGATGAGCTCGACGGCGACGCGGTCGTCGAGCCGCCGCACGATTATGCCGGCGATGACGCTGAGGGCTTCCGCGAGGCCGCCGAGTAGCAGCACGCGCCTTCTTCCTTCCGATCGCATTACCGCCGCGGGTGACCTCGCCGGCGGCGGTTTCGTTTTCACCCTAAACACCGGAGACCCATCATGTCGGCTCAATTGATCTATGACCTTGTTCCACTCGGTTCGATCGTAACTTATCGCGATGGAACACCACGCCCGCCCGAACGGCATCGCAAGAAGCTCGCCGCCTGGGAGAACCGCAACAGCGGGGGCCGGCTGATCCGCAAGCAGGCCAAAACCCGCATCGGCAACACCACGTTGCCGGCGTCCATTACCCTGCACAAGGGTGACTATGGCAGTCAGAGCACCATCGTCCTGCGCGTTCACCAAAGCTTCTCGGTGAACAGCGACCTGAAGTTTGCGGTCAAGGAGCGGCCCGCTATCGGCACGGTTCTCGTGCTCGACCGCGACGGCGAAGACGCCGAACTGGTCTATTTCGCCAGCCATCGTGCGGATGCCGAGGAATGGCTGACGCAGCACGGCTATCCGCGAGCCGTTCTGCAAGAGATCACGGCCGATGCCGTGGCCGCGGATACCGTTGAGGGGAGGGCGGCGGCATGAGCGCGGCCGCTCCCCGGATACGAGACGACGAGGCGCCTGGTTATCCGGAGGTTTGTTTTGGCCGCAGCGCCGACGGTTATCCCGTTGCGCTTGTCGGTGAAACGGCGTTCGCCATGGTTCCGGCCCGGAATGGCCGGCACTATCTTGTCACGGGCTGGCGTATCCGCCGGCCCATGGCCGAATGGACGCGCAGCGATTTCTACGGCCATGCCGGTGAGCTTGCCGACGAGGCGGCGTTTTGCGCGCATGTCGAGGAGAACGCCCTCCACCAGCAGCAGCGCGTAGCGCTCGGTCGTCGCAAAATCCATTCCCGCGCCCACACGCCATGGGGAACGTCGCAGGGAGCGACCGTCTATGCCGAGGGCGTCGTGGCTCACTCAACGGCAGGCCATGGCGGGTTCCATCTGTCGGCGGAACGAAATCGCAAAGTCCATGACATGCTCCGTGCCGATGGCGGCTGGTATGAAGAGGACTGCCATTGGGCGGCCGTCGCCCAAGCCTTCCCGCAGCTCTTCACGGACTTCGAGAAGGGTTGAGCGGAAAAGACGATCCGCGACTGGTATCCGGACGCCTGGGAGGCGATCCACGGGAGGGTGCTCGAACCCGGCCTATCTGCGAAAAAGGACGAGCGGGCATTTTTCGAGAAGCATACCGATGACTGGGTCGTGGTGTCGGCGATCCGTTGCGAGAACCAGGCCGGTTTCACCGAGGTTATCGCGACGCCAGGCGGCAAGCGTGGACCGGGCACGGAGGAACGTCGCTTTCTCGTTCCGACCGACGAATACCATGTCGGCTGCTTTGGATTCGTCATCGATGTTGCGCGCCATCGTGTCTATGGCGGGCAATCGAGCTTCATGGATTGGCAGGGGAGGGACACATAATGTCTGTCCCCGATCGCCGCGCGCAGCTCTTTCGCATGGAGGAGGCACGGCGCCAGACACAGCGCCAGCTTGCTATGATCGACCGGGCAGATCATAAGGCGGATGACGGCGATCATTCCGCAGCTCAGACCCCATTCTGCCGGCTCTGGACGCGGGAGGGGCCCGGGGCCGGCAATGTTTCTCGAACGATATCGGGCCAACCTTGCAGCGATCACACTGGAGAGGCAGCACGAGATCGACGCTCTCTCCCGCAAGCTCGCAAGGCAGGATGCTGCAATCGAGGTGCTGCGTACCAGACTGCCACCGGACCTGAGGCGCGCCTGATACTGCGGCCTGGTCAGCGCTTGAATACGAACTCCGTTCGCAACACCAGCCCCTTGATCGCGTCATGCCGGCAGTCGATTTCGTCGGGATTGTCGGTGAGGCGGATCGACTTGATCACCGTACCCTGCTTCAGGCTCTGCCCAGCGCCTTTGACTTGAGATCCTTGACGAGCGCGACGGAGTCGCCGTCAGCCAGCACCTTGCCGGCGGCATCGCGCACTTCGATGCTTCCGGCAGTAGCTGCAATAGGAGCTATCTCCGACGCTGGTCGCCATTCCCCTGTCGCGTCGTCATAGACGTAGTCGTCGTTCTGATCTGTCATTGCCGCGGGTGACTCCAGTGCGTTGTCAGCCCGACGTGTGGGCAGGCCAAAGATCTGATCCGCAGCAGCGGACCGGCGCACTTCTCCGATACCGGCAGGAGCGAAGTTCAAACGCCGTCCCTCGCGCAGCCTGGCGGGCAGGCGGATCGTGTGGCGGCGGGAATTGAACAGTGCATTTCCTCCCGTATGCCGATGTCCGAATTCATCCCTGGCCGGTCTTTCCGGCGGGTTTGCTGCGGTCTGAACCGGCGGCTGGCCCCTTCAAGGCCGCTATCGCGCCGCGGAGCGGCCGGAACCCGCCGATCTCGGCAAGGCCGGCCCGCGTCCTGCGCAGGGACCAGTGAAGGACTGGCCCCCGCTTTTCCGCAAGCCGACCTCGCTCGCCTGGCAGGTCCCGGACCCTGAAGCGTCCAGCTTCCGCCGGTTCCTTTCGACCGCACCCGCAGGGAAGACCGGCAAGGGCCGGATCACCTGAAGGGCATCGCTAGAAAGGAAAGCTCAATGTCCAGTTCAACCCACTCCACCAGGACCAAGGCCCGCGTCGTCCAGCTCCGCAAGGGCACAACACTCGAAATGGTCCGGCTCTGCTGCCCGGACGGCCATCAGGCTACGCTCATCTCCGAAAGCTTCGGCCTTCCCGTCCTCGACAGCGACGGCATCCGCGAATTCCACGAGCGCAGCCTGATCGATGGCGCCGACTCACTCTCCGAGGGACTTTCCGACAAGGCGATGCAGATTCACCTGCAGAGGATCGTCGGCTCCTATGTCGGCTCGGCCTATGGAGCAGGCCAGTTCTACTCGAAGGCCGTCACCGAGGCCAAGGACGCCACAGCCAGGCTCGCCAACGACACCCGCGACGAGGACCTCGACGGTCCTGTCGGTTTCGACAGCAAGGCCCAGCGCAAGCGCGAGTTCGCCGCCGACATGGGCCTTCAAGCTCACGCGTTGCGCATGGCGGCCGAGGGCGCCGTCGCCGCCTACGAGCACATCGTCGGCGAGAGCTGGAGGCCCTACGAGCGACAGTTCGAGAACCCCGGCCAGGGCGTCAGCCGGCAGGCAGCCGATCTGCAGATGGCGGCTCTGGGCTAACTGCCACCAGGCGGAGCTTCGGCTCCGCCCGACCTTCTTCGTACGACGGGTTTTTGCGACACACTCATGTGACGTAGCAAGTCCCAGGATTAGCGCGGCTCTTGAGCTTTGCTCCAGAGGGACAAGCCGCCAACGCAGGCCGCAATGGCGAAGCCACACACCATGTAGAGGGTTGCCTCGTAGACTCCGGGCACCATTGTCGGTAGCAGATATATGGCAAGGCCAAACCCACTGGTAAGCAGGGTCGTGAAGGCTTGCACGCGGCCGATCATTGTGGTGTCCACGACTGTCAGAAGATGCCCATTGGCTGCCGCTCGGGCCACGTTCCAGAGCATGCCGGCCACGCAACAAAGAACAACGGCGACTGCCGGACTTGTAGCCAGGGAGAACAGAATCAGGGAGGCGCCCGCCGCAATCAAAATTGTGGGCGTAAGATTTCTGAGGCGTTCGGCAATTGATGGAATGCCGACAACCGCCAATGCGACCATCCCAGCGACAGCGGCTGTCATCTCGAGCAGTCCGAACAGTCCGCTATCTCCGCTGAGTGATCGGGTCACAAAACCTGGAAGGAGCAGATTGGTGATCTGGATCACGGCAAAGGCCAGGCCGACAGTCACCGCCGCCGAGAGCCTAGGGGTATTGTCGAGCAAATAGCTCAGGGCCTGCTTCGAAGCGGGAATGAGGCTGAGCCGGTGAGAGGTTTGAACATTGCCGCCATGCGACGTGATCATCTTCAGCATGGGAAGACAGGCCAGCGCCACCAGTGCGAACAACAGGGCAGACATGGGACTGCCGAGCCTGTCGATGGCAAGTCCGGCAGCACCTGTTCCGATCGCTATGCCAGCCTGGTTAAAGAGGGAGAGCCGAAGGGCGAATCCCATGCGCTGGGCTTCTGGGACAATCGCCTGCAAAATACCACTCAGCGATCCCGCCAAAAGCGCGAACCCGAAGGCTCCCAGTACGCCGGAAACGATGAGAAGCACTGGCAACAGAGAATCTGCGACAATTCCGGTGGGAGCGAGAAGGAGCAGCCCCAAGGCCCTGATCATCTGCCCTGCCACCGTGACGGTCCGCCGATCGTGCCGATCGACCAGATGACCCGCGACCGGCGCAAGCAACAGACCCGCCACGCTGGATGAAAGCAACACCAGTCCCACAAGTCGAGAGCCGCCGCCATGGAAAGCTATCCAGGCAGGCAGAACGAATCCGACACCAACGATGAAGAAAGAAGCGCACGAAAATGCAATGAATACCGGTCGTTCAAAAGCTCTCACGCGGTATTCCAGCCCTGATCATCATTGCTGCGCCTGGCACGCGATTCGCTGCAGGCACCTTGGCCTAAAAGCAATAGATGAGAAAAAGCAGGCAGACCACCTGATGCGGCCGTGCCAACCGCGGTCGTCACGAATGTTGGTCCTGCTCCGGTCCTCGGTCCGCTAAACGGCTTCGCCGTCCTCCACTAACGTTGCGGCCCTCAAGCGACGTGTGCCATCCTTGCGATTGCTCTTCTGCGGGTTCGCGGACCTGCGGTCCTGCGCTGTCGGACCTCGTGACGGCCGCGATTGGCGCGGCCTCGAATGGAGGTCCGGAAAATGGACAGGAAGAGCAACAAATCCCGCGTCGACATCTACACGAAGATCACCGACCGCATCGTCGCGGACCTAAAAAAGGGCGTGCGTCCGTGGGTGAAGCCGTGGAGCGCGGCGAACACCACAGGGCGTATCACGCGCCCGCTGCGCCACAATGGATTGCCGTATCAGGGGATCAACACCCTGCTTCTCTGGTCGGAGGCCGTTTCGAGGGGTTTTGTTTCCCCAACCTGGATGACGTTCAAGCAGAGCGTCGAGCTGGGCGGTCATGTCCGCAAAGGCGAAACCGGCTCGATGGTTGTCTATGCCAGCCGCATCGTACGCACCGAAACCGATGCCCATGGCGAAGAGATCGAGCGCGGGATCCCGTTCCTCAAGGCCTATACGGTGTTTTGCGCCGACCAGATCGACGGCTTGCCCGCGCAGTATTACGGCAATCCCGAGCCGGTGTCCGACCCGGCAGAGCGGATCGAACATGCGGATGCCTTCTTCGCAAATACCGGGGCCGTCATCCGCCACGGTGGCGACAAGGCGTATTTCAATCCCGCTCTCGATGTTGTGCAAATGCCGCCGTTCGAGAGTTTCCGCGACGGGCCCGGCTACTATGCGATCCTCGGACACGAAATGACCCATTGGGTCGGGTCGGAAAAGCGGCTTGATCGCAACCTCTCCCGTTACCACAAGGATCGCGAGTTCCGGGCCCACGAAGAGCTCGTGGCCGACCTCGGCGGCTGCTTTTTAGCAGCTGACCTCGGCATCGTGCCAGAGCTCGAGCCGCGGCCTGATCATGCCAGCTACCTGGCAAGCTGGCTCGAAATCCTCAGGAACGAGAAGCGATTCATCTTTGCCGCGGCGGCCCATGCCCAGCGTGCTGTCAACTATCTGCATGATCTCCAACCGACTGCGACACAGATCACGGAGGCTGCGTGATGTTGCATTCTCCGATCGTTGCCGGGGGTGGCGTGGAGCCATCCCCCATCCGCCTTCGTGTGCTCAGCCTCGGGGCAGGGGTCCAGTCCACCACGCTCGCACTGATGGCCGCCCATGGGCATTTCGGCCCATTGGATTGTGCAATCTTCGCCGATACGGGCTGGGAGCCTGCCGCAGTCTACGAGCATCTGCGCTGGCTGATGTCGCCGAACGTCCTGCCGTTCCCGGTGCATATCGTGTCGGCCCGCAATCTTCGGGAGAGCCTGATTGCCGCTGGCAACGGCAAGAGATGGGCGTCGATCCCGGCTTTCACCCGCACCGTCGACCGCCGCGGTAATATCTCGATCGGCATGATACGGCGACAATGCACCACCACCAGCAAGATCGAACCGATCCGCCGCAAGGTGCGGGAACTGGCTGGTCTCACACGCAAACGTTCCCCGACATACCCCGTCGTTCACCAGTGGCTGGGAATCTCGATGGACGAGGTGGTGCGCATGAAGCCGAGCCGGGCAGCGTGGCAACTCAACCGCTTTCCCCTCATCGAGAGCCGCATGACCCGGAAGGACCGTCTCGATTGGCTGAAAAGCCATGGCTATCCGAAACCGCCGAAGAGCGCGTGCATCGGCTGCCCCTTCCACAGTGACGCCATGTGGCGATCCATGCGGAACAACGACCGGGTGGCGTGGGACGATGCCGTGGAGGTGGATCGGGCGATCCGCACCGGCCTGCGTGGCATACGCGGCGAGGTCTTCCTGCATCGCTCCGGCGTTCCCCTCGACGAAGCCGATTTGTCTACAGCGGCCGACCACGGCCAGCTCGACCTCTGGCCGAATGAATGCGAGGGCATGTGCGGTTTGTAATCGTCCCGGCTGGCACACGTCGATGGCTTCAGCGCACAGGCGCCCCGCAGCCGGCTGAAGACCCCGCCATGGCACCGGTGAGTTCGGGTAGTTGCCCAAGGGGCCGAGTCAGATCAGCCGGCCGCTGTCAACGTCCACCCCGAGATGGGTATTTCCATGACCGTGTAGCGGCCATCCATCTTGAAGGGGCAGACGCCGGACCCGGACTTTCGCCAGTCGGCCGGTCGTCCTTTGACCGGATAGGAGGCGGCGGTGGCGTCCCTTTCCGGTTGGACGGTCTGTCGTTATGCGATCGCGCGTGACGGGGAGGGACGTGTTTGATGACGCCTCACCGTGGCTGCGGTTGCGCTGAATCATGCCGATAGGGTTCGCCTGTCGTCTGGCCGGCGGTTTCATGGAAGGGCGCACCACCTGCGTCCTCGATGTGGCTGGTCTGACCGAAGGCCGTCTTCGCTTCGCTACGCCTCGTTCTCAAACCCGCAACAGCCGGTCGCGACCTTCTTCCCCTGACGGCTGCGCCGCCATTCCGCGCGGAACAAGAAAGCCTCGCCCTGGCTGCCCTCCACTGCGTTGCGTCCCCTGCGGGGTGCGGGCCGATCGCCTCCGGTCTGTCGACCGCCATCGAGGTCGCGATGGTCGCGGCCCGAGAAACTCACGGAGACGACATCATGGCTACCATCGGCACCTTCACTTCCTTGGGCAACGGTTTTGCGGGCACGATCAAGACGCTCAACCTCAACGTCAAGGCCAAGCTGGTTCGCATCGACAGCCCCTCCGACAAGGGCCCGCACTTCCGCATCTTCTCGGGCAATGTCGAGCTGGGTGCGGCGTGGCAGAAGGTCTCCAGGGAAACCGAGCGCGACTACCTCTCGGTCAAGCTGGACGACCCGAGCTTCCCCGCTCCGATCTACGCCACCCTGATCGAGGTGGATGGCGAGGAAGGCCTGCAGCTGATCTGGTCTCGCCCCAACCGGGACTGATCGCCTCGACGAGGGCTCCGCCGCAAGGCGGGGCCTTCGGCCTTCCAAGCGAACGCCGGCAGGCGGAAGGAGTACCAAGCGCCGCCTTTCGGGGGTGCTGCTCCTCGCCGTCCATAACGGAGAACCACGGCAGTTGGCATGAGGTCGGCGCAGTCCACATGGCGCCCGGGGCTGTCGGTCCCGCGTCCGCCTGCGGCGGCGCTATGCTGACGCTCCTACTGCCGCCCTGTGAAACCGGGCTCAGGGCCACGAACTTTCTCCAGCACCGAACTGACTGTACGCCCTCGTTTGCTTTGGGTTGGGAGAGAGGCGCGCGTGAGCAGCCACTCTGCAACCTCACTGTGTGAGGCTCCCACGACCGCGATTTAATTTGGTGACTTCTCAGCGGCAAGGATGCCGAGTGGCCGAGGCTGAAAACCATGCTTAAAAGCCTCAGGCCCGGCGACCAGGTGCTAGCCGTTGCGCCAGGCAGGTCGCCATCCTAGAAGATCCAATCTCCGCCATGCAGTGGATCGCCGCCTGCAAAAAGCGGCGCGCGTAGGGACAGGTTGGGTTGTAGTTAAGCTTGGGGGCATTCCGTTCAGATTTTCACCGATCGCGGACAAGAGCGGAAGAATCTCCATCATCGCCGGTAATTCCGGCAAACAGGGATGACAGTGCTTATGGCGATCGGCTGGCCGCTGAGGCATCGAGTTGGCCTTTCGGGCCTGCGATCTTTTGCGCGATGTCGCCAGCCGCTAGTCCGGATCACAGTCGCGATATCCGCGCCGGCGCTTGGCACGCTGAAGCTTCATTGATGCGGTGGCCGCACTGTCTTCGGCATCGAAGGTTTCCATCATCGACTGGCCGCTGGTCCCGATGCGGCCCCAGTTGCGAATGACGGATGCTCCGCCGAACAAGGTCGGTTGGATCGCAACCACATAAAACCGCCGCATGTTCTGCGAAGGGTCGATGCGTCGAAGATGAACGGGCCGTGCCTCTTCGTTTTCCATGGCCGCAGTCTCACTTGGCTTGGAAGCGGCGTCCAACGAGTTCTTTGAATCCAACCGGCTCGACCGATTCATTGCGGTTATGGGTGCGGCGCGGTCGCTTCAGGAAGGTCATGATCACCGCGGTGGCCAGCAAGCTCGTCGCCGCACTGTGCATGATCGAAGGCGCACGCGTCGGACCGTCACGACGTAAGCGCGCAGCAATTCGGCCCCCGAGCCTATCAGACCGCCGGAACCAGGTGGGCGGCCCCTTGCGGGGGTTAATCGTCGTCATCAAGACTGCTCTCATCGCCTGAACCTTTGGCGGCGTTGCGGGATCATGTGCGGCCGTTTGAGCGGCGACCGGACAGGGCCTAGACCTCGTGCCTCTGGTTTCGTGGCGGCATCGATCGTGCCGCTTGTGCCGGATGCATGGCGGACATTCCGATATCTCCACTATCGTTCTTCGATGCCCGGACCCTCCCTGAACGGCCTCTCTTAAGATTGGTCTGACGCCGGCCCGGCCTTTGCCTGCAACGGCTTCGCCGACCTTCTTCCCCTGCGGCTTCGCCGCATTCCTCGCGGGACAACAAGCTCGGCTTCCGCCGTCCTCCGCTCCGCTGCGGCCCAGTGGATGCAGTCGGCCGGACCGTCGTCTCACGACCGCTATCGAGGCCGCACAGGGCGGCTTCGGACAAACCAGTCAGGAGCACACGAACATGGCTACTATCGGCAACTTCCAGCTGGCCGGCGAAGAATTCAACGGCGAGATCATCACGCTTTCCCTCCAGGCCAAGAAGGTCCGGATCGTCCCCGATACGCGCGCCAGCGGCGAAAACGCACCCAGCCACCGCGTGCTCGTTGGTCGAGTCGAGTTCGGTGCCGGCTGGTCCAAAAAGTCCAACGAGGGCCGCGCCTATCTGGGCCTCAAGCTCGACGATCCGAGCTTCACCGCCCCAATCTACGCCAATCTCGTCGCCGACGAAGGCGGTCAGAGTTACAGCCTCATCTGGTCTCGGCCGAACCGTCAAAACGGCGACTGACGAACACCGAATGGCGCCCCGCAAACAGCGGGGCGTCATTCAGATCGCCCAGCTACTCAGCGCCTCAGATCGATAGCTGGACGCGCCATGGGGCGGCTTCGGGCAAACCGTAAGAAAACGAACGCCAGGCATCCCCGCGTGATTCTTGTCTGTCAGACGGCGATCTCAATAACCCGCTCGCGGATTTTTTGATACTTTACTTTGTATGCTCCGCCTTGCAATCATGCCGAGTGAGTCTGAACGGAGGAAAAATCGAGCATAAAAAAACCGGCGCGGAGGCCGGCTTTTTCCAGGGAATAGGCTACAGGAGTTGGCGCTCCTGATCTCGCCCGAAGATTTTGTGAGACCGTAGCCCGTCTTTCCCGGCATTGCAAGAAAAAATGCGCTTCCGCGCCACGGTTTTGCACGGCCTGGCGAGAGGAAAGAAATGGATCTCTATTCAACGTTGAGCCTATGGCTCACGAACATTCGGTCATTGGCCGAGCTGGACGATTTTTGCCGGCAGATATGGAAGCTCTACGGCGAGGAGTTGCTGGGCGAGGCCGATGCGGAGCGGCTTTGCGAGAAGGCTGAGCGACAACGCGCCAACCTCAAGAAGGCCCCTGCGGATGGTCGCGCACTACCCCGCTCCTCTTATCCGCAACGCCCTCGCAGTGAGCGAGGCCGGCGCGAAGCTGCCCGCGGCTTGCGAGATCCCGTGCGGTGGAGACGCAAGCGGCGTCTCGCTCGCATGCAGGCTATCCGGCCCGAATTCGCCGGCGAGTTCACCGAAGGCGAAAGCGCGGCGCTCTACATCGTCATGTGCGACTGCCGGCAGCACGGCAAATGCGACCGATCCGTAAAAGAAATCGGCGATCGCGCAGGCGTCGGGCCGACAACGGTGCGCAATGCGCTGCGAAAAGCCGGCACGCTCGGCTTGCTGCGCGTCACCGAGCGCCGGCAATGGCGAGCCAGGAACCTGACAAATCACATTGTTGTCGTGCATCGGCGTCAGATCGCCTGGATCGCGAAATTTCGGCCCAATCTCGGCCTTAAATTTTATCCGACTGCCTTCAAAAAAGCGGCGTCCACAGGAAGCTCCCGCAATAAATATAGCAAAAGACCGTTTAACAGCCGATCCGACTGGCCCCCGGACGGGTTGAAGCCATTCCCCAGTCACGCATCGCCGACCGGCTGACGCGTTAGCCGCCAAAACCACGCTTGCCGCGGAACCCCTAAAAGCGGCACGAGGCTGTTTGAAAAACAGCCCTTGCGATCGGCTGCGCCAAGTCAGGCCGGTTGATGCTGGCTGTCGGGTTCCCGAAACAAAAAGGTCGCCGGATCGCGGCCGAGCGCCTCGCCGACGGCGGCGATCGTGTCGACGCTGATATTGCCGCTCGCGCGCTCGAGCTTGGTGAAGGTGATCTCCGACACGCCCAGGACCTCCGCCATTTGATAGCGGACCAGGTTGCGGCGCTTGCGCTCGCTGTCGATGATGGCGGCGAGGCGCGCGCGGATCGATTTTTCGGTGAGCTTATGTGCCCATGGTTCCACCGCCGCGTCGCCGACCAGAAGTGTCGCGATCGACACCTCGAGCGCCTGGGCCATCTGTTCGACCGTGCGCAACGTCACGTTGTTTCGTTTTCTCATGGTGCGAATGTAGGTTCGGTATGCCAGCCCTTGACCAGGCGACGTCTTGAACAGTTCCGCCATGTGTTGATGGCGAAGCTTTCGCCTGCGGCGCTCGGTTTCGAGGAACCAGGCGATATTGTCCCGAAGCGGGTTGTTCACCTCGCCCGCTTCGTTTGGCAGCATGAATCTATGTATTCGCACGAACCCGCCTGTTCGGTCTGCCCTTTTCCTTGAGCAAAATCCATAGTAAAGTGTCAAAAACGTTTCAGAGAGAAAGAGCCATCACCATGCTCAAATGTCTGATTATGGGCGCTGCCGCGATCGCGGGTGCCGGGTCTGTTCCCTCCCAAGCATTCGCATCCGAGTGGGGCTGCCAGGTCCTGCTTTGTCTGTCTGGTGACTGGCAGGGTACGCCCTCCTGTCATCCGCCGATAGATCGGCTGATCGACGCCATGGGCTTGCCGGGCTTTTCGTGGCCGACTTGTCCGCAGGCCAATTCGTCCGGGGCCCGCTACGATCCGTACGAGGCCTGCCCGCAGGGGTGGATGCCTTACGCACCGACTAGCGACCGGCCGGGACAAGGCCAGGCCAGCATGTGCCGAATCGCGGCTGGCAATCTCGGTCAGCCTGCCAACTTTGGAGCGCGGCATGGTCAGGCAGACGGAAGTCCGACGGGAACCGTCCATCTCGGCGACCGCACCGTGCCGGTCCAGCTTACTCATGTCTCCAGCGGAGCACATAACGATCGAACGACCACCCATTACGACATTCAACGCCCGCGCCGCGCGAAGCCTTACTACATCGATTACGACGACGCGAACGGGCTGCGGCAGCGCACCTGGTTCAACCTTAGCAGACCATGATCCCGAGTCACCCCGGGCGGCTAAATTAGTGGTAGGAAAAGAGGCAGTTACCCCGATGAAAAGCGTCAACAGGTTCACCATTCATGGCAATCTCGGGTCGGTCGCGCCCTTCGACAAAAGCACCAAGGTCAACATTGCCACCAATCGCAATTGGCGCGACGAGCAAGGCCATCCCAAGGAAGCCACTGATTGGGTCCAGGTGACGGTCCTGGAGGAGAAGCAAGCCGCCTGGGTGGCGGAGAACGCCAAGCCCGGCGATGTCGTCTTCGTCGAAGGCCGCATAAGCAACAACTCTTTCAAACGAAACGGCGAGACAGTCTATACGACGGACCTTATCGCGTCGACGTTCAACGTTTTTCCGAAGCCGTAATCATGTTCAATGCGGGGGCCCTTATCATGGCGGCGGCATCCGGAACATTGGTCGGCATAGGCGGCACGCTCGCATTCTATCCGGCTCAAGGCCAGCTCTCCGCGGCGATTGCGTCCGAGCCGGCACTGTGTGCGAAACTGGCCGCGGCCGGCCTTGAGATTCCATCGCCGGCCGAGGCTTTGGACGCTTTCCGGCGAGCGAAAAATACTGATCAAGCGACGTTGCGCATCGGAGAGTGCTCGAAGAACATCATGGGTCCCGGCGTGCAATGCGCCGTGAAGTATAAGCTTCGCACTTCCTGGAAAGGCGAAGGTGATGGCCTGGTCGCATTCTCCAGGGGACCCGATGGCTGGCAAGCGATGCAGCTGCAATAATTGTCTGCTAGCGAACATCTGGTTTTGTTCAGTTCCGGCGTCGATCAGCAAACCCTCGAAACCCTTCCTGCAGTGATCACCTCGCGAGCGGCACCGGGCCTATCTGACCCGCCATCCGGTCCGTCGAAGCACCTTCTTTTGTGTCGCCGCAATTCCCATGCCCAAAGAGCCGGAGCCGGAGCGCGCCCCCACTAGCGCCGTAGGGACGGCGGAGGCCGGAGAGAACGGGCCGCCGGCGGTTCCGGCTGTACAGAAGCCGTGCAGCGCTTTGGCGCGGGCCCGGTTCGCGACGCTCACTTGTGTGGGGTGCAGTACACGCCTTGGGATTCCAAAAGGACGGCGCCACCCTTCAATTCAGTGAGGGCACCCACCCAGGCGTCGGAATAGGTGCGACTGGCGTCCACCGCCGTCAGCCAGATGACGCGATTGTCGGCGAGTTCCACCTTGACCTCGCTTTGGAGAGGGCTGCCTTGCACTGTCTGCTGATAATGCCGTTTGATGCGGACATCGCCGCTCGCAAACTCGACGTTGTTGCTGTCGTAATTGAGCAGGAAATGAGCATCCCCTTGAGCGACCTTGCAGGAGCCGTCGCGCTCACACACAATTTTCGCTGCCGTCGCGCAATCCCATCGCAGCCCCGCGGGCCACATCGGATTGCTGCCGGCCTCCTTGGACTGATCACCTTGAGCGGCGGCGCCGACGCTCGCCGCCGCCGCTACGGCCACCAATACTGCCCTAATCATCCGTTCCGCACACCTTACTGTTCGGCACCATCAAGATCAGCTCGCGCTGGCGCATCATGCCGACGGACGCAAGCGCGCTGTAATGCGCCAGCGTGGCGGCTGCCGCATCAAGCGCGGCCTCGCAGCCGTCGCGCGTCGAGATCTCGGCCAAAGCTGCCCTGAACATCACTGTCCTGTCCGGTTGATCGCTCATAAATTGACACTACACTTTGGGTTCAGTTATGACAATTGCCGGGCAGGCGGTTGGCATAAAAAGCGGTTCATCGAAGGTCCCCCGAGCTATGATCATATCTGCCGCTATCGCCAAAGGTGGCACTGGCAAATCGACCCTGCTGCGCGCGCTGGCATCCGTCGCCCTTAAGCGCGGCTACGCGGTGACACTCATCGACGGCGACGTTCGCCAGAACATGAGCCGCTGGGCTCAGATGCTCAAGGAGGCCGGCAATCGTCCCGAGACACTCGAGCTCGTCAGCGCCACGAAGCCGCGCGAGATCCTGGAGGCGGCGGAACTGCACAATGGCGAGCGTAGCGTGGTGCTGATCGACACCGAAGGCACCACGAACGACAATCTCATGGCCGGGCTATTTGCCGCCGATATCGTCGTGGTGCCGATCTTCTTTGCGCTCGATGACGTGACCGCCGCAATCCAGATCACTGACCACTACATTCCGCTCGCGGTCGAAACGCGCGGCCGGCCGCTGCCAGCCGTGTTTGTCCTGACAAAACAGACCATCATCGATGCGAAGGCGAGAGCCTTGAGCGAACTGCGCGCAATCATTCAGGCGAACGGCACGCCGATCGCCGACCATGCGCTGCAAAACCGTGTCGCCTATCGCGACCTGCAAAGCGGCCAGACACTCTACAGCCCAGATCAGCCCGACGCGAAGGCGATTGCCGAAAGTGAAGGGGTCTTCGACGATGTCCTGAAGACCTTCACCGAAGCAATGAGGCAGGCCGCATGACCGACAAGAGCTTCCCGGAGTCACAGGACGACAAGAAGGCTCGCATAATGAGAGCGATCTCCACTGAGCCGCCGGCGCTACCGAGCATGTTCATCGCTCCCAAGTCCGATCCCGCCCCTCAGCCGCTTGCCGCCGCATCCGCGGCGGCATCGGAGGCCGAAGCTGCGCCAGTGTCACCTCGGCCGGATTTCCGCAAAATGCTGCGACAGGGCCAGAAGAAGGATCCGGTTGCCGGCAAGAAGATTCGCGACGAGGAAATGGTACGCTGCGGCTATTACCTTACGGCCGGGGAGCAGCGCCAATTCAAGCTGCTCGCGATCAGCAACGGCCACAGCATGACCGAGTTGCTGCGCCAGGCGGTGCAGGACTACATCAGGATTCATAAGCACAAGCTGCCGAACGATTAGGTCGGCCCGCTCCGCGGCATCCGCCGCGGTGAGGGTTAGCAGAGAATGCTGGAGGCCCATCGGCGAGGCCGCGCCATCGATGCCTGGCCCTGCGCAAGTCGGCCGTGCCTGTTGGCCCCGGTCGCGTGGCTCAGCTTATCCGCCTTACGTAGCCCATGGGGGTCGCGGCGATCCCGATCGCACGAGCTCATGTCCCTGCTCCTTGCGATCTGTCTCCATGTCAGCATGATGATTCCGCAGCAAGCTAACATGCTGAAAAAGAAACATGTCGCTAAGTCGGCTTGTCGCTAAGTTGACGATGCAATATGTTTCCGAGGGAGCATGTTTCCTTGCTAACATGTGCAGATGATTTGGAAATGAAAGCTGGGGTGATTTAGAGTACCACCGCAAAGATATTTGATGATGTTGTTTTTGTCTTTGGCAGGATAGCCTTTTTTGTGTTACACACGAAAAAAGGACGGCGCGGCCCAAGGGCCTTAGCGCCCGCAAGCGGGCTTGAAGATGAGACCCAACAACGGCCAAACAGAAACGCAGAACGCATCCCGGCGCTATGGCGACGTCCTGCATGTGCGCTTCTCGAGCGTCGAATTGGAGCGGCTGCGCACTATGGCTGACGGTGAGTCGGTGACGGTCAGCGAAGTCGTTCGCCGCCTTGTCCGCGCCGAGGCGGGCTTTCTGCCGGCAGCGACGGGGGAGCTGCGACCGTCCATTGAGGAGGCCACCGACCAGCTTCGGCGTGTCGGTGTGAATTTCAATCAGGCGGTCCGCGCGATGAACGAGGGCCGGGTGCCGTATGACGAAGACCTCGAGCGCGCCTTGATCGCCATTGGCGAGCTCGTTCGCCGGTTCCGCGAAGAATTGAAGGCGATGATTGCGAGGCCGCGGAAGCGCAGCGAGGTCAAGGCATGAGCGGTCGTCTCGCCGGATATGCTGCCGAAATCGAACGCTATCTGCGGATGCCGGGCGCTGGCGATCTCGAGGAGCTTAACGATGATAAGCTTTTGCAAGCGGCCCGTCGGGAGACGGCCGATCGTCAAGCGATGAACATCCGTGCGAGTGGCGTGACCCAGGCCCGCGTGGCTTCGCCTATGGCCGGCGTGGAATCGTCGATGGCGAGGCACCCGGGAGCGAGCTCCTGCGTCGCAAAGGCACCTGTTTCGTCCTCAGGTCGAGGAGGACCGCTCAGCGCGATACCGCTGTCTGTGGGCACCAGCGGGAGTCTGCGTTCATCCAGCGACGCAAATGGGGCGATAGCGATTTTCGGCCTCGCACTCGGCGCCTTCGTCAAGGAAGAGGAAGAAGAATGGCGGCGCCGTGGTGGGGGCGGCGGAAGGTCGGGCGCGCTCCCGTCCGCTCGACACTTCGCGCGGCCAACGCGAGAGGCGAGAGCGGTTGCGGCGCGAGCAGCCTATGCCGCCGGCGCGCAGCCGGCGGTGTTCAAGGTCCTGTCGAGCGCGGCCAATGGCAAACAGGCGGGCGCCTTGCTTGCCTATATCGGCACACGCGCCAATGAACAGGGCGAGAAGCGCGATATCGAGATCTTCACCGATAGCGGACAGGGGCTTGCCAATGCCCAGGACCGTCGCGGCTTCCTGCACCAATTCACGGAGACATTCGAGCCGCAGCTTAAGAATACGAATTTCATCGAGGTGCGGTTCGAGCTCGCCGGCGACGTCACGGACGAAGCGCTTGGCGAGGCTTTGAACGCGGCCTTCGGATCAAAGCCGTTCGTCTATGCTCGCACGGGCGACAGCGTCGCCGTTTATGGCCACACGGGAGAACGCGCCGGACCACTTGCCAAGATCTTAGCCGCCGGGCGGGCAAATTCACGCAGCAAAGCGCTCGGCAAGATCGAAGCAGGCTTGGACGAAGCCATGGGGAAGGCCGGTATTCGCGCGGCAGCGGAAGTGACCGCGGCCGTCGGGAACGAGCGAAAGGCGCAATATTTTCTGCAAAAATTCATTCGGGCGCACGAGCAGGTCCGTCGCGCGAATGGACAGGCGGTTTCCAGCAAACAGCCAACGAAGGCGGCCACGGCGATTTTTGAGGAATGGCGGCCACAACTTTCCGGCCGGGAGCGGCGCAATGCCTATCACCTGCTTTTCTCTGCCCGGGCTGGTACGGACGCGCAAGCCATCATGGCGGCCGCCCGTGCGGTGCTCGAAGAACGCGCTCCGGGGCACAAATTCGTGCTTGCACACCATGCCGAGACCAAGCACGTCCATATCCACGCCATGGTGCAGGCGCGCTCGGCCGATGGCGAGCGGCTGACATTCTACAAGGCGGATCTCCATGCCTGGCGGGAAGCGTACGCTGAGAAGGCGCGCGAACACGGAATAGCGATGGCCGCAACCCGCCGGTACGATCACGCAATGAGCCGACCTTATACGAAGGAACATGCGGGCGCCTACAAGCGCGCGCAGCACGATCCGCGCTACCAGGTCAGTGACAAGACGGTCGCGCGCGTGGAGGATAAGCGACAGCGTCGAATGGATAGCGGGTTGCTCGTCGCCAATGGCGGAGCGATCGCCGCCGTGTGGCAGCAGACGGCCACCGTGATGCGGGCGGCTGGCGTCACCGGCCAAGCGCTGACCGCAGCCCAGGCGATCGGTCACACTGTCCTCCAGGTTCATGCGCGTAGGGGAGGCGAGGAGCCGGCAGATGCCCGCTCAAAGTACGGCGGGGGACCGAGGCTAACCCCGTCGTTCTTGTCCCATCCCGGCATGAAAGAATTGACCAGGCTGATAGGAGCTACCGAAATGGCGCAGACACCTTTGGAAATGCGGCAGAAGATGGCGCGTGTGAACCAGGCGTTGGATCAGATGCGGGACACGCTTCCCAATGCTGAGCAACCCCGTTTCGAGCAATACCGCGATGGCGTGAACGACAAGATGCACGATCGACTGGCCCGCCTCCAGTTCGAGCAGCAAAAGGGTGCAGGTGGAGCCGGCGAGGCCGCGCCCCAAAGGGAGGCGCGCGGCCGCGATTTGCCGGCCCGAGACGATACGCGTCAGCCCGAAACCTCAGGACCGCAGGCCGAGAAGGCGCGACGGCGTGTTCAGCAGCAAAAAGACTCAGCCAAGCAAAAGGGCCGGCAGGCCGACGAACAGGACCGCAAGGCGCAGCGCAGCCAGGACGACGAATACGAGCGCTAAAGCATTTGGGCCGCAACCGCAGCCCGTTGCGAGACAGAGACATGCCCGAATTCAGCAATGGACTTGGGCGCTCAAGGCCTCGTCGTCTTCGACCGGCAACGCAGCAGCGAGTAGCAGCACTGGAGGTGTGGCACCCCGAAGGGACCGAAATTCACGATCCTTTATGACGCCAACGGCAATCAGTTCCAAGGTTTGATCAATGAGAAATAGGCCTTGTGCGCAAAGCTGCTGAAACGAAACCTTTCCGCTCGTGGGAGCCTCAGAATTTGATCTGCAGCCTTCGTGCGCGATCGCGGAACGCGGCCTCCCCGCCCTCGAGGATGTCGCACACCGTTTTGCGGATATCCGCCTCATCGAGACCGCCAGACCGGTAGGTTATGCCCGGGAGGCCGCTGCCGCTCATCTCCGAGACGTTGGCGATGATCACCTGGTCGGCGTCAGTGTTGATGACCAGATTGGCGTTATGCGTGACCATTATCACCTGACGATTGCGCTTAGCGCTCCGGAAAAGTGGGACCAGTTCATCGTAGATGGATTTGGGGTCCAGATTCTCCTCCGGCTGGTCAATGACCAAAGGCTTGTCATCAGCATCATCCAACGCGAGGTACAGGAGGATCAGGACAATCCCGCGGGTTCCGGGGGAAAGCTTTTGGATGTCGACGCCGTCGTACTTGATGCCGTACTCGATGGAGATGTGGTCCGAGCTGTAGAGCCACTGCGCAAACGTTTTCAACCATTTGCGTTGTTCCACTGGATCTCGGGGGCTCGGTTCGAGCAACTCCTCCCGATGTTTGTCCCAGAAACCTTCGACCGCACTGGCGATCGTGTCCGCATCCTGAGACTCCCAAGCGCCCTTCAGCTCCTTTGTGGCATCGTCAAGCAGCGTGCCTTTCCTGCGAAAAGGGCCGGTGCGCAGGTCAAAGAGTTCCTTCTCGGCCTTGTCAGCCCACGCCTTCACATCGGCGACCCTCGAGACCGTGAATGAAAGCCTACCCAAGGTCCCGCCCTGGGTGGCCAGTCTCACCATGAGCGGTGCGTAGAGATCCCGTAGCACAGCTTCTTCGGCGAGAATGGCCTCAAAACAGCGCCTGTAACCTTTCTTGCGCGACTCTATCAAATCACTACGGCGCTTCGAGGCCGCCTCGCAGTCTGTCAGCTTCTCTTTCAGAGCAGCAAGCTTGGCGGTCTCCTCTGCGATCCGCTTGGCGTTGAGAGAAAGTTTGTCGGCAGTCTGCCGGTCGGCAGCGACGACCTTCTGAATTCGCTCGATCTCCGCCTCCAAAACCGCCAGGGGGATCCTCACCAGGTCGGCATCGTCAAGGACATAGCTTCCGTTTTCCAGCAGCTTGGGCGCAGAGCCCTTCCAGTAGGCAAGCTCTTTGGTGGATTGGGCGGCTTTCGCTTTGATCGCGTCATCCACATCGCCGCTGAAGTCGAGAAGGAACCTCTCCCAAGCAGCTTCATCGAGCTTGCTCGCGGCATGTGCCTCTTTCAGGTCGCGAAGATGCTGGGGCGCCCGGTTCTGCCGCTGATCAACGACGTCGTTCTGAAGGTTCTCAAGTCCAGCCTGTTGTTTGGCATAATACCGGAGGTAACCCCGGACCTTGTCGGCGGCACTAAGGAGATCCTGGAGCCTTTGGGCGACCGCAGCGCTGGTCGTCGAAGGGACCAAGGCGGATCGGTCCTTCTCATACCCTTTGATGACGGTTTCCTTCTCGGCAATCTGCTTCTTGAGACCGTCGACGGCCAGAATCTTTTCCCGCTCCAGCGCGATTTGTTCAGACATCGCGCTGATGGCAGACTCTTCTCGCTGCCGCGATTCCCGAAGTCCTTGGGCGCGGAGCTCCAGCAGCTCGTGGAAATTCACCGCGCCGTCGCGATCCGTGTGGGCTTCGAAGATGACCCGCTCAATTTCCTTGATCATCTGAGGCATGCCCTCTGGAGAGCAAAGCCGGTCGACGAACTGCTGCGACAGATAGCGGACCCGCGGAAAACTATCCCAGTCCGCGCCAGGTTGATCCAGACGCTTCGCCGAAGTTGCTTCCCCACTCAACCAGTGGACCAAGACCTTCGCGTTCTTCAGATGCTCACCTGCCCTTTCGAGAAACGACGGGCGTTCTTCGTCCTCAACATAGGCGTCGCATCCGGCTGCGATCATATCGGCAAGCGCTGTCTTACCGGACCCCCTCGCCCCAATGATGGTTACCAGTCCCGGATTCAGGCCGATGGCCGGGGTGCGGGCCCACGGCGCATCCAGAATCTCGATGTGACTGATTGTCTGCGACTCTGATGACCATGCAGGCGGATTCGGGCCTACATAGGCCCTATCGGGATCGATACAGGCCTGCCGCAGGCCGTCAAACGTTGCCTTGCCCTTGATCCAGCAAAGGCGATCTTCCGCAGGCTTGCCAACGAGCGACATTTCATGGGCATCACATCCCCATAGACAAGGCTTGAGGGCGCCATAGTCGTCTTGGATCTCCTGGGGCGTTGCTGCAGGGCCTAAGCCAAGCCAGAAATCCCGCTGCTTGGGGCTGCTGGCAAAGATAACCTGGGCAAATTTTTCAATCTCTTGTCTGACCGCCCGGTCGGCGGCCTCCCGGACGCCTGAGGTCCCATCGGCATTGCCCGATACGGCAACGATGATGTTGTCGCGAGCCCACTCCATGCTCCTGAAGGCTGCCTGCAGTCCGCTGCGGGATACCTTGAACTGGGTGACCCCCGCCCGCAACGCCGAGGCGTTGTCACTGATCGACCGATCCATACGCTTGCCAAGCTTCGTCAGGTCGTCGGGCGTACAGCTGTATTCATCATCCGCGGTCGAGAACTTCAGATGCCGCAGAAACCTGTTCAGTTCCTCAACGTGCCCCGGATCCTCGGGACTGACGAGGAGATGGATGTTGACGAAATGGCCCTTGACGGTCCCTATCTCGAGCCTCAACTCGACATTGGGGAAGAGAAGATCGCATTGCTTCAGGCGGCCGGCATCCTTGGCCGCTTTTACCCGCTGGTAGGACGCGGTGACGCAATAGTCGGTGATGCCAATCGCGCGCATCGCCGGCGTCGCAGACTCAAGGGCATTGAGATAGGCCTCAAATCCCTCGGCCGGATAGCGGTCTTCCAAAACGGTACCTGGCGCGTGGATATGTGGCTCCCACCGCAGCCAGTCAGAACCTTTTGACAACATGGTGACTTCTGCCCCCCCGCCAGAACTGTGAAATGCAGTCGGCACTTCAGCAAGTGATTCGCATCTGCTCCACTCGCGTTTATGCTTGCTGGCGGCTCAGCACATTGTCCATTCCAATTACATAGATCGCCTTTCGTCCGGGACGACCTCGGCTTCTCGGTCGGTGACGGACTGTGGTCGACAATCGGGTTTGTTCGCCGCTTCGCTGCTGGTTTCCGCACCCTATGCAACCCGGACATCCAACTTTGGCTGAGATGTAGCGCCTTGCATGGATTGACATCGCCTCGCTACGCTTGTCGGCGGAATTAATCATCCACAACGTCCGGCAATTCTTCTGCGATAACGCTTAAATTGCGGTCGAACGTCTCGGGGTCGGTCGACTGCGGACGGAAGGATTTGGCCTGAGCAAGAATGGCCGCAATCACGGCCTCTTTTTGCGGCGAGATCCTGGTCGACGCCGCCCGGGCGGCCAAAGCCGAAAAGTCGACAGCCTGTGGCGAAACGGGCGCCGCCGTTTCCGACGGGATATGGGTCGCCTCAAGCTCATTCTTTTGTGCGGCGGGAAAGCGACGGCGAGCGACTGGCCGCTCGGCACGTCCGATTTTTGCAGCGAAGGTCGCACCGCGCTGCAGCCGCGACTGTGTGATGCCGGAGCGGTAGCGTGGCCCGACTGGCACGATCGACTGGACGGACGGAGAGGGGAGGGCAGCGGCGGCAGTGACTGGTTTGGCGTGCTGTACGTTCGCCGGGAGCGCCATGAACGCCCGCCTGGAGAGCTCCCGATCAGCGAAATAGAAATTGCGAGTCGCAAGGATTGCATTTTCGCCGCGCGGCAGAATGACGACCTTGTTCTTGTCCATGGTGCGAATTTCGTCCGGACGCATCAACGGCCGACGAACTTGCTTGCTGTGAACGGAGCGCGTGTAATAGGTGTCGAAAAGGCTGGCCTGCGTCCTGGTGACGTCCTTCTGGGGTTCGGACGTTTCGCCTATCTGCTCGGAGACGTAGCGCAGATCGTCGGTCTCCTGGGCGCCGAAGAAGATCTGGACTCGGGCAGCGTTGATCAGCGTTTCGCGGCTTTCTTTCCGGTAGATCTCGTCGACCGATTTGAGCGACTGCACGAAAAACCACATCGGCACGCCGTGCCCGCCAAGGACGGTCGCCATGTCCGTCACCTTCTCGAGCTTGCCGAGGTTCTGAAATTCATCGAGCAGGACAAGCACCTGGTGCTCGTCGGGGCGCGGCATGGATTCGGACATGAAGTTCATCATCTGCGTGATGAGCACATTGAAAAGCGGGCCCAGCGAAGCCATCTGCTCGCGCCGGAAATCGAGATAGAGCGAGACTCGCTCGCTCTTGAAATTGCGGATGTCGAACGAGCTCCGCGAGGTTGCCCGCATCAGCCGCTCGTTCAGGAAGGGCGCCATGCCGGTGCGCACGCCGGCATAGAGACCGGAAAACTGCTTCTCCGCCATATCCACGTAGGGGAGAAGCGTCTGCAGCGTGAAATCGGACACTTCATGCCGGCGGGTGTCGCGCAGGCTCGCCAGGAACTCCAGGATCGGCTCGTCGACGCCGTTCATGATCTTGAGGATGGTGGCGAAGCTGCGGTTTTCGTTGGCGATCCGCGGGGACTCCATGACGTAAGAGGCAATGCCGGTGAAGAGGAGGCGGGCATCGTTGACCCAATAAGGGTCGGCGTTGGCAGGTGGCCGCGGAAAGAGCGCGGCCGCCATGTTGCGCAGGTCGATGTCCCGCTGAGCCGAATCAAGCGAAATAAAATCCATCGGATTATAGAAGGCGGTGTTGCCATCGCGGTCGGCCGGCGCGAAGCGGACGACCTGGCTGAAGGTGGCCCGATGGCCGGCCGTGGCTTCATAGGTCTCCCCGCGCAGATCGAGCACGACCAGCGAATGGGGCCACATTAGCGCGTTCGGGATGATCAGCGCCGCGCCTTTGCCCGATCTGGGCGGTCCAATGACGAAGCCGCCGACGTCATCGCCGTCGATCCAAAGTTTCTTGCCGCCGCGAACTCTGGGGCGCGTCAGCCGCAATTTGCCGGTGCGCCGATCGCGGTGCGGGGCAAAGACGTTGACCAGTCTGCCGCCGGCGCGTCCGATGAAGATCCCCTTGGGCTTCAGCAGGCCAGCCCGGCGAACATCGGCCATCGACATGAATTTCGCGTCGTTGCGCTTGGCCGGCCGCATTAAGAATGCGATGACGAGGGGCAGGACGAAGCCGAATAGGGCCGCGGCGCTGGCGTATTGCAGCTTTGCGAAGCTTCCAGCTTTCAGGTCCGTCCAGGCGTAGGCGAAGACCGGCCGCGGGTCCGCATTCAGGCTGTCGAAAAGAAAATGCGATCCGGTCCTGTACCAGTCGGTCGCCGCGTATGCGACCACAAACAGCAACGCGCCCAGCGCCACAGCCATCAAGGCCAGAAAGGTCCTGCCGGCGATCTTTTCCATCATGCGACCTCGTCAGATCGTCTCAGCCTTCGTGAACTTGATTTCGCTGATTGATCGGCGTCCGCCGTCGCCGCGCACCATCTGCACGACGACCGGGATCACCTCGCGCAGATAGTCGAGGATCTCGCTGTGAGAGAGCCCGACATTGCTTTGCATGACCATGAGAGCCAGGCGCTCATAGGCCGAGCGGGCTGAATTGGCGTGAACGGTTGTCAGCGAACCGGGATGGCCGGTGTTGATGGCTTGCAGGAAGGAAAATGTCTCGGCACCGCGAAGCTCGCCGAGCAAGAGCCGGTCGGGCCGCATGCGCAATGACGCCTCGAGCAGCTGTTGCGGCGTAACCCTGGCAAGGCCCTGATCGCCTTTCGAGGCAAGCAGCGTCACGGTGTTGGCCGTCGCCGGCTTGAGTTCTCGCGTATCCTCGATGGTTATGATGCGCTCATGAGAGGGAATGATCTTCAACAACGCATTGAGGAACGTCGTCTTGCCGGTCGACGTGCCGCCGGAGACAATGAGGGAAATCCGATTGCGAACCGCGTATTGCAGAAATTTCAACGGCGAGGTGTCGTTGAGCATCTCGGCGAGCTGCTTTTCTTCGGCCGAGAGCGCCAGGCCACTACCCATCTCGGTCTGTTCGAAGGCGCCCATCTTGGCGTAGTCGCCAAGGGTCATGTCCATGATGACCTGCTTGCGGATGGAAAACGCGCCGCCATCGGGGGCCGCCGGCGGCAGCACGCATTGAAAGCGCTCGCCTGAAGGGAGAGCTGCCGAAAGGACCGGGGTGACCTCGTTGACGACCTGGTTGGTGGCCGAAGCAACGCCGACCGAGACCGAGCGAATCCAGTTTCTGGTGAGCTCGCGTTTGACGACGTGCTCCATCTCCTTTGTACCCAGGCGCTCGATGAAAACTTCGCCGGGTCGGTTGACGGCGATTTCGGAAACCGCTTCTTCCTCCATGTAGGGCCAGATCGGTTCCAGTTCGGCGCGCAGCACCGGTGCGCGCGCCCAAGGGTTCGGCACAGGCTGCACATTCATCTCACCGGACTCCCGTAGCCTGGATAATCCGGATCAGCCCCCGACGTCGGCGCCATGAAGAGCGGCGTCGGATCGACGGCCTTTGCCGGCTTGCCGCCGCGCTTCAGTCGAGCCAGCTCCTCTTCTACCGGATCCGAATAGAGCTCGGAAAAATCCAGATCCCGGCGCACGAAGACGACGATCGGCGTCCCCTGGTCGACATAAATTGTCGGCGGGATGTTTTGTGTGTCGCGGAACGCTTCTTGTGCCAGCTGCTGCAGCGCCGTGGATGATTTGTCGAAGGCGATGCTGCGGGCGTCGCGTTGGGAACCGGAGCCGCCATAGGTGGTCGTGACGGTCTGCCCTGTCACCGGATCAACGGTCGTCACCTGCCGTTGCTGGCTGTCGCTGCCATTATCGGCCAGGGAGGACAGGTACTCCGAAACGCCGCCAACGACCGAAAGCATGATCGCATTGCCATAGCGTTCGAGCCAATGCGTATCGACGCGGCCACCGAGACCGCCCCGTCCGAGACGGTCGGCGCCAGGCGAGGCGATGTCGACCGAGACGCCGTCGGAACGGATGACGCGGTTCCAGACGATGAACACACGCTTTTGCCCGCGCGCAATCCCCGAACGATATTCGCCGGTCAGCCGAGACCCCTTCGGGATCAGAATGCGACGGCCGTCGAGCGCATAGACGTCTTCGCGCGCCACCGCGCGAACCATGCCGGGCAGATCGGTGTTGATGGCGGTTTCCAGAAATCCGCGGATCATCGTGCCTTCAGGGATCAAAGCATCGGTGCGACGGAAAACCCGCGCCTTCGCCATCGCGTTCGAATGTGTTTCCGATTGCGCGAGGAAAGCTTTGTTCGGGTCGTTGTCGGCGCCCGGCACCGGGACAAGCTGACCGTCGGCGGCGATCTGCGCCTGGGCCGGCTGATCGTGCGCGGCGGCCGAGTTGGCTTCCTCGCTGGTAATCATCTGGTTCGACCGCAGGCGCTCCCACATTGCCTTTTGCCGCTCAGCCTCCTCGGCCTTGCGGCGCGCCTCCTCGTCGGCCGCTTGCTTGCGGCGGGCCTCTTCTTCTTCGGCTTTGCGCCGAGCCTGCTCGGCCGCCAATTGGGCTTCGATGGCGCGCCGCTGCGCATCGAGATCAGCGCCCTGCTCAACCGTCTGATCGACATTGTCGGCCTGTTGCTTATTGGCTTCGCCTTCCGCGGGCGGCGGAACAACGATCTGGTCGATAGTCTTGTCGGCCGCTTGTGGCGTCTCGGCCAGCACCGGCGGGCGAAATTCAGGCGGGTTGAAATTTTCGCTAGCGGTCGAGGCCGCATCGCGAGAGCGCGGCTCGCGGGGCCAGTTGATCCAGATCAGCGCGATCGCAACAATCAGCCCTGCGGCGACCATGGCGGCTTTTGCACCCACTCCGGCATAGCGTCGAGCGACGGTCGGACCGCCATCAAGCTCGTTATAGTCGATGTTGCTCATCTAGCGTCCCCTCGCGGTCGGGGAGGAGAACGGGCCGGACCCGCGCACCAGCTTCTTCGGCCCGTAGACGTCAGAGACAGGATCTGTCTTCGACGGCCGGGTTCGATTGTAGAGGCAGAGCGTTTTGCCGTCGGCCCTCAGCGTGAATTGCCGGCCGATCTTGTCGACGATCGTGTATTTTCCCTGGGTGCGCTGATTGACGAGCGATTCATGGCCTTTTTCGTCGACGACGAAGATGGCCGGAATGTCGCCGGTGAACTCCAGGAACATCTTGGTGCCGTCGTCGAACGCAACGCGCGGTTTCAGGCCATCGTCGCCGATATAGACGTAATTGTAGTTGAGATCGGCATAGTTGAGGTTCTTGAGATCGGGATCGGCGGCGCTTTGCTGGGCCAAGGAGAGCAGGCGCGCGTCTTGATCCTCATCCGCGTATCTGAATCGGACCTGGAACGACGCACGGTCGCGATCGCTGTCGGTGGCTTTGAGCAACAGCGAATAGACGCGCCGGTCGGTAACGACGTTGACGTTCGTCCAGGCGTCCCGTTCGAGCGGCTTGATGAAGAGAAAGCGCGAGCCGCGTTTGGGCACAATCGACCAGCCTTTCGTGTCGCCGGCCGAAACGGTCTCGATGACTTCGGACGGGCTGAGCTCGATCATCGTGGAGACGCCGAGGGCGGCATTGACCGTGGTCACATTGTCGTTGTCGAAAGGCACGTAGCGAATACGAAAGTCGCGCGCCGCAGCTGAACTGGCCGTGCCAAGCAAAATCAGCAGGGACAGGGCGGCCCCAATGTGGGTCTTCATTGCGCGCTCCCTGCCGTCGGCGCCGACTCCTGATCGCGACGGTATTCCATCACCTGGAAGCCGAGCGGATTGTCGAAGCGCCATTCGTTTTTTATCGGCGTCGTCGTGTAACGGAATTTCACCACGGCCACCCAATTGTCGGTCGTGGAAGAATTCTCGCGACGCGTCGTGGTCGAAAACCGCACCGACGCGGTCGTGCTGTTGAGCAGGGACACCGACTTGACGTCGACGGAAACGGTGACGTTGCGCCCGTAGACCTTGTCGAGCGATTGGGCGTTGGAAGGCGTGTAAGCCCAAGTCAAATCCCTGGCCGCCGTTCCCGTCGAATAAAGCTGCGCAAGATCGTAGTTCTGCTTGATCTCGCGTGCGTCATAGGTTTCGCGGGCGCGAATATAGCGAACGAGATTGGCGGCCGTGACCGCCTCATTCTGCGACAGATCGCCGGGTTTGAGCGCGCGCGCAACTTCGAGATATCCGGTTGTCTTGTCGACCTCAATCACATAGGGCTCGAATTGCTTGAGTGGGAGGATGAGCACGAGCGTCAGCAACGACAGCCCCGCAACCACACTCGCGACGCCGCTGACGAGCCAGGCCAGCGTGCGCGAACGTCTCAGAGACCGGTGTGTGTCGTCTTCCCAGGTCGCGCCGGCCTGATAGTAGCGCTCGTCAACGAGTTTGCCGGTCTCGGCGGGGATGCTTGCCTGTATTTTTGTCACTTTACTTTAGCCTTATTGCCAAACTCCCACTGCAGCCCTGAAGCCGCGCCTCTTAGGCGGATGCCTGCGCTTCTAAGCCAATGGTCTCGCGTTATCGCGCGCCGCCTGCTGAATGGATGACCGAGCCGCCTCGCTGCTGCGGGATGATCTCAGCCGCTGCCACCGGGTTGCGACAAACCTAGCTCCGGAATAGCGGGCAACATTGCTGGGCACATTGCCGTAGGAGCGGTATGCGCCGACCGTGCTTAGATACCCGCCGCCGTTCAGGATCGAGGCGATCGCCGGGATCTGCATGAGCACATAGATGCCGATGATCGTGACCAGGACGAGCGGCAGGACCATCGACATCTTGTTGTCGACGCTGGCGCCTCCCGACGTGGCAGTGTTCAAGGCAAGATTGACCAGCGAAAAATAAAAGCCCAGGAAGCCGTAGATCAGGATTTGCTGGATGATCAGATAGGTGGTGAGCGAAATGAATCCCTCGCTCATCCGCGTTGACCACCGGTAGAGCCAAAGCACAATCCAGATCGGCGCCAGCGCCAAAGTGATGAACAGCATGATCTTGGCCGCGATGATTGCGGCGATCGCAAGCGCCGAAAAAATGATGGCGGCCAGTAGCACGATGGTGGAAAGCAGCGCACCGAATATGTCGTAAAAAGTGCCGCTGTAGACCTGATTGGCAACGTCCTGGGCACCTCGGTAGAGATTGTCGATCAGGGCTGGGATCGCATCTTGATCCGAGAGCTGGTTGCCGGTGGCGCGCGAGACGGCCCCGACGATGATCTTGCCGATTTCGCTCGGCACGGCCTGCACCAGCTTGTAGATCGTCTCGGAAAACGTGCCCCAACCATTCAGCAGCAGATAGATGACCACCGCGCGTCCGAGGCGATATGCCGACTCGATCGGGGAGATCGTCTCGCGGCCGCTGAGGATCGAGTAACCCCACCAGATGATGTAGACGGTAAGCATGAGCGCGTATACATCCCCCAGCGCATAGCCAAGCTGCATGTAGACGCTGGAAACAAAGCCCTTTCCCACGTCGTCGATGCCTCCCAGAATGCTTGTCGCCAGGCCGTTCATTCATCCTCGACAACACGATCGAAGGGCGGGGCGTTGACCGGCTTCAAGGGCCCGCAGCTCGCATCGCCCACATAAGCCAGCGGCGCGCAGGGCGCCTTGAGCTCGCGAGCTGGCCGGGCGCAACCACTCACCATGACAATCGCGACCGCGACGGCGACCACACCGGCCCGCCGCCACCAAGGCGGTATCAGTTTCGCACACACGGTCAACGATCAGTTCCCGCTTGTGCCAAAATTCTGGAACGGATTGATTTGCGTCGGCGTCATCAGCTTTTGCACCTGGCTTTGCCGCAAAAGCCGCGTCTTCATTTCCTCGTTGAGCGCGGCGACGGCACCATTCTGCACGCCGATGAGCTCGTTGACCGCACGCGCGTTCTCAAGCTGCATGCGCGTGTTTTGATCGACCGAGCCTTTGACGTCCTCGGCCTGTCCGATCTGGCCGCTGGCCGACTGCAACGACTGTTCGCGTTGCGCGACCCCTTGCGAGGCCTGCGAGGTGAGGGCGCTCAACAGCGACGCGACGTTGACGCTGCCGCTATAGGCAGTGTTGACGGCACTGCTGCCATCGCCGGTGAGTTGCTGGAGCTGTTTGACCAGCTGCAGGCCGTTGATCACCGCTCCGGCGATCTTCTGGATTTCCGGCGACAGCCCGCCGAAGGAGAGGGCGCCGCCATTGAGGATCGAGCCGAAGCTCGGCGCCTGCGCAATCGACATGTTGCCGCCCAGGCCCATTTGGCCGATGCCGAGAGAGCCGTTGCGGCTGCCCGTCAGGGCTTGCAGGATCTGATTGCTCTTCTCGAGGATGTCCTTGTTGGAGCCCATGATCGAATTGGTGTTGTCCGCATTCTGGCGGGCAATGTCCAAATTCGCATTGTCGATGACGGCGATTTGCGCATGAGCGGCGCTCGCCAGAAGTGCCGCCCCTGCTGCGATAGCGATTTTTCTCACATCAGCCTCCTATTCCTGGATTGCTTCGATCGCGCGCGCCGCGCCGGTTGGATCGGCGTTGATCTGCACCGACTGTGCGTTCCCGGAAGCGGTGTGCGCGTTCTGGCTGGCACAAGGTAGCCATTGGTTTTGATCGATCCGTAGGCGTTGAAGCTCGGCCGGGTCGCATGAAAATGGATTTGGGGATCCTCCTTGAGGCGGGGCAATGATGCGCGCGGTCTGCGAGGCTCCGACGTTGTTCAACGAAAGAAACTGACCGAGGAGGGCAGTGAAGTCAGAGGCCTGACTGATATATTGGCCGGTCACGCCGGCATTGAGACTTCGAGCGGACGAGTTCAGCTCCCAGGCGTCCTTGTATTCTTCAACCTGTCCGACGCCACCGCTAAGCGCGTCGATCTGCGAGGAATTGGCAGTCATCTGTGCGGAGCTGGTGTTGAGGCCGGCCGCGGCCTTGGAGAGGGAATCGAGGGCGCCGCTTTGGGCAACGCCGCCAGGTCCGCTCGATGTCACGATGCTGATCGCCGGCGGGGACGCCGCCGGCGCCTCTCCGCTGGAGACGTAACTGTCGAAGGTGCCGTGCCATCGGCCGACGCCCGAGGCCCACTCAGCTCGTTCGGCGGCATTCGAGCCGTTATAGAAGCTCGCCAGGCAGCTGTAGTTGCTGGCGCCACACTGCGCGACGCCTTTGCCGAGATACTTGACCCCACCCTCGACGTTTTGCTCGTTGATGTCGCGATCGAACCCGAGCTGCCTGCCCGTTCCCTTTGTCAGTTGCATCACGCCCTTGACGCCGGTGTGGGAGCCGGCGCAGCTGTCGAGGCGGGATTCCTGGTAGGCGACCGACAGCGCCAGCCCCTCCGGAACGCCATATTTTTGCGCATAGTAGCGGATGAGCTTTGCGTTCTCGGCGTCGCGGCTCAGCGCCTCGCCAGGCGAGCGGCTGAACATTTGCGACCTGTACTTGTTCGAATAGGTGCAAACGAGGCTCTTTTTCTTCTCCTTTTCGTCGGATTTGGTTTCTTGCGATTTCGTGCTGTGCTCTTCGTCCTGCGCGCGCTTGTCCAGGTTGGAACCGTCGATGACGGCGATCTGGGCCAGCGCCGGGAGAGCCGTGATCTGCCCAGGCATGATCGCGACCGCTGCGATCACGTTGCTAAGCCGCTTCTTCATGCTCGCTCTCCCATCCGCAAAGGTATGGCAGCCACGCTTCCGGCTCCTGCCCGTAAGTCTCGCGCAGCCGTTCGCATTCCTTGATGTTGGCTTCGTTGGTCGACAGCACCTTGATGAGGTCGGGCATGGCCGAGAGATCGAGTTTCGCCACGATGGAATCGCTGTCGTGCTTGACCAGGAAGGTGCGCGTTTCCTTGGCGGTGCGGCGCACGAACTCGAACTCTTTCGCTGTCAGCGAGAAGCGCGCCATGTAGGCGTCCTTGCTCGCCTTCGGATTGGGGAAAAAGATGTTGGTTTTCGTCTGCTCGATCAGCGAGGACGAGATGGACGAGTTGACCACATCCTCGGCCGTCTGCGTGCCAAAGCCGACGACACCGTTGCGCCGGCGGATCGTTTTCAGCGTCTCGTTGATGAAGGCGGCAAACACCTCGTCATCGAGCAGCTTCCAGCCTTCATCGAGGAACATGAGAAGCGGCGTGCCGTCGATGATCTCTTCGAGCCGATGGAAGATGTAAAGCAGGGCGGCCGAGCGCAATTTTTTGTCGGCCAGGATTTTTGTCATGTCGAACCCGACCACCGGCTTCGAGAAATCGACGAGATCGACGGGGTTGTTGAAAAGCCAGCCCTTGTCGCCAGGATCGAGCCACGGTTCAATTCGCGCCGCGAGATCGTTCATCCCCGGCGCCAGCGAGCCGCGCAGCACTTCCGGCAGCAGCTCGAACGTGCGCTGTTGGCGCGGGATCTTGTAGACCTTGTCGACGGCCGTGTTGATCACGCGCATTTCCGCCACGTCGAGCGAACCGTCGTCTGGGGTCAGGATGTAGCGCAGCAGCCCCTCGAGAAACGTGCGGTTTTCTGCCGTGTCATCCAGCTGGAGCGGCGCAAAGCCGGTGGCCTGCATCGGCTCCATCACCTCATAGCGGCCGCCGAGCGCGCGAATAAAGAGCTCGGCGCCGCGCATGTAGTCGAAGTAGACCGAGCGGGGTCGCGGCGAAATCCGCATTGCCTGCGCCATCAGGAATGACAGCACGACCGTCTTGCCGGAACCGGTCGGTCCGAAAACCGTGAAATGGCCGACGTCGTGGACGTGAAAGTTGAAATAATAGGCTGTCTGGCTTGTCGTCTCGAGGAGCGCGATCGGCCGCTTCCAGTGCAGTCCCTCACGCTGGCCTGAGGGAAAATTGTGGCCCGAGAACAGTCCGGCAAAGTTCAGCGACGAGATCAAGGCGCGGCGCGCAATGTAGCTGAAATTGCTGGGCAGCTGTGCCCAAAACGCAAGTTCGGTGTTGAGCGTTTCCCGCACCGGCACGATCGACATGCGCGACAGTTCGGCCGTGATGTCGGACAAGGAGCGGTTGAGCCCTTGGACGTCGGCAGCGAGCGCCATCACCGTCATGTGGTGCTGCCCGAAAACCACCTCGCCGCCGGCAAGCTTGTCAGCGCCGGCATGCACGGAATCCTCAACCGTGGTTCCCGCCTCATCCGAACCGCTGACCTGGTTCGAGATGGTGTTGATGCGGCGCATGGCCGTCACGCGATCTTCAATCGCGAATGACTGCGTCAGGATAAATTCATGCGGCAGCCGCAAAAGGCCATCGAGCGACCCGGGTGCCGTGAAGGGCGGGTATTCCTTGATGGACACCATGGCGCCGATCTTGCGTTCATGCGCCCCCCTGATCTCCAGAGCGGATTTGCCGAAGAAGATTTGTCGGGTCGCACAGGCGCTCGCCAAACTCATGCGCGGCAGCGGCATTTCCACATCCGCGCCGCCGGCAAGGACCTTGGCGATGAACTCGGCAGGTTCGGAAAACACGCTGTCGCGTCGCGTCACCACGCCCAGGAGCCGCGCGCCATAGGCGGAAAAGTCCTTGGTGACGCCATTGAGGACATCGTGCAATTCGGCGATGGCCTCTTCACGAGTCTCTTCGCCGGCCGTGCTGATGCGCAACGCATTGAGCGCCTTGTCGACCCAGCCGACGCGCCCGACCATCGGGCGGCGGATGAGCGTCAGGAAAGCCTCGTTGACGAACAGATTCTTCGAGCCCAACTCGTCCATGTAGCGGGCATCGAGCTCCGCCACGAAAGGATTGTCGAAATCCCCTTCGATCTCTGGTGTCACATGACGCCGGATGATGGTCGCATAGGCGGCAAAACGGGACGTGGAGAGATTGCGGAATGTCGTGTTGCGATTGAACATGCGGTTGTTGAGCTCTGCCTGATCCATGGTCTGGAAGGGCAGGCCGCTGAGCTGAATGACGCCGAGCAGAAAGCCGCTTTTGGTGACGACCAGGTTGTCGTCGACATGGCGCAAATAGGGGACATGGGCCTCGACAGGCTTTTCCCGCTTGCGCGCTTTCGCGAATTTCAGGTCGGCGTTCACGCTCACGGCGAATAGCTCCTGGCGCCCCAAAAGCCCGAGTTCGCGACCGCGTCCCGTTTCGACAGTCGGCGTTCGACTATGTGGAAGATGTACGGGTCGCGCTGGCACAGATAGGCGCTGATCAAATGGGTCGCGCTGAATAGACCGAGGCCGAGCGTGAAGCTGCTGGTCGCGATGAATGCGATGACGGCTGCCATGCCGTTAAGCGCGAACACCTCGTAGCGCACGCCCCATTTCATCGGCGGGCGCGTCAGAGGCAGGCTTACCGGCTCGACATAGACCTCTTCGTCCTCCATCCGTCACGCGCCTCCAGCGGTAGACCGGATGGAATCGACCAGAGCTGCAGCACCGAAGACCAGAGCGATGCCGATGATGATCGAAAGCGCCATCATCCATACCAGCCTGCCGGTCATGGCAAGGAAGCCGAGAAAGCAAACGGCTATGATCCCGAAAGATCGAGCAATGCTGCCCTGCAGCACACCTACGAACCATTCCAGTACGCCCTCGACCGGGGCGGCTGACTGCGCGTATGCGCTCGCCGGCGCGAGCGCCGTTCCGATCACCGCAGCGGCCATAAACTGGACGGCGAATTTGCCCGCCTTTTTATAATCCATCGTCATCTCACTCCTTTTCAGTTGCCAAAATCCATGACGTGTCCGTCTTGCCAGGCGACGCCATCGACCGCCTCGGTTGCGGCTGCAGGACGATGATCAACAGGGTTGGGAATGGGAGCCTTGATCAGCTTGCCGAGCTTCCAGCGATTGAGCACCTTGACCACATATTTCGTGGTCTCGTCGTTCACGGGGATGCCGTTGGCTTTGTAAACGTTCTGCTCGCCTGCATTGTAGGCCGCCAGCATCAACAGCGGATCATGGAACTCCTCATAGAGCGCTTTCAGATAGCGCACGCCGGCACGGATATTGGCTTTCGCGTCACATCTGTCGGTCACACCGAGACGCGACGCTGTCGCCGGCATGAGCTGCATAATGCCGAGAGCGCCCGCGCGAGACGGGCCTTGATTGCCGCCCATGTCGCTTTCCGCCCAAGCGACGGCCTCCGTCAGATCGGGATCGAAGCCCTCTTCCTCGGCGATCCGGCGCACCAAGGCCGCGGCCCGCCCGCGATCCGTCGGCGCACACCCGCCGCCAATCGTCGAACCGTGATCAGCGTCCGAACGGGTCGAAACCGCCGGGCGGGCCGGCAGCGCAAACGCCGCCGCGATGCGCGTGGAGGTCGTGTTGTCCGCATGTGCGCCGAATGGCGCCGTGGCGGCTGAGAGAGAAAGCGCAAGGGCGATCCGGTTTTTCATTGCGCTACCGATTTTGACATTTTACTATGGGTACATGGTGCCAAAGTAAAGTGTCAATACGAGAAGCAGAGTCGAGGCCATTTTTCCGATGAAGCAGTTTTTCTTCCTCGCGGCATTGTTGCTCCACAGCACCGTCCTAGGCGCCGCCGATCTGGGCACGAACGAGCCGCATCCGTTCGTGCAGCCGTCGACCGCGTATCTGCACAAGTTCGCCAAACCTGGCGAAAAGACCTTCGTCTACGAGCGCTACCACGCACGCGGAGGCCTTTTTCAGCGCGACGTAACAGCGCTAACCAAGCCGGTGGAGATCACGTCCGCGACCGAACGCGTCATAAACGGCGTCACCTATAGGCTGCGGGGCCTCGCGGCCTGTCCGAAGCCCAAGATCACCTACAAGGCTGAGGAGTGGGATTGCACGAAAGCCGTGCGGGACTACGACGAGGCCGTCTATAACACCCGTGCATCCGTCGTGTTGTGCAAGACGCTGGTCCTCAAAAGCCAGCCCAGCGTTCCGGACGCGGTTTCGTGCTTTGCGCTCGTCGGGGCCGGCAATGCCAACGATCCCTATTCGGTCGCTTACGACGACGATTCCATGGTCTTCTTCGACATGGCTGCGATCGGCCGCAATAAGGAGGGCAGGTCCCTGCGGCCAGATCTCGAACATGCCTCCGAGCTCGGCAAACAGTTCCAGACCGATGAAGCGAACTAGCCTCGCCGCGCTCTTTACACTCACGTGCGCTCACGCCGTGGGCGCCGAAGGCGCCGCGCCAGTAAACGCGACAGCCGCGCCCTTCCGGGTGTCGAAAAGCGTCGAACTGCTGACCGGAGATACGTGGCGCGACCGCGGCAAGCTCTACCGGCTTTATGGCGTGCAATCATGCTTGCGGGGCACGATCGCCCTGGATGCGAAGGGCAACGAGCTCGATTGCGGCAACGTCTCGCTCGCCCACCTGGCCGCCTTGTTTTCGACGGCGGCCGTGACCTGCCAGCCGATCGCCTTGGCGCTCGACAAAGCGACGTTTGTGGTATGTGGCGCGAAACTCGACGGCAATACGATCGACCTTGGGACCGCCCTCATCGCGGCCGGCTACGCGTTCGCTGCCACCGACCAGAAAGGCAACACCGTCAGCGCCAGCTATCTGGTGGCTGAGCTCAACGCGAAGATGAAGGCGGATGGTCTGTGGGCGACGAAGTTTCAACATCCCATCGAAATTCTGCTGAAACGGGCAGGGGAGCGCAAGCAATGAACCACGAGGATCAATCGAGCCGCTACTACTACCCTGTCGATGGCCGCACGGACGGTGCCATAGCCGGGGCGTTCGCATTCATCGCCATCATCGCGGTGCCGGCGCTGACCTATGCCGCATGGCACGCGTTCGCGTCTTGGATGTCCGCCCTCTTTTCTTAGATTTGAAAGTCCACGAAAGATCGCAGCAGCTCATGCAAGTCATCCGCATCCACGTCGCACCAACCGTCGTTCATCAGCCGCGCGAAATATGCGGCCTTCATTTTCAGCTCGCAAACATCGGCCACCGGCGCCATCGCTGCCTGGCGGCGGACAAGCGCCTCGTCCGCCATCACGGCGTCAAGCCGTGGTCCGATCAGCGCGGCCTCGGCCTCTTCGGCCTGCATCAACCGTTTTCCGAGACTCTCCACCTTTGCCACGGCATGGCGATGCGCCGCGATCAGATCCACGACTCCATCCGCCTCTCGTGGCTCGCCATTGCTGCTGCACACAAGGTGGATCGGCATCGACTGCTCCGAGTGGTTCGGCTCCTCCCGCATAACAAGACTGTCCCGGTCCCGCCGCGGAAAAAAGGGATGATGGCATCCCTATTTTTCCGTCGCGAAAGATGAAAACCTGCCTGCCAAGTGATCAGTGAGGACCTGCTGCCAGTGTTTCGCGCGCTCGTTGTCGAAGATCAGAATCTGATGCGGCTGGCGCTTATGGACCAGATTCGGGCGAGTCTCGGAAATTGCGTTGTCCTTGGCGCCGAGACATTGGAAATCGCTGCGCGAGAGCTTCGGAGCGCTGAGTTCGATCTGGTCGTCATTGATCCGGGACTTCCCGGCTTCGATCCGACGCTGGACGCTGATCGCGTTGCCGTCGTCGGCACAATCATCGAAGCCTCGCCAAGCGCGATCCACATCGTCGTGACAGGCTCAGACAGCGATTCTGAGGCCGAAAATTTTCGTCAAATCGGCGCGGCCGGCTACCTCGGCAAGACCGGGCTGGAGCCCGGGGTGTTTAATGACGTGCTCGACGACATTTCCACCAACGGATTTGCAGTTCGGCTTTCGCGTGTGGCGATGACCATGCCCGACGTTCGGTATTCCGTCCTGACGCCAAGAGAACAGGAAATTATCGACATGATGACCCGTCGCGAGCCAGGCATGACGCGTACGCAGGTTTACCAGGTAATGGCGGATCGCCTCGGCATCGATCCCAGCTCGGCGGAAAAATATTACAAACAGGCGCGGGCAAAATTGATGAAGAACGGACACAGGTTACCGCAGGGTCTCTAATCAGATGTCATTGATAACCGTCCATGGGGTCAAGGTGCCCCTGCGTCCTGACGACGTCTCGCCTGTCATCTGGCAGGCCCTCGACAACGAAACCTATGAAGCCAAGGAAGCCAAGTGGATATCGAAGGCCGTGAAGCCCGGTGATCGCGTTCTGGAACTCGGCTCAGGCATCGGCATCATCACCTCGCTTATCGCTCAGATCCCGGACGTTCAGGTGTGGGCCTTTGAAGCAAATCCGGCGTCGGTTGCCCTTGCCAAGCGCGTCGTCGACGCCAACGATCTGGACAACGTGGTGCTACTGAAAGGGATTCTTGCAGCCGGTCCGCCACGCCCATTCACCTTCTATCTCCGCAAGGACCTCTGGATGTCCTCGATGGACAAAGATCAGGGGCCGTACGAGCGCGAAATGACGATTGTCTCGACTGACGCCGACGACTTCATCGTCCAGCATGGCGCCAACGTCCTTGTTATGGACATAGAGGGCGCCGAAAGGGAACTCTTGCAGCACGCCAAGCTCCCAGGCATCGAGCGCATCTACCTAGAGCTGCATGATCACTTGTATGGCCTGGATGGAATCCGCGATATCACCCACGCATTGGCGCTAAAAGGCTATGCGTATGATCCCCGCGGGTCCCGCGGACCGTGCGTGCTTTTCACCAAGGACGACGGCCCACGCGAATATGAAGAGGTTGAACCAGATGCGGCGTGATGCTCTTGCTCCTTGTCTTGCCTTCGCAGTCGCCATGGCTGTTGCCGGGCCAACGGCCGGCAAGGGCGCCTTCGCGGATCCCGATACACTCACGCTCGAAGATGCATCGGGCAAGGCCATCCAAACCCTTACCGTCGAGCAGTTGAAGACCGAATTTCCGCAACAGACCTACGATACGCGCACGCCCTGGACGAAAGAGGACGAGAAGATCGTCTATCGGGGGCCCCTGCTGAAGGACATATGGGCGAAAACCGGGCTCGCCAACGTCGCTAAAGTCAAGGTGGTCGCCTACGACGACTTCGTGTCTGAACTCCGCATGGACGAGATCCAGTCATATGCGCCTATCCTGGCGGTCGAGCGCCAATGTACAAAGGATGACCGCAGCCAAGGACGATGCAAAGGCGATCAGCAGTTCCGCCCCATCACCATGAACGAGAAAGGTCCGATCTTCATGGTCTGGCCATTCGATCGCCTGCCCGCCTCCTATGTCCCAGCCCGTAATGCTATCTGGGTCTTCTTTCCGGTGGTGCTGCGCGCGGACCAATGAGATTGGGCACCAGCCGCTTTTTTGCTGCCTTGCCTTATCTTGGGCTGGCGCTCGCCCTCCTCCTCAGCACTTGGGCGTTCGTCCGATCGGACCGCTACAGGCAAGAGACGGACGAGATCCTCAACCAGACCTACGAGATTCAATGGCGTGCGACCCAGGTGCGCGAGCGGCTTGTCAGGGTCCATGGCTATATCCGTCTCGCCGACGAAGCCGGCAAGCTCGATCCTGACATCAACCGGCAAATGGCTCTTGTGAGCGTCAACATCGCTCAGCTTCTGGCGCTGCCGTACCTACAGCATTTCTTCCCGCAGAAAGACATCGAACTCCTGGAAAACGTGCGTCGGACAGTCGAGCAAAACGTCGCGCCGGTCGTCGAAGCTGGTTCCAATTATGCGGATGCCCTCGACCACATGACCAATCTCGAACAGGACATGTACGAGATCTCTAGCGCCACCGTTGATCACAGCACGACGCTCCAGGAAACTGCTCAAATCGATATAGCCGCATCCCGCAACTGGTTCATGTTCGCGATTGCGCTGGGACTGGTCGCGATCTTCTATCTCATAACCCACCAGCGTCACGCTTACGTCAGCCGTCGCGATCGACACATGCGCTCATTCGCCTCGCTGTTCGCGCATATGACGCGCTCCCGCGTCACCGCTTTGCGACTGTTTCTGGAGGGCACCGGTTCGGAGCAACCTCTGAGAGAAGAGATGTTGAAGGCTGCCCGCAGTGCGGCGAATGAGCTCGAATCCATCAATGACGGTTTGCTCAAAATCGCCTTTTCGCAACGAGATTCGCATGTCCTGCCGCTCGCCAAGCTTTTGCTGGACCTCAAAGATCGGAACGGTATCGTGCAGCTGTCAGTCGATTCCGAGGCGGGAACACAAGCCGTGCCGGCAACCCAGTTTCAACTGGTGCTGAGCGAGCTCGTGCAGAACGCGCTCACGGCGGTCGAAAACACCGACAGGCCGAGCGTTGTCGTAAAGGCATCGGTCGTGCACCGGCCTATTTTTCGCCGCAACGTTCTGTTCCTGGAGGTCGCAGACAACGGTGTCGGCATGACGCCAGAAGTCCTGCGCAAAGCAAAGACGCCCTTCTTTTCGACCCGGGCCGGGAATCACGTCGGCCTCGGCCTCACCGGCTGTTCCCAGATGGTCGCCACACTCAATGGGAGGCTTTTCATCGATAGCAAACCCGGAGCGGGCACTGTCGTCAAGGTCCGCATCCCAATAGGTGCATAATGATTGGCCTTATGGGGCATAGGCCTGGCTCTTCCCTTCATGCGTGTCACTCGATGTCGAACAAGACTCCTGGGCGAGTGGCAGTGCATTGGAGCAGTTTACGGTATTGGTCGCGCGCCGAATGTACGCCTTCCAGGCGTCCGAGCCGGACTCGCGGCCGCCGCCTGTGTCCTTTTCGCCGCCGAACGCGCCGCCTATTTCGGCTTCCGAGGTGCCGATATTGACATTGGCGATACCGCAGTCCGAGCCGTCGGCGGAGAGGAAGCGTTCGGCTTCCTGCATGTTGAGCGTGAAGATCGAGGACGAGAGGCCGGCGGTTACCGCATTGTGTTCCGCGATGACCCGGTCAAAATCGGAATACTTCATAATGTACAGGATCGGCGCGAACGTTTCATCGAGCACCGGTCCGGACTGCCTCGGCATCTCGACGATCGCGGGCCTCACGTAATAGGCGCTATCCCTGCCGGCATCGAAGACACGGTCGCCCCCGTCACCGAACCGCCTTCGGTCTTCGCCGAAGCGAGCGCCTTCTGCATGTTTTCGAACGCTTGCTTATCTATCAGAGGACCGACGAGGGCAGACGTTTCCAGGGGGTTGCCTACCGAGACGCTCTGGTAGGCCTTCGTCAGGCGCGGAACCGGCTTATCGTAGACACGCAGCGTCGCGCAGCGCTGTCCGGCCGTACCCATGGCCCCCGAAGGCTAGCGCGCTGAGCGCCATATCGAGATCGGCAGACGGGCATACGATGCCAGCGTTGTTGCCGCCGAGCTCAAGGATAGAGCGTGCGAAGCGCTGCGCCAGGCGGGACCCAACCTCTCTGCCTATGCGGGTCGACCCGGTTGCGGAAACCAGCGCCACCTTCGGGTGATGAACGAGGACCTCGCCTATGGAGCGGTCGCCGACAAGAACCTAGGAGAGGTTCGCCGGAGCTTCGCCGAAGCGCGCGATCGCGCGTTCGAGGATCGCCTGCGACGCAAGGGCAGTCAGCGACGTCGTCTCCGAAGGCTTCCAGACCACAGGGTTGCCGCAAACCAGCGCAAGGGCCGCATTCCATGACCAAATGGCAACCGGAAAATTGAACGCCGAGATCACACCGGCCACGCCCAGCGGATGCCAAGTCTCCATCATTCGGTGGCCAGGCCGCTCGGTGGCAATGGTCAGCCCGTAAAGCTGGCGCGACAGACCGACGGCGAAACCGCAGATGTCGATCATTTCCTGGACCTCGCTGAGCCCCTCCGACGTGATCTTGCCCGCCTCGATCGACACGAGGCGGCCGAGGTCCTCCTTGGCTGCTCGGAGTTCCTCGCCAAGCAGGCGGACGAGCTCGCCGCGCTTCGGCGCGGGAACGAGCCGCCAGGTCTTGAAGGCTTCGTGAGCGGCTTCGATGGCCTGCGCGGCGTCGATGCCCGACACGGTCATCAGCGCGCCCACTTGCTCACCAGAAATCGGACTATAGGTCGCCATGTCGCCCCCGGACCCCAGACCACGCGGGAGACGGCCCAGCTTGTCCAGGAGGCGCGAGGTTTCCTGTTTCACCTCGACGGTCTTTGTCATAAGTGGTCTAAGTCCAGTGTGCGCGGCGTCAGATGATTGATGTGAGGCCCTTGAACGAGACGACGTCGGCGACTAGCCGATGAGCGTTGTGGAGCCGCTCGTACATGTCAGCGCTGACGATCGCCTTGTCGTGCCATCTGAAAGTCTGGAGCGCCTCCCTAACAAACCGCTTGGCGTCCTGCCCGTCTAGGCCTCCCTGTCGCTCCGCCTTTTCGACAAGGTCGAGAGCGCCGTCCGTGAATATTTTCCGCTTCGACAGAACGTCGGCGGCCTACTAGTTGCGCAGGACCTCGTTTTTGATGAGGTCGAGGCGGACCAGCGAGGTGACCGCGCGGAACGGGTTGATCTTCAGGCTGGCGTCGCCGACGGGCCGGAACGCCGTCGAATGCACGGGGACGCCCGCGGTGGAGAGGCTGCCGGGTCCACTTCATGAGGAACGTGCTGACTCAGAGCTGGTTGCCCGCCGATCCCGCCGTATTCACGGAGTTTGTCACGGCGCTGATCGAGCGCGCGGAGCAGGAGGACGCCGACATGAAAATCGACGGCATCATTCTACCTGAATACGCGCTCACTTGGGATCATCACGAGCATCTCGTCGAGCATTTGGCGAACAATCACGATGAAATCGAGTTCGTCGTGTCAGGTTCTCGGACAAACCTGCGAACAGGCGGAAGGGAATTTCGCGCTTACAAGCTCGATTAATCGATCGCGGAGCGGCAAGCCGATTATCCAAACTAACTCGCGAGGCAAGCATCACCGCTGGCGCCTGGATAAGCCCCAGATTGAAACTTACGAGCTCCAAGAGCGGCTCGATACAAAGTTGAAATGGTGGGAGGGTATCGCGCTGCATCGTCGTCAGGTTCATACACATGTCCTTCGAAACGCGTCCTCTTTCATGACATTCATCTGTGAGGATTTTGCACGCTCCGACCCATGCCACGAGACTGTGCGAGCGCTGGGGCCAACATCGTGTTCTGCCTTCTAATGGACAACGTCCAAGTACCGATTCGCTGCCCTGGGCGATACGCGGCGATCTTGGCTGAAGATCCAGGCTCGTCAGTTCTGACTTTCACTTCGCGCGGCCTGATCGCTCGTGCAGCCGAGTCCGAAAAGCGATGTGAAAACGGTCGGGGAAGCGCGCAGAGAGCGGCTGGAACCGGATACGCAAGAGCCGTCAACTGGTCAGTAGGGCTATGGCGAGACAATGAGAAGACCTGCGAACTGCATTGTCCGCCAGGAGATCATGCCGTCGTCCTCAGGCTTAGGAATCGGCCTGTTCAGGATGCCTCGTACGATGACCGTGTGGACCGCGACGGTATGGTATGGATTCACGAGGAGTCTTATCCCGTTCGGTTGAAAGAAAACGATTCTCGTCTAGTAGCCTTAGAGCGTTACGACCGTATGAACTCGTCAGATCGACACGGCACTGCAAGCGACCCACGCGACAAACAAGCAGGATGAGACGCGCGCAATTTGGGATCTCGCCGCCGCAGCGCATTCATCAGGCAGCCGTTAAGGCAACACTCTAAATGCTTTCGGGGAACTTTGCGGAATTTAAGTGCCCCGACCCCTTTCAAATTTGGACCGAATTCCCGCGTCCCCACTGCAAATAGCTGGGATGCCGTGATCACGCCTGCTGTTGACAAGCATATGATGCTGCCCGCTCGTTCGCGTTCATCCAGCGAACACTTCCTTGTAACCGGTCGTCACCATCCAGTTCGCCCGGTCGAGATGGCTTCGCACGGCTTTCCGCGCCCGCTCCGGTTCTTTCGCCGGATCGATGCCGAGGATGATCTTCGCCATCTCCTCATAGCTGGCATTGTCGGCACCGGCATCCAGAAACCTCATGTAGGTCGTGAAGTGCTCCTTGTCGTAGGCGGTCAGGCCGTCGGACCAGGGGACTTCGTCTTTAAGACCTGGTTGAACTTCTGGGTATTTCGTCATGATTTCGGACTCCGGAAAAAGTAGTCGGGAGTTTTCTTTTCGATGGGCAGCGGATGGAAACATCGTCCCTAAGGCGAGATCCGTCATGGTCCGCAAATGCCCGCTCGATGAGATAAGCGATCCTTTTAGCGATGCAGCTCTAGGTTAGGGATGAATTGCAAGAAGCTCAAGACTGTGTGGCTCTAGCGGTGGTCAACGCCCGAGGACGACTGAAAGAGGCTCTGCAACGTAGCCGGGATGCGGCGTTGTGTCGTTGGCCGCGGGCACGATCATCGGCGCGGGCAGCGATTCGTCGATCTTGGCCGGTCCGATCCTTTCCCAGTCGTAGAGGAAAATGTCCTCGTAGAACCTGGCAATGTCGCGGTCGTAGAAGATCAGGCTCGCGTCGCGGTTGAATCCAGTTCCGGCCGTAGTCCAGTTGTGGCTTCCGATAAGTACCGATTCGCCGTCGATGAGGATGCCTTTGGTGTGACAGTTCATCTGCTTGCGGATTTTCCCCGTGTCGAAGCCGTAATCCTTGGCATTGCTGATCGTGTCGCGGTCTTCCGAACCGAAAGAACGGAAGATGATGCGGACGTCGAGACCTGCATTTTGCTGTGCCAGAAGGGCATCGAGCAGCTTGCGGTAGTTCTCTCCCACGGTCTTTGTATTGAAGCTCTGGTTTTGGAAAAAGACCGTACGCCTTGCCGATCGAATAAACGGCAGCACAACGTCGATGTAGTTGTCAGGTGTAAGGACCGGCTGCACGTCGATCTCTCGAGTGTCCGTCATCGGCTGGAAGTATCGTGGCTTCGCTGCTGCTTCGAGCGTATCGACCGTCTGATCAGTCGGCACCCACACCAGCGGCTCGTCCATCACCGCTTCTGGCGCTCCTTTGGCCTCCTCGAGGTCGCGCAGGATATGCGCTTCGTAGAGCTCGCTTAGCTCCTTGTCTTCAAGCACCACGTGCCACTCGCGGTTGTAGAGCCTGAGTGCTGTCGCGTCCCCTGGGTTGGTGAGAGGCGCTACGTCGGGCTGATTTGAGCTCTGCCAGTTTCCGCTCGACAGCCACATTGCCGAGCGGTCGCGCACCGCGACCTTGATATGGTAGGCGGAATCGAAGATTCCTGTCTTGCCTACGCTCGCCGGAGCGAAGTTGAACTTGCTGCCCTTTTCGTCACGGATTTTAGTCACGGCTTCGTAATCGGTGAAATCGCCCGCGTGTACCTTGCCGCCCATCTGCAGCACGAGAGACATCGTCTCCGCTTTGGCCTTGACCGCGTCGAGAACGCCGTTCACCACGTTGACGGCGCCAAAATCGTACATCGCGACAACCAGTGACTTCGTCGTTGCTGCCAGGAATGGCCCCAGGACCGGCCAGCTTGCGTCGGGTCCCGTATGCAACGTGAACTTTGTCGATGTCTTGCGCCGCGTGAGAGGCAGATCAGGCCGCGGCTTGTAGCTGGTATGCCAGGTCGGAGGTGCCTCGTCCCCGGCACTGAGTCCCGTAAGATCCGCTGTCGAGGCAACCGTAACGTCGGTACGCACGCCATCGATGTAGGAGGGCAGCGGCATCACCCCGCGGGACTCAAGCGCGCCGAGGTCGATCTTGCGTTTGACTGCGATGACCACTGCGCGCTGGTCGGTAATCTCGCCATTCTCGAAGCGATAGCCCGGTTTGACCGCAACGACGTCTTCGCGATTCGCGAGGAGAGCGCGTGCGGTGCGTACGGCGGCGAGCGTCTTCTCCTTGTCCGGAGGAGGACCGCCCGGCGGCGGTGCAGCGGTGGTCGAACCCGGGCCGGCGGAAGGAGTTGGCATCGGGCCGGCCGGGGAGGCGGCAGCAAACGTTGGCGATGCACCGCCGTCGATCTCCACTGTAATCCTGAGTGGCACCGTGAAAGTGACCCCACCCCGTCCCGAGGTCGGACTGCCTCCCCCTCCGCTGTTTTCTGGCATGACAGATCCTCCAGTGTTTTGTAGCAGGCCGCGGGCGCGTGCAAGGCAGCGCCTGAGCTGGTCCACTGGCACCGCGTCGTTCTCAATGAACTCAATGCCGCGATAGTGCAGCGCCACCACTTGTCCGGTACCGATGTCTATGACGGGTGAGCCAGAGTTTCCACCTAGCGTCGAGCAAGAATGGGTAATGTTTTCATCACCAACGCCGAGCAGGTTGCCCACCGCGACCCGCTTCTTGTCGTAGACGCCACCGAAAATCTTGTTGGCGAGCTGCTGATCCGAGAACCGGATGTCGCTTGCCGGATATCCGACCACGGCCACAGGCAGCTTCGCCGGCGGCGGGTCACTGGCGAGCTGCAGTTTCACCCGACCGATGGCCGACGAGCTCTGCCCGAGCTTTAGGAAGGCGACGTCGGGTAGATTTTCCGGCGCCACCCAGACGACGCGCTCGACAGTCACAGGATCCGAAGCAGCGTTCCCGTATTCCTGGAGGAAGTCGATATCGGCGCCGATCGGGGTGCGCGCGTCGAAGCCGAGTTTGAAGGTGAAGCCTGCCCCGCTAGTCTGCGCAAAGAGGTTTGCGACATGCCGATTGGTGACAACCAGCCCGTCGTCGATCACCCAGGCAGTCCCGATGAACGGGTTGTCGAAATTGCTGACGTCGACGCGCCCGATCGAGGCCATGCTGCGATTGAGCATCGGCGCCCTGGTCATCAGGATCTGCCGCCAAGCCGTCGCCTCGGCGCGGGCGCTGTTGATGTCGATAGTATTGTTCTGGACGAGGAAGACCGGAGTACCCACGGCGAAGACGATGGTTTCGTCGTTGGTGATCGGCGGCGGCATTGCGCCACCCGCCCCGAAGGGCCGTGGTGCGGTGGGTGGGGGCGGTGCGCCGCCGGCCGGTTCCACGCCCTCCTGGACCGGCTGCGGAGCGGCCCGCGACATGCCGCCATAGCGCGCGTTCATCGCCTTGGTGGCATCGTCCACCCATTCGGATTGCTTCGCCTGTCTCTGCACTTCGCCGATATTGGCCAGCACTTCCGACGAGCTCGCGTTGGCAATTTGGTTCGCTACGGTGCGTAGGCGTTGCGAGTCGGGGAATGTCATTTTGGTCCCTCCGTCCAAAATCCCACACGGGTTTCTTGGCCCGCATAACGCAAAGCATACGATGCCAACGCTATTAGCCGACGCAAGTTATTATACGATTTCTACATCAATGTCGTCTTAAATCACAGGAAGATAACATTCGTGATACATCAATTGTCGGCACAATACTAGACGGTTTGCATGGAAACCAAAGGACGCTGTCCACCTGGCTCTACTGCTGAACGAGATTGCGCTTGGTTCCAGCGCATTAACGACCTGCATCCGTCCTACAACTCCCTCCGAAGCGAGCTTTGGCTGATATCGTTGAAAAGGTGCGGGATCTCGGCCCCATCGGCGGATATAGGGTCAGGATCAGACGTCTCGTGCCGGGTCAAGCGGCGAGCGACCATGTCAGCGCAGTACAAAGGCGCTGTCAGGTCATGGAAGTCGGCCTGCCGGTGCGGCGTGCATGCTGCACAGCGACAGCTTCAACTCGCTCGGCGTCGGCATGGCGCTGCGCGAGCCGATCGGCATCGCATCCTCGCCTCGGGCTGCACGATGGTGGTGAAGTCTTCGGAGGTCACGGCCGCAACGACGATGCTGCTCGCCGAGGTGCTGGCTGAAGCGGGCCTTCCGGCTGGTGTCTACAACGTCATCACCGGCTCCGGCCGCACGATCGGTCAGGCAATGTCAGAGCATCCCGCTGTTGATTGCTCTCCTTTACAGGCTCGACGGCCGTCAGCCGTTCCTGTGTCCACGCTGCAGCCGTAGCGACACGGACCTGCCGTCTGGTATTGTCGAACCGACGCGTAGGTTGTAATGGCGTCATATGACGCTAAGGGCAGGAACTTTCCCTCAACCGGGACAAGTGTTGATATGCGATTTTGGACCAGAACCCGACAAGATTGAAGAACCAGGGATGATGAAGGGCCCGCTCGGCGTCAAGCCTGAGATGTACAAGGAGCGTCACTTCGTTGTCCTGAGTGCGCTGCGGTACCGTTGTTCGAAGAGGCGCGGGAGATGTTTTCTTCGATCGGCCGAAAGAGAACGGACGAGGTCTTCACCTGCGGAGAGGCGCTCTCGAGGGTGCGCGAAAGGGCCCCCAGCCAGGAAGTGTTCGAGCGATGGTCGAAAAGCGCATGCAGCCTGACGAGGCGAGCGGCGAGCAACTACATCGCGGTTCACAACAACCTGCGTGAGCATCGGAACGTCTTGGTCGATTGCAGCATGCCGGCAGCGGCAATGTACGCTCTGGCGACAGCCGAACAGGAACTCGTCGCTTACGTAGTCGCGGACCTGAAGGCAGGTAAGCGGGCGACTGTTCGCGAAATCAAGAGCCTCGTTTCCGGTGAAAGCCAAAGCCCGAAACCAGATCCTGCCGACGCCGCTGGAGCGGAGGGCCTAAGGGCGCTCGCACGGCAGAAGATCCAGGAAGCAGTTCCGATCCTCGTCGAGCGGCTGTGGGGCATCCTGAAGGATGTCCAGGAGGCGCTCGATCCGCATTTCGAAGGCAAGAAAGTCGCCAAAGGAGCCCTCGTCGGGAAAGTGGAGCATTCAGCATATAGAGCCGGAGCAGAGCTGCAGAGCCTGGCGGTCTTCGTCGAACCGAACTCCCAAAGCAGCAGCGATTGGATCGTACATCCGGCGCGATTACCGCACGGAAGCCAGCGGTGGAAGGTTTCCCAGGTTCTTTACAAGCTCGGCGGCCGCGAGGATTGGCCGGATGCTCGGAGGCTGGCTCGTGAGGGACGTCGTGCCGGCGCTCGAATTCGCTGTCGGGCAACCCACTAAAAAGGTGCTGGGATAGGTAAAAGGAAAGCGGTCGCCTCCTCACGGGGCGAACAGCTGACGCCCAGCGCGTACCTGGCATTGCGGCCCGCACCGACCACGTCTCGGTGGGATCCTTCACCCAGCTCGGCGAACTTCCGCGTCGCGGACAACCGTGGCCCGCGGCCGAAGCTCCAAGAGAAAAGGACCCGCTGATCGGCGAAGGCAAAGGCGTCGCTCTCCGTTGCGACGTGGTGAGGAAGGTAGGCCGTCAGCGGCAGCTTAGGTGGGCTATTCGTGACGCTCCTGCCCACTTCTCGGTGCGAAGAAGCCCTTCCGCCTGCAGGAGCGGCTCGACTCGCGTCATCCGGGGAGGGTAGCGAGAGAGTTGCCCGAGTCGGACGGGACCGTTGGTGGCGTCGAGATCGAGCACACCGAAACGATCCGAACAATGCCGCCTACCGAAGGAAACGCTTCTCATCAGCCTTGGTCTTCTCCATGCGCTGAAGCCGGAAAATTTCCTCGACGGGGACGATATCCTTGTGGACGTTCAGCACGCCACCATCGGCGATGATGCGACGGAAGGTGTCCTGCATGCCAGTCGCGGCGGCGCGGATGCCGTAGTTGCCATAGATCACCATCCGGATATTGCCGAGCGCCTGAATGCGCTTGGCGTCGAGGTCCGGAAAGGCGTTCGGCACGATGGTCAGCGGCACATCGCAATCCCACGCCCCCGCGAAGCTCTCGATCTCGGACGGATCGTTCTTCTTGGAATGGATCAAGATCATGTCAGCCCCGGCTTGCACATAGGCCTTGGCGCGCTGCAGCGCCTCTTGCTCGCCGAGACCGGCGATCAATGCCTCGGTGCGGGCGATGACCAGAAACTCCGGATCGCCGCGGGTGCTGATGGCCGCTTCTATCTTGCCCTGGAATTCCGCGACCGGGAGCAATTCTTGGCGTCCGCCCGCGGCGAGGCTGGTGACCTTCGGGAACGTCTTGTCTTCGATCACAACCGCCGAGGCGCCGGCGCGCTCATATTCGGAAATGGCATGGATCACATTGACCGCATTGCCGTAGCCGGTGTCGATATCAGCAACGATCGGCAGCGACGACCGGCCAGCGATCGCCCGCAGCATGTCGAGGTGCTGCGTCATCGAGATGAGGCTCATGTCCGGCAGACCGTAAAGGGCGGAGAGCTCGAAGCCTGAGGCCCAAATCCCGTCGAAACCGGCTTCCTCGGCCAGGACGGCCGAAAGCGGGCTGTGGGCGGCCATGATATGGAGGAGGCCGCGTTCGGCTATACGGTCACGCAGTTGCTTTGCTTTGCTCATGGGTCTTCTCGCTTTCGGAAAGGGCTGCGCAGGCTGCGAGGATGCGGCCGCAGGCGCGCTTCAACTCGTCCTCGCATGCGGCATAGGAAATGCGGATATAAGGCGAGGCCATGAAGCCGCTGCCGGGCACGACCGCGACGCCGAACTCTTCCAGCAGATGCATAGCGAAATCCATGTCACTCTCGATCACCTTGCCCTTGCCGGTCACTTTGCCGATGACGCCGGCGCAGGAGACGAAGACATAGAAGGCGCCGTTCGGAACGCGACACTTCAGGCCCTCGGCACGATTGATCTGCTCGACAACGAGATCGCGGCGCTTGCGGAAGGCGGATACGAAATCGGCGATGTGGTCCTGGTTGCCAGCAATGGCTTCGATCGCTGCATATTGCGAGATCGAGCTGGTATGCGACGAGGTCTGGCCCTCGATCGTGTTCATCGCCTTGATGAGATCCTTTGGACCGGCACCGTAGCCAAGGCGCCAGCCGGTCATGGCGCTGGACTTGGAAACCCCGTTGACCGTCAGCACCCGGTTGATGAGGTCCGGCGCGGCCTCGGCTATCGTCGCGAAGGGCATATCATAGACGAGTTTTTCGTAGATGTCGTCGGACAGGACGTGGACTTCGGGATGCCGGCGCAGGACTTCAGCCAGGCCGGCCAGATCGGCCTTGGAATAGACCGCGCCAGTCGGATTGTTGGGCGAGTTCAGCATCAGCCATTTGGTGCGCGGCGTGATTGCCGCCTCCACGTCTTCCGGCTTCAGCTTGAAACCCAACCGCTCGGGGCAGGGGACCAGCACCGGCTGGCCGCCGGCCAGCCGCACCATATCAGGGTAGGAGACCCAGCAGGGCGTGGGGATGATGACTTCGTCCCCCGCGTCCAGGCTGGCGAAGAGCGCGTTGAAGACCACCTGCTTGGCGCCACAGCCGACGGTGATCTGGTCGATGTCGTAATCGAGGCCGTTGTCGCGCGACAGTTTCTCCCGGATTGCCTCGCGTAGCGGCTTGACACCGGCGACCGGCGTATAGCGCGTCTTTCCCTCGAGGATGGCGGCGACGCCGGCTTTCTGGACAGCCTCGGGCGTGTCGAAATCCGGTTCACCCTGGCTTAGCGTGACAATATCGACACCTTGTTCGCGCAGGGCGGTCGCCTTGGCAGTCATCGCTTTTGTCTGGGAGGGACGGACGGCCTGCAGTCTTTTGGCGAGCAAGGGCAATGGACTTTCCTCAACGCAAGGGAGTTTCTGCCCAGAGCTAAATGAGGCGTCCTTCGCACGCCAGTTTTGGCATCGCGGAAAGCGGCCGAAACGATCGCGTTTTGCGATGCATCATTGAGGCCAGGCCTATTTCCCGGTGTTCTCCTCCTCGGACTTTTTCCGGCAGAGCCGGGTAAGCCAACGGCAGAAAGCTCGGGCGAGATCCGGATTGCCGCTGCGGTCGACCGCATAGGCCCGGTATTGCATGCCGCTCGGCGCACGCGAGCCGGGAAACACTTCCAGGAGGCCTTGCTTGATCAGATCCACAACGACGATATGGGGCGTCACTAGCAAGGTCTGGCCGGTCGTGACCGCCGGCAAGGCCAGATAATGGTGCTCGTAGCGTGCCCCCGAGATGATGTCCGACGTCTTCAGATCCATGCCGCGAAGCCAAGTCGGTAGGATGTCCGGCCGCGAGGTGACGGAAATCACAGGTGTGGTGCGCAGCGCCTCTAAGCCGCGACCGGCGATACAGTCCGGCGCGCCGACGCAAACTAGCTGCTCGTCGTAGAAATCCCAGCGATCTCCAGGTTCGGTCAGGGTCAGGTCCCGGGTCAGAAGCACGTCGAAGCTGTCGGTTGAGGCCGGGGTCGACAGGGTGCTGATGACGTCGACCGTGACGCCGCCCATTTCCTTCGAGAAGTCGCGCAGATTGGGGATAAGCAGCGTGAAGGCGAAGGTCGAGAGCGACGTCCTCACGACAAGCCGGTTAGCATCTTTCCCGTCAGCGCGGCGCATTCGCTTTGCCGTAAAAAAAATCGCGTCGAGCGGCTCGGCAACGGCATCGGCGAACAGCCGCCCGAAATCCGTCAACTGACTCTGGCGTCCGTACCGTTCGAGCAGCTTGGCGCCGAGATATTCCTCCAATACCGCGAGGTGGCGGCTCACCGAGCTTTGGGTTATGCCAAGGGTTTTGGAGGCCCGGGTGACGCTGTTGTCTCGTGCGACCTGCACGAAAGCCCGAACGGCGTTGAGCGAAAGATCCTTTTCCTCGGTCAAGTCTCACCCCTTGCGCACGTGCGGCAACCATCCGGATTCGCCGGTTTCCCATCGCATTATTCGATATATGTCACGCACCTGTAACAAAAGGCTTTGATCATCTGCCGCAATAACAGTTCAGTAGTGGTGGCTTTCCGCCGCGCTCGGCTGAAAGAGGTAAAGCACCATGGCGGCCATCACCATCGAAAAAATAGAAAAATCATTCGGCGTCACGCCTGTGCTGTGTGACGTGTCGCTGCAGATCGCTGACGGCGAGTTCCTGACGCTTCTTGGCCCTTCGGGTTGCGGGAAATCGACGCTGCTGCGAATCCTCGCCGGGCTCGAGGTGCAGACTGGCGGCTCGATCGCGATCGGCGAGCGCGTGGTCGACGGCGTGCAGCCGAAGCGGCGCGACGTGGCGATGGTGTTCCAGTCTTATGCGCTCTACCCGCATATGACGGTGCAAGAGAACATGGCCGTACCGCTCCGGATGCGTCGGCTGTCGGCTTGTCAGCGCCTGCCGATGGTCGGGCGTATCCTGCCGGGTACCAAGGCCATGGTCGCGGAAATCGAAAAGGACGTGATGCGCACCGCCAAGGCGCTCGGGATCGGGCACCTTCTGGCGCGCAAGCCGGGCCAGCTTTCCGGTGGCCAGCGGCAGCGGGTCGCCGTCGGCCGCGCCATGGTACGCCAGCCAGCCGTCTTCCTAATGGATGAGCCGCTCTCCAATCTTGACGCGAAGCTTCGAGTGCAGATGCGCGCCGAGATCAAGGAACTGCACGACCGACTTGGCGTCACCTTCGTCTATGTGACCCACGACCAGTCCGAAGCCATGACCATGTCCGACCGGGTCGCGGTCATGCTGGATGGCGAATTGCTGCAGGTGGCCGCGCCTCAGGAGATCTATGCCGATCCCGATGATCGGCGTGTCGCCGAGTTCATCGGCTCGCCGAAGATCAACATGCTCGAGGCACGAGCGCGCGATGGCGGGCTGGCCGAGACGGCAGCCACGAGCTTCTCCGTTACTGCCGATATCGCGCCGGGGACCAGCCTCGCTCTCGGGATCCGGCCCGAGGCCTTCCACCTCGTCGAGGCGGGCGGACATAACGTCCTGACCGGTGCTGTCCGGATGGTTGAGCACATGGGCTCCGACCTTTATGTGCATCTCGACGTTCTGGGGGCGGACCATCCCGTCATCGCACGCCTGCTTGCCGAGCGTGCGCCGCAGATCAGTTCCGGCCAGACGCTGCATCTTGGCGTGAAACCGGAACGGCTGCTGCTCTTTGGCGTCCACGGACAGCGCCTGCGTCCTCATGGCCAGACGAGCGCGACCGTGCTGCGGATGAAGGAGCGCGCGTAATGAGCATTGCCTCTTCATGTACAGCGGATGCGGTCACATCCTTAGCTGATCGCCGCGCTTCCCAAAAGGCGCTGCGCCGTCACCGGATCACTGAGATGCTCGCCGCTTGGTCGCTCGCTGGTCCGGCACTTCTGCTACTCATAGTCCTGTTCTTCCTGCCGGTCTTCGCCGTCTTTACCATCGCGCTCACCAACTGGCAGTTCGGGGCAAGCTCGCTTTCCTTTGTCGGCCTTGGAAACTTCGAAGAAGTCTTCGCTGACGAGGGGTTCCGTACCTCGCTGGTCAACACGATCGTCTACGTCGCGATCGTCGTGCCCGGAACGATCGTCTTCGGTCTTGCGATCGCGCTCCTGATCGAAAGCGGCAAGTCGTACCGGGCCTTCTACCGTGCCATCCATTTCCTGCCCTACATGGCGACGCTGACCGCCATGGCGATTGCCTGGGAGGCGCTGCTTCACCCGACCATCGGCCTCGTCAACCAGACGCTTGCTTGCCTCGGACTTCCAACGGCCAACTGGCTGCGCGATGACAATACGGTCCTACCAGTGCTTGCGGTCATCGGCATCTGGCAGAACCTCGGCTTCGCCATGGTGCTCTTCCTGGCGGGGCTGAAGTCTATCCCCCAGGACCTCTATGACGCGGCCGACATTGACGGCGCCGACCTTTGGCTCGACCGGCTGCGCACCGTTACCCTGCCGATGCTCGGGCCGGTCTTCATGTTCGTCTTCATCGTCGTGGCGCTCAAGGCGTTCGAGACCTTCGACACCGTGCAGATCCTGACCCAGGGCGGGCCGGGGCACGCCTCCGAGATGCTGCTCTTCACGCTCTACCGCGAGAGCTTCGAATATCTGCGCGCCGGCTATGGCGCCTCGGTGGCCGTCGTCTTCCTCTTCATCGTTGTCGCGCTGACGCTGATTCAGGCCCGCGTCATGGACAAGAGGGTTCACTACCTATGAGCGCCCATCGCCTTGCATTCCCGTCAGCCATCTTGCGCCATGCCGCGCTGCTGATCACCGGCGCGTTGATCCTCATCCCCTTCGTCTGGATGGTCTCGCTCTCGATCAAGCCCCCGGGCGAGATCTTCCGGGCCTCCTTCAGCTTTTGGCCGGAGCAGTTCTACGGGATCGAGAACTACACCAAGGCGCTGACGAACTCGCCGCTGCCGCGCTACATGCTCAACGGCGTTATCGTCTGTGCGATGATCCTGGCGCTGCAGATAGTCGTCTGCGCGCCAGCCGCCTATGCACTGGCCAAGCTCGACTTCCCGGGCCGCAACCTGCTGTTCGCAATGGTCCTGATCGCGCTGATCCTGCCGCATGAGGTTCTGTCCCTGCCGCTGTTCGTCCTGGGCTATCAAATCGGCATTCTCAACACTTATGCGGCGCTGATCTTTCCGTACGTCGTCTCGCCCTTCGGCATCTTCCTGTTCCGGCAGTTCTTCAAGACCATTCCCGACGACCTCATCTACGCCGCTCGCCTCGACGGTCTGTCGGAACTGGCGATCGTCTGGAGGATCATGGTGCCGATGGCGCTGCCGGCGATCATCGCCTTCGGGATCTTCTCGGTGGTCGGCCACTGGAACAGCCTGTTCTGGCCGCTGATCGCGATGCGTGATCAGAACCTGATGCCGCCGCCGCTTGGCATCATGGCCTTCAAAAACGAGGAGGCTGGCAACGACTTCGGCCCCCTCATGGCGGCATCAACCCTCGTCGTGCTCCCACTCATCATCGCCTTCCTGTCCGCCCAGCGCTGGTTCGTTGAGGGGCTCACAGGCGGAGCAGTTAAGTAAGCCAACCAAACGTCGAACGGAGCTTCACCATGTCCCCTATCACGCGACGAGACGCACTTATTGGGGCGGGCGCGATCGGCGCAGCGTTCTTCCTCAATCGCAGCCCACTGCTAGCCGAGGAGCGGATTGAATTGCGCGTCACCGCAGCGCCCTCGACTGTCGCCGATATGTACAAATCAATCGCGGAGGCTTTCGAAGCCCAGCATCCCAACATTTTGGTCAATCTTGACACGACCCAGCGTGATTACGACGCCCTCGTGGATGACACACTTCGTGACGTGCTGACCGGCCAGTTGCCTGATCTTTCCATCCAGGGAAACAATAAAATTCGTCTCTTTGTGGACCGCGGCCTTGCCGTCCCTCTCAACGACTACCTGGCAGAGGAAGCAAAATTGCCAACCAGTACGTTGTCGCCGTCCGTGGCTTCGATCGGACGGTTTGGCGATAAGGTGTACGGGCTAGGGCTCTCGGTATCCACGCCCATAGTTTTCTACAATCTCGATCTGGTGAAGAAGGCCAATGTGGACGCAGTCGCACTTCCTACCACATGGGAAGGCATTCTTGATCTCGCGGCAAGGATCCATGATCCGAGGACCAGCACTCTAGGCGGTTATCTGAATTATACCGGCGGGGGTTGGATGTGGACGGCCCTGATCGAGAGCCAGGGTGCACGAATGATGACTGCCGATGAAGGGAAAGTGGGTTTCGACGGGCCTGAGGGGCTGAAGGCCTTGGAGGTTTTGAAGTCCTTCGGCGAGATCGGGCAATCCACAGTAGACATGCCGCGCGATCAGGTCCGGCAACTTTTCTCCTCGGGAAAGCTTGGCATCCTGGTCGATTCAAGCTCCAACCTTGGCATCTTCGAACGGCAAGCTGGCGGACGCTTTGACATCGTCACCCGCGCTTTTCCCCTTCTTTCGCCGGATGCGCGCCTGCCGGCAGGCGGTGCGCTCGGTGTGGTCTTTGCCAAGGATCCGGCGCGCCAGAAAACAGCCTGGGAGTTCCTGAAATTTGCCGCCAGTGCAGAGGGGCAGACGATAATTGCCGACAAGTCCAGCTACATGGTGGCAAACAGCCTTGTCGCGACCGACGCTGCCCTACTCGGCGGATATTATGCCGAAAGATCAAACATGGCGCCGGTTGTCAATCAGTTGTCCATTCTCGACGGGTGGTACGCCTTTCCTGGACAGAATGGCAGCAAGATCACCAAGGTCATGGAGGACCATTTGCAGTCCGTCGTCAGGCTCAGGGTCGAACCGGCAGAGGCACTGGCTGCCATGTCACGGGACGTGACGGCCCTTCTCCCGCGCTGAGGCTCGCCAGGCCATCAACACCAATGGCGATTGGAATGATGGCGTGGCCGCCGCTTTGGCGACGCACCCTTATACAGGACTCGTTTTTACGTGAGAGAGCTACCCGCCTGCGCCATGCATTGTCGGTAGTGACGTCGTGCCCGACCGGCAAAGATCGTGTCAGGCCGGCCATATCCGTGTTGCTCAGCCGCGCTGAGATCGGGCCGACCCGGCGCCGCCCAAATGCGTTCAGAGGCGTCGGGACAATCGGTCGACCGCGGCGGCCTGAGAGCCGCCCCGACATGTTCAGCGAACAAGACCATAGAAACAGGATTTGTTGTGACACCCTCGGACACGCTCAATCATCTCTTCCCCGAACAAACAGGAGACGCGGGATCGTGCAGATCTGGCGCGGGCGTACTGCACGAAAGCCCTGACCCTGCTCCCGTCGAATACCGGACGGCCACGGACCTTGCTGCCGCGCTGGTGGCCCGCAAAATTTCATCCCTAGAACTGGTCGAGAATGCCATCGCCCACATCGAAGCAGTCGATGAGAAGATCAACGCCGTCGTGGTGCGCGATTTCGACCGGGCTCGCTACGCCGCACGCTTGGCGGATGCCAAACTCGACCGGGGAGAGCGCGCTCCGCTGCTCGGCATTCCGATAACGGTCAAAGAGCACTTCCACGTTGCGGGGCTGCCGACGACTTGGGGAAATCCGGCCTATCAGGAATGGCGATCGAACATTGATGCTCTCGCGGTTCAGCGGTTGAAGGCTGCCGGGGCGGTTCTCCTTGGCAAAACCAACGTGCCGGACCAGAACGGAGACTGGCAAAGCTACAATGACAACTATGGAACGACCAACAACCCCTGGAACCCAGCATTTACTCCAGGCGGGTCGTCCGGCGGAGGGGCTGCGGCACTCGCTGCCGGTTACGTCCCGCTGGATCTTGGGTGGGACGGTGGCGGGTCATTGCGGACGCCAGCGCATTTTTGCGGAGTATTCTCACACAAGGCGTCACTCAACCTCGTGCCTCTGCGTGGCTTGAGCCCTCCGGATGCGCCCATCGTTCCGCGCCGCGACGAGGGGGCCGCGATCGGCCCAATGGCGCGTGGCGCAATCGATCTGGAATTGGCTTTGTCAATCATCGCCGGACCTGACGAACTGTCGGATGGCGTTGGTTATAATCTTTCGCTGCCGCCGGCACGTCATGCGCAGCTCGCTGATTTCCGCGTGCTTGTCATCGACCAGCATCCGTTATGCCCTACCTCCGATAGCATTCGCACGGCATTGAATGACATTGGCGACCGACTTTCCAAGACCGGTTGCATCATTCTGCGCCATAGCCCGAAACTTCCGGATCTGGCACTCACATCCCAAGTATTCGAGAAGCTCAGTTTCGCCAAGCGAAGCGCGAAGCTGCTGCCAGAAGAACGTACCGAAATTGAGCGGCAGGTGCGGGAATTGGCCCCGCACGATCACAGTCTGGTCGCCTGCATGTTACGCGGTTACCTGATGAGCCACGCCGAGTGGGCGGCGCTATGCCAGCTTCGAGATGACCTGCGAGCCCGATGGCAGGCCCTGTTCGAGGATGTCGACGTGGTATTGTGTCCGCCATCCTCCGTCCAGACCTTCAAGCATGACCATTCGCCGGTGCTTTCCCGCAAAATAGAAATCAACGACACGTCAAGGCGCTACCGCTGTGATTTACATGCCTGGGCCGGTATCGCCAATATGATTGGGCTACCCTCAACGACCATGCCCATCGCGGAGAGCAACGGTCTGCCGATCGGTATGCAAATCATGGGTGGCTTTCTAGAAGACCGCACAACGATCGGTTTCGCTGCGCTTGTCGAACGAGAGTTCGGCGGGTTTAGGCCACCGCCGGCCTAGCCGGACGGGGCGGAAATTCGTGAGTTTTCCACTTTGCGTCGACGTGTTCAGTTCCCGGATCGGTGGCGTGGCCGACGATCCGGCGGAGGTTAGCTCAGGGTGAAGGGTGGCCCATCCGGACGCTGGTGTGACCCGTCTGTGAGAGCATGAAGAACTGTGTGGCAGTGTGCCAAAGCTCGCCTGAACGAGACATAGGCTGATGGGAAATTTTCGATGAGGCCCTCAGTATTGAAGCCGACACGCAAGAGAGAAAGTTCGCCCGCGGCGACGGGCCAATCCTCTCGGACCGGCAGGCATTCCTTAGCGAACGAGAGGAAACAACGATGAATTCCACCAGCGTCTGGACAGACATCGATCTGGAGCGCGAAGGCCGCTCCCAAGGGTATATCCGAGTACCTTATTCGGGCAACGACACCGGCCACGGCTGGATCCCTGTGCCGATCGTCGTTTTCAAGAATGGAGAGGGACCAAGCGTTCTTTTGATGGCCGGTAACCACGGTGACGAATACGAGGGCCAGGTCCTCTTGATGAAACTCGTGCAGAACCTTTCGGTCGACAAGATTCGGGGAAGGCTCATCGTCTTGCCTGGCGTGAATTCGCCAGCCGTGGCAGCCGGTACGCGGCTTTCTCCTGTCGACGACGGCAATCTTAATAGGCTGTTTCCGGGCGACCCGGACGGCACGCCGACCCAGATGATCGCACATTACATTGACAGCGTTCTGCTGCCGCAGGTCCGCTATTGCTTCGATTTTCATTCAGGCGGCTACGCCTCGGAATTCATGCCAATGGCGCATCTCGCTGCACCGGCCGACCCTGAGTTGCGTGCCGAGGCGATCGGCTTCCTCAAGGCCTTCGCCATGCCCAATTCGATCCTCGTCGAAGGACTCATCGGTGGGGGAAAACGTCTCCTCGGGTCGTGTCGGCGACTGGGGATCGGTCACATGTCGACAGAGCTTGGTGGTGCCGGGGCCTTTTCCATTGAGGCATACCGCGCCGCCGAACGAGGGTTGCCCCGGCTCTTGCACCATGTCGGCGTGCTGTCCGACGTGGACGAGGAGGCGCCGCCGAAAACGCGCTTTTTCGTTCGCCAACCGATGCGGGATTTCGTCTTTGCCGAGGCGACAGGCGTCTTTGAAGCTTATGTCGGACTAGGCGAGACGGTGCAAGCTGGTGCGCCGGCCGGAGCTATCCATTTCACCGAGACGCCGTGGCGCAAGCCCCATCCCGTCGTTTTTACAAGCAGCGGAACAGTCTTGTGCAAGCGCAGCCCCGCACGCACCAAGATCGGCGACTGCCTGTATGTGATCGGAGCCGCGCTGGACGATGAATGATCGCGCGAATGCTGCAAACGACGTTCTCACGCCGCCTCGTCTGCAGCGGTCCGATGGCGCAGGCGATCAATGCGATACCGAAGGAAGAAAGAACATGACGACGATCGACCCAGACATGTTAGCGGCGATCAAGAAGCACAAAGAACTTCAAGAGGGTGACGGTGGGGTTCCCGATACGCTGATAGAGAACCGCCGGCAGCAGGATCGTTTGGCTCCATATTGGTCCGATGGAGCACCGGCCGTCGCGAATATTGAGGACCGGAGGATCCCCATTCTGGGGGGAGATCGAGAGATCCGCATCTACCGGCCTCACAATGTGAAGTCAGATGCGGTCATTCTGTTCTTGCATGGCGGCGGATGGGCAAGGGGAACGATTTCGACAGGGGACTGGCCATGCCACACATTTGCGGCAAAGACCAGTCTTGCCGTCGTCTCACTTGCCTACAGTCTTGCGCCGGAAGCTCCATTCCCTGCCGCGATCAACGATATCCGTGCTGCGATGGACTGGTGCGCAGAGCATGGCGATGAGCTCGGATTTGACGGACATCGCATTTTCCTGACGGGCACCTCCGCCGGCGGAAATCTGTCTCTCACAGGGGCACTGGCAAGACGCGATCACCGTGAGTTCATGCCGATCGGGCTTGGGCTGCTGTTTGGGGCTTTTGGGGACAACCTGGAGACCGATAGCTACAAAGAGTTCGGTCCCGGTCAGTTTGGCCTCTCCTGTGCCAGGATGAAGCAATATTTCGAATGGTATGTGCCGGCCGGAAATACCTCTCGTGACCCGCTGATTTCTCCGCTCCATGCGGATCTGTCCGGCCTGCCGCCAACCTTTATCGGCGTTGCGGAATTCGATGTCCTTCGTGACGACTCTTTCTTGCTGGCAGGCAGACTCGCTGCAACGGCAACGTCTCTGACTGTGCGTCATTATGAAGGCCTTGCTCATGGCTACGCGATGTTTGCCCGGAACATCCCTGCGGCGCGCCGCGCCTTGTCGGACACGGTGGCCTTTTTCCGCGAAATCGCTTCAGCCCCCCGTGGCCAATGAAGTGGAGGGGCAACGATGCATGATCTTGAAGCCTTTTCGCGCGGTCTTGCATTGGCAGGGCAAGGGGTAAGCGATTGTCATGTCCATATCTTTGGATCGAGCCGCGATGAATCAGCCCCCCGTTTTCCGCATCCGGAAGAGCCCGCAACGTTGGCGGATGTCGAAGAGCTCAGCGCACCGCTCGGCGTTCGGCGATACGTACTCACTCAGCCCAGCTTTCTCGGCTTCGACAACAGCCTGATAATGAGCGCGCTTGAGGCACGCCCTGGCGATCTCCGGGGAGTGGCCTGGCTGGCGCAGTCCGAACCTCCTGCCTCAATCGCCAAGCTCGCGGCGAAGGGCATCGCCGGATTGCGTTTCCCCCTGAAATACTCCGACTGCGTTCCCGACTGGTCTGCGTATTCGGATCTTGTCGTGGCCGCCGCGCAGAGCAATGTGCATGTCGAGCTTAACCTGACAGGTCGCGCGCTCGTACAGGCCATTCACATGGTCCTTGAGCATGACGGACAGGCGGTCCTGGCCCATCTTGGCATGTTCGATCGCGAGCTGGGTCCCGATAACGATCCCGTATTCGATGCAGTCATGGAAGCCGCGCAGACGCGGCGCGTCTGGATAAAGCTGTCCGCCGCGTATGCCTATCAGAAGGCTCACGCGGATCGTGCCTGCGAACGCATTCTCGATTGCGTTGGGCCAGATCGCGCAGTTTGGGGATCAGACTGGCCGCATGTCGGTCCAGGGCTCGACCGGCGAAGCACATATGTACTGACTTTGAATTGGCTTCTGAGCATTGCAACCGATGAGGCCATGCGTCGGCAGATTTTCGTGAAATCGCCAGAGAAACTGTACGGCTTCACGCCTGCCGATGAGCTCCCAACACCAACCCAATCTCAAGAAAATGGAAGAGCAACATGACCAACGCAGATTGCATCCCACCCACGCCGATTAGTCTCGAGCGCTCGACTCCGCCCGCTTCGGCATATTTGAAAGCTGCGGTCCAAGAAGGGCTGCAGGCGCTCAGCGAATTGCCGCAGGTTGACAACGTTTTGAGGATGCACCGGTTTTCCGGCACGGAAGAGGACAAGTGGACAGCGGCAAAGTGGCTGGCCGCTCGCTTCGAAACTTCCGTGGATCCGAAACGCATCATCCTTACCAATGGCGCTCAGAATGCCATGGTTCTTGCGTTGGCCTCCATTGCGGGACCGGGCGACACGGTCCTCATGGAGCCGCTGAGCTACCACGGCTTCCGAAAGCAGGCGCATCTTCAGGGTATTCGTACCGAATTCATTGCCATGGATGATGACGGCGCCGAACCGGAGGCGTTCGAGCGTGCGTGCCGTGAGTTCAAACCCAAGGCGCTGTTTCTGATGCCCACTGTTCACAATCCGACGACCATCGTCATGTCGCGGCAGCGTCGGGAGGAGATCGCCCGGATCGCGCGCAAATACGGGGTCGGAATTATCGAGGACGATGTCTACGGTCTTCTTCCGCAGGGTGTTCCGGTGCCCTTCGGGGCATTGGCTCCGGAAATCACCTGGCACATCACAAGCTTCGCCAAATGCGTCGGGGCAGGCGTGCGAGTGGGTTACCTCGTAGCGCCTGATGACAAGACAGCGCGAAAGACATGGGATCGTTTCTACGGCATGTCTTCCTGGTACCCGGCGTCGCTTTCGGTGGAACTGCTGAACCTTTGGCTTGCGAATGGTGCGATGGCCAAAATGGTGTCAGGTGTGCGCGAAGAGGCCATCGCCAGACAAAAAATCGCGGTGGAGTGTCTCGGTGATGTTCCGTTTCAGACGCGGGATGATGCGCTCTTTCTTTGGGTCAATCTTGAAGGGATCATCGATCAGGATGAACTGGTCGCTGAGTGCGCCTCCAGGAATGTGATCATCAGGCCCGGCAGGCTGTTCGCAACGGACCCCCAACATTCTCCAAACCGTGTTCGCCTGGTGATCGGCAGCCCGGATAGCCGCAATGACCTGAAAGCGGCCATGACGGTGATCGGAGAACTGCTGCAGTCCGCACGTGGAGCAAGGGCGGCGAGGCTCGCACGGGATTTCGCCAGGCCCGGTTCGGCGGCGCAGGCTTCGTCGCCTGCGCCATATCCGAACGTTCGAAACTAGGCGCAGGGGTGCGGATTGCCGGCCCGCCGTCGTTGAAGAGCGGGAGTCCACGACGGTTGTCGGCAGATGCGACTGCCAGCGTCGACCGAAGCGTCAATCATCATCAAAATTCAAAGCTGACAATTGGAGATGACCTTGAGTCGGATGAAAGTCGCGGTTCTCGGACTGGGAGCCATGGACAGTGCCGCCGCGGCAGTTTTAGCACATCGCGGCTGCGAAGTGATTGGTTTCGAGCAATATTGGCGCGCGCACAACCAAGGCTCAAGCCATGGTGACACGCGCGCAATTCGTAAGGCTCATGTACGGAAAGAGCAGTATGCACCCCTCGTGCTACGGCGCCGGTTGGAGCAGGACACCGGTGCCGAGCTCCTGCGCGAGATCGGCGGGTTGGTTGTTGCGCCATCCGATAGCCGAACGCTGACACGGTCGATTGCCACTGCGACCAAATATGAAATCCACTTTGAGATTCTGGAACCTTCAGAAGTAACGCGCCGTTGGCCGACGATGTATCCTCCCGCTGGAACGGCGGCATTCTTCGAGTGCAGCCAGTCGATCATGCCGCCGGAAAAGACTGTTGCAACCCACGTCGAAATGGCCATTCGGGATGGTGCCAAGCTTCACTTAATAAACCGGTGGTTTCATGGAGGTGCACGTCGCAGGGCGTCGAAGTCTCCACTGGTGAGAAGACTTTTCAGGCCGACAAACTTATCATCGCCGGTGGCGCCTGGTCCGAAAGCCTATTCGGCAACGCGTTTCCGATTAAGGCCGAACGTCTGTTCCAGGTCTGGGTCGAGCCGGAAATTGACGCTGCGGCTTTTTCGGCCAGCCCACCACCCGCGTTGGGTGCTCGAGAACGCCCAGGGGAGGACAGCCTACGCGTTCCCGATCCTTGAAGGTCAGGATGCAATTAAAATGGCTTTCACTGCTGGAACTCCGTCCGACCCCGGTCAACTGGAGAGGGCTGCGTTCCCTGGAGAGGTGGAGGCCCTCGTCGACTTCATGGCAGAACTCGTTCCCTCTATCCGAGGCAGAAGCGCTGCTCGTGTTGCGGCATGCTTTTCGGGCAAGGCGCAGGATGACAACTTCATCATCGGGCCTCATCCAGAATCCGATAACGTCATCGTTGCGGCCGGGTTTGGGAGCCACGGCTTCAAGTTTGTTCCGGTGCTTGCGGAAATTCTGGCTGATCTTGCCCTGGATGGACGGACAAGAAGAGGTGTCAGCTTGTTCGATCCAAGGCGCTTCGGCCGTCAAGCTTGAGTGACGGGAAGTCCCTAATGAATACTTCAGCTTACAGGTTCCTGATCGTAAGTTTTGACGGTTTGCGTCCCGAGCTCGTCTCGCCCCAACTAACGCCGAACCTCTACCGCTTGCAGTCCTTGGGCGTGACGTTGTCAAATCATCGCACGGTCTATCCCAGCGAGACCCGTTCGGCCTTCCCGAGCCTAGTGACTGGCGCGACAACCGGTCGGCACGGCATGGTGGGCAACAAATATGTCGACCGCTCGGTCTCGCCACCGCGCTATATCGACACGGCCGACGCGGTGCTCCTGCGCAGCCTCGACCTGGAAAGCGGTGGCCGCTTGATGTCGGCGCCGACAGTTGGCGAAATCCTCGCATCGGCCGGACGCAGTCTTGCCGTGCTCGCGACCAACACGCCAGGCACGACGCGCTTCTTCCACCATAAGGCGGAGGATTTCGGGCACGTCCGCCTCTCGGGTCATTTCCGCGAGGCCTGCACGCCAGACGAAGTATTGGCGGAAGCCGAAGCCGGCGTCGGTCCTCTGCCGGCGGAGCCGCCGAAAGTCGAACCTGATACGGCCGGGCAGGACTGGATCACCTCCGCGTTTCTCCAGGTGGTCTGGCCGAAACATCGGCCGGATGTCACAATCCTCTCCTACGGCGAGCCAGACATCACCTCGCATTTTCACGGCACGGGCGCCTCGCCGACACGCGGCGTCATCGCCCATTGCGACCGACAGTTTGGCCGTGTGCTCGACTGGTGGGAAGCGGAGGGACGCGCTGAAGGCGTGCAGATCATTGCGATCTCGGACCATGGTCACATCACTGGTCATACCCGTGTTTCTGTGATCGACAGCCTGCAAGGAGGGGGATTCAAACCGGGAACAGCACCTGCGCCGGATGTCGATGTAGTGGTCGTTCCGGGACAGGTCGGCGCGCTCTATCTTTCCGATCCGAGCAAGGAACAGATTGCTCGGCTCGTGGCGGCGATCACGGGCGAGCCGTGGTGTGGGCCGATCTTCACACGTGCGAAAAACGAATCCGAGGGCATCACGCCGGGCAGCCTCGGCAATCATCTGATCTTTGCTGATCACCCCCGCGCACCGGACGTCTCCTTTTCCTTCCGAGCAGATGACGGCGTCGACCTCTTCGGCCTCTCAGGTCGCACGTTCTATGACAACGACCGCCGCACGGGCCTGGGCGTACATGGCGGTCTTCATCCGAAAGAACTGGCCGCCCTCGGCATTGTTGCCGGCTCGGCCTTTCCCGCGCAGGGGTCCGTTTCAAAGGTCCCGTCGGGCATCTGCGATTTCGCTCCGACCCTTCTGCACATTCTTGGGATTGCACTGCCCGAAAGCATGAGCGGGCGCGTCTTACACGAGGTTCTGGAACATGGATCGAAGTTGGCCCCGAACATCCGCAATGAAGCCTTCACAGCAAGGCTAGGCAGTTTCAGGCAAGTTCTGCGCCGTGTTCACGTTGGAGGCGCCACCTATATCGAGAGCGGCACGGCGGTAGGGTGAGCGACCTAGAAGAACTCGAGTAGCCGTTCCCGAAACCGGAATCAAGGCGACGCCTCGATTGAAGTTGCAACAATAGAGTTGAGGCGCAGGGAGGATTGGTGCCCTGTTGGAGCGAGAATGGCGAACTGTTCACAACTGTTCCGCCGTCTCAGACTGTTAGGCTCACCTTGTAGTCGGTCAGGAAATCCTGAAGGGTCAAGATATGCTCCACCCATCTGGTGTTGTCGGTTGTGTTGAGCAATGCGCGGGAGCCATCCACGGACAGCAGCGGTGCCACCGCCGCGCTGCGGTCATTCAGGAGCGCGGCGAACTGGGCGCGCAGCATTCTGTCGTAGTTCGGATCCTGGATAGCCGGGTACCCGCTCTTGACGCGCTGCACCACGGACTGCGGCAGTAGGTCCGCGGTCGCGGCCCGCAGGAGGCTCTTCTCGCGCCTGTCGAAAGTCTTGTGCGACCATGGGGCTCCGAACACGTACTCAACGAGGCGGTGGTCGCAGTAGGGAACCCGCACCTCGAGACCCCACGCCATGCTCATCCGGTCCTTGCGGTCGAGCAATCTCGGGAGGAAACGCGTGAGAGAGAGGTAGCAGACCTCTCGCATGCGACGCTCGTGCGGATCGGCTGAGGTCGGCCCGGTCAGGGCGGGTACTTCCGAAAGTGCCCTGCGGTACTGCTCGTCGAGGTACCCGGGGAGGTCCAGTTTCTCGAGAAGGCCTGGATCTAGGTACTGCCGGCGGATATCAACGTCCAACCAGGGAAACGTGTCGGCCTGAACGCGCGCGGCATCGTGGAAGTACGAGTAGCCGCCGAAAATCTCGTCGGCCGACTCCCCGGACAGAACCAACGTCGAGTGTTGCCGGATTGCCCGGAACAGCAGATAGAGCGAGCTGTCTTTGTCGCCCAAAGTGAACGGTAGGTCACGGGCGCGGAGTGTGCTGGCCCGCACGTCAGGGTCCATGAGTTCGTCCGCGGACAATGTGATGTCCGCGTGGTCGGTAGCAATGAACTTCGCAACCTCCTGCACGTACGGCCCGTCGGGTGTGGTGCGCCTTGGGTGGGCGGTGAAGTTCTCCGTGTATCCGACGAAGTCGACAGCGAAGGATCGGATCCGTTCGCCGCTGAAGCGTGCCGCGAGGGCGGTCAAAGCCGAGGAGTCAAGTCCGCCCGACAAGAGCGTACCCAGCGGCACGTCTGCGATGAGCTGGCGCTGGATCGTATCCTCGAGCAACTCGCGGACGCGCCGAACGGTGGTAGGCACGTCGTCGGTGTGGCCACTGTCGGTGAGCTGCCAGTAGCTCATCTGATGGATGCCGTCGCGGGTCACGCGGACGATATGGCCGGGCGGTACCTCACGCATACCGCGAAACACGGTATTATTCGGGTCCGCGATGAAACTTAGGGCGCGCCGAAGCCCGTCCGCGTCCATAACCCGTTCTGCGAGATCATTGGCAAGGATCGCCTTTGGCTCGGAACCGAACAACACTCCATGCTGGGTGGGATAGTAGTAAAGCGGCTTGATGCCGAGCCGGTCGCGTACGAGAAGTAGCTCGCGCTTGGCGGTGTCCCAGAGTGCGTAGGCGAACATCCCGTTGAGTTCGCTCACCGCGGTGCTGGGGTCGCGTCGGCCCCACTCCCTGTGGGCGTGCAGCACCACCTCTGTGTCACTGCACGTGTCGAACCGATGGCCGAGGGCGACGAGCCGTTGACGCAGCTCGCGATAGTTGTAAGTCTCGCCGCTGTAGACGAGCACCAGTGTAGATCGGCCGTCCTCCTCGAGCGTCATCGGCTGGCGACCGCCCTCGAGATCGATGACCGCAAGGCGGCGGTGTCCCAGCGCCGCGGTCCCGTCCATCCAAGTTCCCTGGTCATCCGGACCGCGGCAGGCCATGGTAGCGGTCATATCGGCAAGCTCCCGTCGCGCCTCGGGATCCCCTAGGTCACGATCGAAGTCAATCCATCCACAGATACCGCACATGTTTGGCTCCTTGGGTTCGGCAATTGTCGCGCAACTTCGGGGGCTCAGAGGCATCGAAGGCCGCGAACACATGATAGTCCTCGTGACCGTCACATCGGCTCAATCCAAGTAGATTCGATGAATCGTGACGGGTTTCCAACAAACGCTGCCCCTAGCACACACTCCAGGCAATGCTTACCGACCTTTTCTAGTAGGCTAAGATTGGCTTTAGATGCGCTGATTTCCGCCCTCATACAAAAACGGGCTGCTTGAGATCTCTGACATACAACGCATGTAAGCCGACACCGGTGATGTCGAAAGCCTCGCCCAAGGCTCGAAAGCCATTCCCGAGGTAAAACGCTTCAACCGACGTGCGCCCATAGCACCAAACCCTTGTGCCGTTCCTCGCCATCACTTCTGCCAGACTGCCTTCCATAAGTTGCCCACCAATACCGCGCCTTTGTTGATTCAGTTCGGTGGCCATGCCGCGCAACCGCCAAGTACGACCCACGTCTTTGCTGTCGTCCTTCATCGGTTCGATCAAAAACGAAACCACCGCTACAAGCTGGCCGCACCGGAACGCCCCCATGTGAAAAAAGTCGGACGTCGGATGGAACGGGAATTCCCAGCCAGGGATACCGGGACGCAGCACTCTCCTTCTAAGGTCCGCTCCTTCTTCCAGAGGGATGAGCCGTAAGTCGAATTTAGCGGTCGGGGTGTGCGGTGCTGCGGAGTTTTCGCAAGGCATGGTTCTGCTCTACAATCTTCTTTTCTCTTCGTCTCCAAATTTATTGCTAAGAGGGAATGTATTGCGAAACGATTGTCAGCGCGTATTCCAGCAAGTCCACTGTCTCTGGATTTCCTATACCGATTCGGATCGCCTCAGGAGGCTCAAAGCTTTGAGATGCATATGAGTTACTGGCGGCGACCTGTACGCCATCGTCTTTGATGGCGTCCTCCAATTCTCGACTGGATGTGCCTTCGGTTAACGGCAACCATACATGCAGGCAGCCAGGATCCGTGACATAATGGCAATTGCGAAGGATCTGGTCGAGAAGTCTGTGTCGGCTGCGTAGCTCGTTCCTCACCGCCGACAAGACCGCCTGATCGTCGCCTCGGCGAATGAAACCGGACATCAAGGCAGCGCTCATCGGCGTTGCCATCCAATAGGTCGCACGAACTCCCGGCCAGAACACGCGGGCAGCTTCGTCCGTTGTAGGAGCGACGAGATACGCCAATTTCAGCCCGGCTGCGAAACTTTTCGCTGTTCCCAAGAGGTACCAGGATAGTTCCGGCGCCATTGCTGAGATCGGCGTCAAGGGCGACGGGCTTAGAAGGCTATAGACGTCATCTTCAATGATTTTGACGCCATAGCGCCTGGCGATCTCCGCGATAAGCGCGCGGCGCCCCAAAGACATCGTGATGGTTGTGGGATTCTGATAGGTGGTCAAAAGATAGATCGCGGCGGGTTGTGCTTCTTTGCAAACATCCTCGAACGCATTCGGCTCAACACCGTCGGCATCGATGGGCACGTCAATAACCGGAATTCCGTAGCGCTCGGCAAAAGTTCGTACCGGCGGATAGGTCATTTGTTCTACGACAAGCGCTCGACCTCCAGGGATAATCCCGGGGAGGATCATATGCATGGCCGCTTGTGTACTGTGGGTCAAAACAACCCGGCCCGCATGCGGTTGTGTTCCTAATCGGCGGCCCGTGAATTCGGCTCCTCTCGACCGATCCTCGTCGGTGCCTGTCCAACGATGTGTCTTTACAAGGCTGGAGGGCGACACGGTCAGAAACAGTTCCGCAAGCACATCCTTGAAGATTTGATCAAAAGGCTGGGGAACAGGAGGGGGATGGTTGAGATTAAGTCGGATCAATCCATTCTCATCGACACACCTGTCGACCAGCGATCCAGATTGGACGTTTATCCTATTCATTTCCTAGACCTCCCGTCTTCAATGCTCACCAGCTTTCATTATCAGCCGCATTAGGTGAGACAGACTCTCTCGTGCCAAAACAGCAGAAGTCCAGACCGCAAGGGCTGTTGCGACCGGAATTGCCCGGCCCCGTATCGCCGGCACCTTAACCGCGCTAGTCACGTGCAGCATGGCGAGGGCGATGAAGGCGATCGCGAAGACTGGCGGAAACGACGCAACCGGGAAAACTGGCCGCGCCATCAGCAGGATCGCGACCAACGGAGTATCATAGGAGACAGGAATGCCGGTGAACTTGGCATCCGACGTCAGCCCGAAATTCTCGAAATAGCTGAGGCGGATGGCGCCGGCCATGATGAGGGCGAGAATGGACACGAATGACAGAACGCTCCCGTTCCCAACAAGTACGACAACGACGGACGGAAATAGAACGCCGTGGATGAAGTCGCCGAAGCCATCGAGACATTTTCCGAAGTCCGCAGCTCCTGGACGGCGGCTGTCCTTCGTCTTGCGGGCGACATGACCGTCCCAGTGGTCCAGGAACCACATCCAGAGCATTGATGCGGTACCGAGCTCGATTCGCCCGTTCAGCGCTAGGAAAAGTCCGAGGATCGCGAAGACATAGCCCGCTGCTGTAATGGCATTGGCGTAGTCTCGAAGGTAGATCAGCATGGGCGTACTTTCTTGACAAAGCTCTTGGCGGCGGCACCGGGCGCCGTCGGTCCGCAAGTGGAAAGGATGGGCGTGCGATCTCCATAGTTGATTCCGGAGAGCGAACGCCGCTCGCTGCTTACCTTTGTCAACCCGGCCTCCAATGGCTTCGATCAGGAGCCGCCTGACGGCTTTTCAGGCCCTTGAGTGCAGCGACGACTTTCTCCAACGCCGGTTCGAGTTCTTCCGGTGGCGCTCCGAATGAAAGCCGCAGTCCTGCCTCGTCGCCGAACGTGGTTCCGGCGACCGAAGCGACACCTGCTTCCTCAAGAAGGATGCGGGCAATATCATCTACCGTCCGAATTGAGGTCGTCCTTGGCAGGTTGCCGAGAAGGGGCGCGAGATCGAGATAGAAGAAGAACGAGCCATCGGCACGGGGTGGCGCGACGTCCCCCAGCTTAGAAAGAATACTTAGCCCCGCCTTCCGCGCAGCGGCGAGGCGCTTATGCACCTCCCGCTCATAGCTGCCGTCGCCGACTTCGAGGTGATGCAGTATGGCGTGTTGAGCAATCACATTCGCATTCGATGTCGTAAGGCTCTGAAGCTTCTTGGCCGCAGCGACGATTTCCGGTGGTGCCGCGAAATAGCCGAGACGCCACCCGGTAATGGCCAACTCTTTGGAGAACGCGTTGACTAGGATGGTTCGCGAACGAATGCCCGGATGAGCCATGGTAATCGACTGATGACGATCACCGGTGAAAACAAAATTGGAATAGCATTCGTCGGAAAGGATCCAAAGATCATACTTTATTGCGAGATCACCGATGGCCTGGAGGGTCGCCCGGTCATACACCGCTCCCGTCGGATTATTCGGCGAGTTGATGATAATCGCCGCGGTCTTTGATGTTACGACGCCACGGATGGCGCGGATTTCGGGAACATAGGAAGGCGGCCTGGCGTCCACGAAGACAGGCTTTGCGCCCGCCAGAAGGATCTGCGATGCGAATGTCGGCCAGCAGGGACGAACAACGATGACTTCGTCGCCTGGATCGAGGAGTGCCAAGGTGGCATCAAGCAACCCCTGTTTCGCACCTGCAGTGATGACGATGTTGTCGGTATCCCAGGCAAGCCCGGTTTCGGTCGACAGCTTCTCGGCAACGGCTCTGCGGAGGGACGTCAGGCCAATGGATTCAGTGTAACGGTTTGCACCGGCATTTATGGCGGCGATCGCGCCTTCGCGAACCGAGGCCGGTGGCTCGGTGATCACCTCGCCGGCGGCCAGGTCCACAATCTCGCGACCTTGAGCTGCCGCTGCCTTGGCTGCTTCCCGAGCTGCCGCGGTCCCTGATCCGGAAAGGAGCGAAATTCGTTGCGCCAACATGTCTGTCTCCTGTCTGTTGTCCGCCTCTGCCACGCCTCAGCCTGCAGAACCGCTCGCTGCCAGGAGCTGGACTGCCGTCAGGCCCTCTGGCGCGAAGATCCTTTCGGCGATCAGAAGATCCTCCTCGCTGTCGATCTCGTACCATTTGAGATCGTCGCACCGGGCCGCCGCGATCTGCAGGCCCTTCTGCTGAACCAACTGAGACAACAGCTCTTCGGTGTAGGATTTGACGGCGCCGGCGCCGATGAGAGCATCGAGATGCGGGATGATTGTCGTGCGCAGATCCTCGCCGGAAAGGCGGATGAGGTTAATGGTCTTGAACAGCTGCAGCGAACCGTCCGTCAGGTTTGCAGCGGTCTGTCCCATCCGCACTTCGGCGATGTAACCGCGATCCGTCAGGACCACGGCGGAACCTTCCATCGATGCGCCGAACGGGGCGACGGCTGCTACATTTTTTGCCTCGCTCATTGCGAGGCAGTGAAGCGCGTCCGGCTCGAAAAAGACATCACCTTCGAGAAGATAGGTATCGCCCATCAAGAGGGCGTGGCGCGCCAGCCAGAGCGAATAGGCGCTACCGGTTCTGTCGAAAACATCCGATTCGACATAACTGATGTCGAGACTTCCGAAGCAGTTGCCGCAGGAGTATTCGATTGCGTCCTTGCGATAGCCGACGACGATAGTGACTGCTTCCACACCAACCATCTCGAGGTTTCGCAGCGCGTTATGGAGGATCGGAGTGCCATTGACTTCAACCAGGGGCTTTGGCCGCAAGTCGGTCAGCGGTCGCAGACGCGACCCGAAGCCAGCGGCGAGAATGACGGCTTGCCTTGGATAGTTGTTGGTCATGGGTTATCCCTTGGTGCGATGCTTTGGCGGACTATTCGTAGTTGCCAGGCGCTGAGGCCAGCAGCGAGCCAGCGAAGGCCATGTTGGGGCCTTTCGGCGGAATGCCATCGAGATGCGCAGCCCGTGGGCTGATACAGCCCGAGCGGGTGTTGCGATCAAAGCCGTTCGGATGGCTTCGATCGGCCCTCCCCAAATCGTCGGGACCAGATCGCTCCAGATTTCGCTAGCCGTCAGATTGACGATCTTCCGGCCGGCGTCGCTGGCAGCCTTGGCGGTGGCGCCCGCCGCCGCCGTTCCCGAGGATTTTAACAAGCGTGTCCGTTGCGCCAGCACGGGCGCCTCCTGCGTTTGCAAATTGCACTTTCAAGTCGACCGATCGTCTCCGGTCGCTCATGCGGCACCGTTTCCGGTCTTCGGCTGAAGATAATGCGTCTCGGCGGCGGCGAGCTCGTCATAAGCCATCAATTCGAATAGCTCTTCTAGCGGGGCGACATCCGGCTCGATGCCAGCTATGCCTTCCTCGCGAATGATGCGATTGCAGATGTCGCGCATGGCGGCGATCGCAGCGCGCAAATTGTGGTTTGCCCAGATCACCGTCGAGATACGTGCGGCGCGATATTCGGCGACCGGCGTGCGGTAGTATTTCGTCGGCACGATCACAACAGGAAGGCGGTTCTGCCAGGCTCGCGCGAAGGTGAAGATCTCCTCCGCGTCGGACTTGCGGGAGTGGATCAGGATCGCATCGGCGCCGGCGTCCGCGTAGGCGTGCGCTCGTGCAAGCGCCTCGTGCTGACAATATCCGGCGATCAGCGCCTCGGTTCGAGCGACGAGAACGAACTCTGGATCCGGAACCTGGTCCTTGACGGCCTTAAGGCGACCGCAGAACTCGCCAATCTCCGCCAGCGTATGGCGGTCGCCGACGAAGGAGTTCATCTTCGGAAACGCGGTGTCTTCGAGACAAACGCCGCTCGCGCCATGCTGCCGCAGCTTGCGAGCGACCAGACGGGCGTTGTTGAAATTGCCAAATCCGCTGTCTCCGTCGACGAGGATTGGAATTTCCGCTGCGTCCGCAATCCGTTCCACTACGTCGACCACCTGGGTCCAAGAGGCCTCGTTCGCATCGCGGTAGCCGAGGCTGGAGGAGATCGAGAGGCCGGACGCCCAAAGCGCCTTGAAACCGGCCCGCTGCGCGATCGCTGCGGAGAGCGCGTCATGGGCTTCCATAAGGAATGACGGTTCGTCACGGCTGCAAATGAGGTCACGAAGCGTAGATATATCTGCGTCCGCTTTGCCGCCCGGATTCCGCGGGTGATGCCCTTTTTCCGATAGTATGCGCACCCGACGCAGATCTGACATGCTTGCTTTCCTCCCTTAGTTCCATCGATCGCGATATCAACCACGACATGAAATCGCTCGGCAGCTTCTGCTGCCTTCAGGAGGAAGCATCAAAACCCATGCCAACTGCGCAGAAAAAGCCTCAGAAAAGGGTGTCCCCGATATTCAATGACTTGAATGATGGTCCAACGAAGCCAAGCCGAAAAGCCCCGTGTCACAGACTCGACAAATCTGGCAACAGTGTCGATTGCCCGACGTCTTCCCAGCAATGGCGGACAGAATTCCTCCGTGGAAGGCGGAACTCATGCGTCATTCGGACCGCTTTCCGCGTTGTCCAATGTCCGCCATGTCATGGCTTCTCCCAAATTCGCTGTAATCAGTCCGGTTCCAGAGACTGGGTCCGCAATCGGGCAGGTGCCCTGTCATCTCTGTCGACAGGGTGATTGACACGATGGAGGAGGCGACCTTGACACACCTTCCGTTCTGACCAAACGCCGTTCCCTTATAGGTTTGCGCTCCGTCAAGGTAGGCCAATTTGCGAGAGCCATGGTGACCTTGCCCCCAATTTCTATCCAGTTTTGAGTTCGTTTCCGGCGTGGGTTGACGTGCTCCCCATCTTTGGATCGCCCCGGGCAGGAACTTCCGGGGGTGATGGCTCAAGGCGGAGCGGGCGAGCGCAGTGCTGTTCGCCGATGCCGCGGGCGCTGTGGTACTCGCCCATCCAGCGATCCCACCCACGGCATCCTCGGCTCTTCCTTTGCTTCCGATGGGTCCGCTTATGGCCTGATTCATATCCCGGCGGGCGGCAGCAACCGTCCCTTCACGCAGCAGATCGACATCGCCGAAACCCGCATGACCATTACCAACGGCCGCGAGGTCTTCGCGAAGGCGGTCGAGATGATGAGCCGCTGTTCGAACGAGGCGCTGGCGGCAGCCGGTCTTTCGGCGCCGGACGTCGCTCGCTTCGTGCCGCACCAGGCGAATGCCCGCATCTTCAACGCGGTCGGCAAGTCGCTCGGCATCGACGACGAGCGCATCGTCAAGACCATAGCCGAGTACGGCAACTCGTCGGCCGCAACGATCCCGCTATCGCTGTCGGTCGCGCATGGCGCCAATCCCTTTCAGCCAGGCGAGAAACTGCTGCTGCCTGCAGCCGGCGCCGGCTTGACAGGCGGTGCACTGGTGGTCGGCATTTAACCGGCGGATCCCCGTCAACCCGGTGCGCCGGCAGCGCCATACAAATCCAATCTCAAGGTTTGATTCAAGATGACGAAGCCCTGCCTCGTATTCCGGCCAGTTCGTCACCCTGGTGCCAAAGCGGCGTCTGTCGATAGCAGCAGCAAGCTACTTACGGTGCGTAGCATCGACTTGTTATTATTGTAACGCTTCATGAGTTAGATATCCAATTCAAGAGTGGACCCGAGCGAAAGCTACAAGGGGATCTCCGTCAGCGATGGGTTGCATGCCACGCGACGTAAATAAGCTGAAAGTTCCTCACCATTTCGGCGGGACATGATCGGGAATACGGTTGCTTACCACATTGTTTCTCCCAGTCTGGCAGCTCGTCGGATCGGCCAACGTTGCGTCTTCGCCGGCAGCTCTCTAGCAGCCACAAATCGCAAAACCCATGCCAGTTTCCTGACTTGGCTCGAAAACATAATTTTCTCACTGCTCTTCTTCAGCTATTTATGTCAGGGCGAAACAAGAGAATGGCCAAATATTTTGTCGGGGATCAAACAAATCCGACATGGTCGAAGCGCGTGCTTCTGACATCCTCGACGGATGTTCCGAGCCACATATGCAATGGCGCGTCCTCAGTGTACCGGCTATTGACATAATCCCGCATGCGGGATCGGGCGTTTGGTCAGAACCGGAAAGGCGCTTCGTCGACGCACTCAAAGCGAGAAAGAAGGGTGGCGGCCCGCCGGAACAGGCGCTCCGGTTCTTCGAACAGCTCTATCGGGTTGAAAGGCAGGCGCGGAACGAAATCCCCGATGACGGCGAAACGCGAGATGAGTGCATTCGCCGCTTCCGCCAGCAACATAGTGTCCCCATCCTCCATGCTCTCAAGGCATGGCTCGACGACATCGCCCCAAAAGTCTTGCCCGGACAGCAAGCTCGGCGACGCCGTCTCCTACGCCCTGAACCAATGGGAATATCTGACGCGTTACACCGAGGACGGCAGCATGCCGATCGACAACAACCTTCTGGAGCGGGACATCAGGACTAGTATCGGAGGATGATGGCAACCGGTGGGTGTTCCGCCATCCAACGATTACCGACGCCTTCGCCACCCTCGTCGCAGCCTCGCCCGAACTGGTGGAGCTTTATGCTCACGGCGCTAAACTCGACCGCCTGCTCGGTGAAGTCGCGTGTAATTCAAAGGCAGCAGAAGACGGGCGGATCCGGGTCCCTCCCGCTCTCTACCCGGGGCTCATCGAGCGGCTGAAGGCCAGCCCTTTGGATAAATCGTTGAAGTCTTTCCTAGGCGCACGCTGCGAAAGAGCCTTTCTTGTCATGGTACTCGAGGCCCGGCCAGACATTTTGGAGTGGGCCGCACGGGCGCCTGCGAGCGGTCAGGCGCTTGGCGGAAAACTCCTGGTCGTCTGGCGTCGTGGGACCTGCTGCCGGAGGAAGTGCGCCAGAGAATGGTGGCGGACATCCGCGAGCAATCGATCACTTGGCTGGACGCCAAGCCGCTGACGGACACATTGCTCCGACAGATATTCAAGGATGCTGAGTTCGCCGACTACGCCGAGGGCGTTTCGTAAGTCGATTTTCCTCCGACGACGAGGCGGGCATGTACAAGGAATTCAAGGAAAATCTGAAGGTCGCGCAGGCCTACTTTGAGCTGAAAAGCGACGACTCTTTTGACGAACTTTACGCCGAGATCGACGCCCACATCGAAGAACTTGAGTCCCTGCAATCGGCTCCGGATAGCTCGGCCCGGAGCCCCACCTCGATGAAGAAATCGGCAGTACTGCCCTCTGACGGACCTGGCTTAATTTTCCACGACGTCGACAGCTAGGCGGTCAGTTTGCCGGATCGGGTTTCGCAAGAGGCGTGATCGCAATCGAGCGTGTTGGTGACGATGCGTTGCCTTCTGGTTAAGGAGCATTCGTCAATGTCCGACGACTGTGGCAATGGCTGAGCGGCGATCAACGCTCACGCAGCAGGCATCTACGGCCAAGCCGCATTTCCTTGACGATCTAGCATGGGAAGAAAATGTGTTAGCCGTCAGTTTTCAGAACTGGTCCGCCGTAAAATATCGTCGGTACTGACATTCCACAATTGAGCTTTCGAGAGGATGAGCCGGCGAGCCAAACTTTGAACGTTGAAAACCTCATAAGGGCCAAGGAATTCAGAGGAATCGCTGAATCCATGTGCCGTCATGAAATTTCGAATGAAGCTACTGGTGTGGAGTGCGTCGGGGATTGTCAATTCGATATCACGAACAACTTGGCCGTCACCGTACGGAGTCGGCACTCCAAGCGTTGGCTTGATGCTATCTTCCGACTTGGATTTCTTGCCCCTCACGATCCAATTCACCTTTTGGTCAACATCTATCCCCGCGTCCTGGAGTCTATCCAAAATATCTTTCAACACGGCAGTGTTCCACTCGCCTGCCAGAAACCGCACTTTAGCTGGGCTCGACTTCACTTGGAGTTTGATCTCTTCAATCGCTGAGAAGGCAAGATTGATTGCTATCGAGGTGTTTACGTGAGCTGAGTGGAGCTCGGAGTGTTTGTCGAATATCTGGCCGTACCTAGGGTGAGTTGACCACCACGTGATGCTCTCCGTTTCGAAACTTCGCGATAGTTTATGGATTGCATACACCAGACGTCTGTCCTGCCACGCAGTTGCAGCCAACGCCACTGCAAGCGGGAAGTCAGAATCATGGTTGAATTGCTCAAAGAAACCAAGACTCCGAAACATATCGCGGAAAACGCCTGTTTGTTCAGATGGATCGTCAGGCAGTTCAAAACCTTCGCGGAATGGGGCGTCTTGCTTGTAACTTCCCTCCATAACGTCGTTCGCCGCGCGGACCAGGCCAATAATGTTGTTGGCCGTCGTCTCGTCCGAATCGATGACCATTAGTTGGCCGGCTATAGAGCCGGTCGGCCGCATAGTGAGCGCGTCAGGATGCGAGATCTCTGTCACCCCATTTTTGTAAAACCAAAATCGTTCGGACGGGTCGGCAATAAAGCGAGTTTTCCAGCCCGCAGCGGAGCACATAAAATCGACGGCCTCGACGTGAGTGGGATTGAATACGAGGAAAGTGCAGTACGACGTCATCCTATTCCTACACAGTGAAGCCGGGCAAATTCTTCAAACGGATTATGATGAGACGTCCCGCGGGATCTTTCGTTGCGCATCTCTCGCAGAAGGTCATGCCCGTTGACGAGGAACGAACGTCCAGAGCGAGAGTGTACCCCTCTTGCCTTGCCATTCCCGACCCGCCGTGGTGAAGCCGGACCGCTTAAGATTGTTTCTCATGGTGTTGCTGTCGGTCGTGGCATAGGCAGGCTCGCGGAGCTCTTTGAGGATAGCGTCGACGAGGCCGCCGGAGAGCCCTTTGCCCTGCATCTCTTTGGCGATCACAACATATCCCAACTCCGGCGCGGTTTCGTAGCCTGCGATCGGAGCCGCGGCCGCGGCGAACGAATTTACCCGGTATCCTGGTTGGGGGTTTTTTAGTGTGGCGACGCCGACGATGCGGTCAGTCGCCTTGACGCGGAGTAGCGCCAGCGTCCGTGTCCGCCCCAGTCGCGCATCAATTTGATCCGGGGTGCCCTTGACGGCACCGCCCTTAATGACGAGTTGGGTCACCGACAGTCGGTCCTCCGAGTTGAGATCGCGGAAGACGCCGCACCACAGGTAAGTCTCGTTTTCGTCCATATAGAACGCTCGGCGAGTAAGAGGGTAATCCAGCCCGATGTTGGGCCCTCAATTGGGCTTTGGCTGGTAGTAGATAGCATCGAGCATAGCAACACGCACATCCCACAGCTCCATTTCCCATGTCGTGGGGCGCGGGGTGTTGTACCAAGGCGCCTGTTGGATGGGGTCGATCACCCGCTCCCAGTTGTTCTCGAGCTTAATGGTGGTGGGCGTAACGCGAGTGCGGTGGCGAGATCCTGCCGTGTTGCCACCGTTCACGCAGACGAAGAAGTCGGGGCGTTTCATTGCGAGGAGCCGGGTTGCCGGAGCAAGACGCGCGGTACGCGGGGATTGCGAGAAGGCAGCGGTGAATGCCGCGACGTAGTCGTCAAACTGCGCCTCCGTAACGTTCCCGCGCTTCGGGATTGCGTCGAGCGCTTTAGCCAGTGCCTTATTTTCCAGGCCAATCAGTTCGGCAAAGGTTCCCGCGCCACCCATTGATCCGAACCATCCCCAATCCAGACCGTCGAGGCTTGCCTCCTGAGCTTCCACGCGGCCAAGAACGCCCGCGACGCCCTTTGCTTCGGCGATTGACAGGTTGGCGAACGAAGAAGTCTTTGCGAAGATTTGTTGGATCGCGAGTACCAGTCTCAAACGCTTCTTGTAGTCATGATGCAGGTCCTGCTGAGCCAGCCTGGCAAACTCCTTCCATGGCATAGTCGCGAGAGGCGAATTAAAGCTTTTCCGGTGCTTTCCTTCATCCGGTAGCACTGGATTCTTGGGCCGCGGCGAACTGCTGGCGGCTCTCGATTGTCGACGATAGCTGTCAGCCAGTGGTTGGGTGATCGGAAGGCGCAGAGGTTTGTAGCGGTCGAGCTGGTCCCTAACTTGCTTGAAAAAGGGATCTTCAACCGCACCTCTGACGTGGACGCTTGCCTCCAGATTTGGCCCGAGGCACCCCTTGTGAAGTTGGGCACTGCCGACGATCGGTTCAGCAGTGGTACCGGACTCGAAATAGAAGATCTTGGGGTGGAAGCAACCTGGTCGATTCTTGACGACGAAAGCATTCGGGACATTGACGAGACGATCGATGAGGTCAGGATCTGTCGCGGAAAAGTCGACGCCGATGAGAATGGATTCAAACTTGGCGCTGTTCGCGAGAAGTGTATCGGCAACCGACGTGATTCCGCCCCAGGCGACAGCGAAAGAAATACGATCATGCTTTTGGATCAGCGCCGACAGCCAGCGCGAGTCGATTTCGCCTCCAACAGTGATACTTGCATGCCCCACGTTCCCCCTTGGCTATTTGAAGTGATCCCGGATCGGCGCACGATCTCACATCGACGCAGCATAACCCAGGCCATCGCTTGGAACGGAGCGGCGGAATCTGTTAAAATTGGTCGGTTAGGTGGCCTCGCCGAAAGCGAGGCTGCTGTGGAGGAATCCACGTCAACAATGATGAGATCGGAGTTGCCTCATGGCCGACGTACGCCAATATTCCAAACTATTCGCTTGCCTCTATGACGAACCGGCGCCGGTTGGTGCGCTCGGCCGCGGCACCCATTATTCAGTCTTTCGTAGCGTCGAGTGGCTCGACGTCACGCGGCGCCGGCTTGATCACCCGCAGATCCATGACTTCGCCGTGATCTGGGACGAGGATCACGACGAGCGCGTGATCGAGGCGGTGGAGCGGATCTACATGGCCGGACTGCTCTCGCCTGTGCAATTCATCGGCGAACGCAAGGGCGGGCTGACCGCGATCGTTGCTGCGAAATTCTATTTCACTGGAAGCGATGATGACACCGAGGCATATCGCGCCGCGATCGAGGCGATCGCCCAAGGGCTCGACGATCCGTGGCCCTCGCAGCTCGGTTCTTTCGACCGGTCACCCGGCAGCCCACATCAGAGCTTTTTCAAAGGGCTGATCCAGGACAGCGATCACCGGGTCGGGCTCTATCTCGCCAACATCGACTCGCTGTGGGGCCTTGGCACCAAGCCTTATTTGCCGGCGGCACCCGCCTGTTTCCCTCCGCCGATACAGCCAGCGGCTCCGGGTGTCATGCCACCGCCACCGCCACCGCCGCCGGCGCGTAAGCCGTTCCCGCCTATGCCGCTGGCCCCGCGAGGCTGAGTCTTGAATGCGCACACTCAGTGAGCAGCGCTTCCAAGCGCTAGCGGGCTACACCCGGCGGCCCGATTTGATAACGCTTCTGCAGGAAGCGGCGTGGTTCTCGACGCCTGACGAACGGCTCCTGGGTATTGTAACCTGGGATCGCATAGACCACGATTTCGGGTGGGTACTGCTCGGCCGCGATCGACGCCTGCGATTTCGCGGCATCGCCGTTAACACTTCTCTGGCGTCGTTCGAAGTTGCCCGCGCTTCGCTCGCCGCTGCGATGGCAGCCCATGCGCTCGAACCAGACTCCACCTACTATCAGGGCGACGAGGACGGTCCGCCGATCGATTTCTTCGCGCCGATCGTCCTCGAGACGCGGCTGAACCCAACGTTCCGCGTCTTGCTCGAGGATCTGCGCTATTCGCCGGCGCGCGAACTTATCCAGGCGATGATGCGCTTCTATGAGGATGCCAACGGTAATTTTATCGAGCAGTTCCAGACCACGGGCTTCGATCCTCGCGTGTGGGAGCTGTAGCTTGGTTTTGCACACGAACAAGGCGTTGCTGTGCCCGACCTCCTGCTCACCAGCCCCAGGGGTCGGTTAGCGGTCGAGGCGACGACGATCAACCCGCCGCTCCGAGGTAACGCGCCCCAGCCTAACACTGCTGCCGAAGCGCGGGCATATCTTGAGAATTACATACCGATCAGGGTCGCGCGTGCGCTCAAGCGGAAGCTTTACCATAAGACGCGCTACTGGACGGTGCCTGGGGTTACGGACATGCCGTTCGTAATCGCGCTGCAGCATTTCCACGCCCCGCAATCGATGTCGCGTATCATTATGCCGGCGACCGAATATGTGTTCGGTGTGCGCCATTCAATTGTTGACGGTGCGCGCCGGATCGAGCGGATCCGCGAGCACGCCTACGAAAGCTGGCAAGAGCCGTCGAATTTCTTCGGCCTGCCCGAGGCAGAAAATGTCAGCGCGGTGATGCTTAACCCCGTCGGGACGATACCGAAGTTCAACCGCATGGGCTTCGTCGCGGGCTTCGGAGATCGCCGTCTTAAGATGACACATGCTGGCATCCGGCGCGGCGAGATAGATCCCAAGGGGCCTGCCCCCCTGCCCTTTTCACGGGACGTCCACGCTCCTGGTTATTCGGAGAAATGGATAGAGGGGGCGGTCATTCTTCACAATCCGAGCGCGCATTCCACTCGAGCCGGAGATGATCCCGGGCGCCAATCATGAATTCCTCCAGCCCGATGGCTCGATCCTCTCGGTGCTGCCAGACTTCCAGCCATACAGCTCCGGGACGTTCATCACGCTAGAGCGCGATGATTTTAGGTTGGGACATAGCCGGCCTCGGTGAAGTAGTTGGCGCATTCCTTTGATGTGACGGTGTCGAGGATTTGGCCGATGGCGCTGCAGACGGCGTCGGTGGTGCGTCTGGCGGCCTTTCGCAGCAGGTGCTTGAGCTTGGCGAAGAGCAGCTCGATTGGATTCAGGTCCGGCGAGTATTTGGGCAGGAAGAAGAGCTTGGCGCCGGCTTTGCGGATGGCGTGCCGGACGGCCTTGCCCTTGTGCGAGCCGAGATTGTCGATGACGACGATGTCGCCCGGCTTGAGGGTGGGCAGGAGCACCTTCTCGACATAGAGCCGGAAGCGCTCGCCGTTGATCGGCCCGTCGATGAGCCATGGGGCGTCGACGCGGTCGTGGCGCAGGGCAGCCAGGAAGGTCATGGTCTTCCAGCGTCGATGCGGCACCTTGGCTTTCAGGCGCTGGCCGCGCGGCGCCCAGCCCCGGAGCGGAGCCATGTTGGTCTTGGTCCAGGGGTGAGTAGGCCGGAGGAATTTCACCTGCCGGCCTCTCGCAGAACGGTGCGTGAACCTCTCGATTCACACCGCTCCCATCAGGCAAACGTATTCGTTCCGAACGCCTTCCAGTGCACAAACAGTCCTGGATTTTCCCGCGCCAGCTTTCTCACGAAGAGGCTGGCACGCGTCTTATGGGACTGAAAGCGCTTGAACTTACGCATGATCCACGCCCTGAGCTTCCGGTTGACGTAATCAGCCAGAGTGGACAGGGCCGAACGGCTGTAGCGGCCATAATAGGCTATCCATCCGCGAAGGAGTGGATTGAGCTGTTGGGCGATTTCAGCCAGCGTCCCCGGCGTCTGCCGCGGGATGTTCAAGCTTTTGATCGTGGCCCGCATCGACTTCATTGCCGTTGGGCTGGCCGCAGGCGTGTAACCACAGAAGAACTCATCTCGCCGTGTGTTCGCCACGCGTCGCGGCCGGAACTGATACCCGAGGAAGTCGAACACGACATTCGGGTATTCCCCCCTGCGCCTTTGGTCTTTGCAGTAGACGATCTTGGTCTTTGTCGGATGCATTTGAAGCCGGCATGCTGCCAGTCGAGCACCAAGCTCCGCCTTGAGGGCTTCTGCCTGCTGCTCATTCCGGCAATGCACAAGGCCATCGTCCGCATATCGACACCATGGAAGGTCAGGATGCGTCCGGGTCATCCACAGATCAAATGCATAGTGCATGAAGAGATTCGACAAGATCGGGCTAACAACGCCCCCTTGCGGGGTACCGCGTGTGCGCTCGACGACTTCCCCGTTCTTCTCCATCGGCGCTGCCAGCCATCTTTCGATGTAGAGCAGAGCCCACTTGCATGTGACGTGCTTTCTGACCGCCTTCAGCAGGAGATCGTGCGGAAGATTGTCAAACAGCCCTTTGACGTCGAATTCCAGAACCCAGTCATGCTTCCAGCATCGCTGACGCGTGACGCCAACTGCATCCAGAGCCGATTTTCCCGGCCTGTAGCCGTAGGAGTCTGGAAGAAAGAGGGAATCCAAATCCGGCTCAATCATCTGCTTGACCACCATCTGCGCGATCCGATCGCTGACGGTGGGCACACCCAAAACCCTTTCGCCCCCAGTCTTCTTCGGAATGGAGACAGCGCGAACCGGCGGTGGGAAGTACGTCCCTGAGGACATCCGATTCCAGACCTTGTAGAGGTTTCCTGCAAGGTCCTTTTCGAACATCTCCAGGGTCTGCCCGTCCACCCCGGCTGCGCCATGGTTGGCTTTGACCGCTTTGTAAGCTTCGTACACTTGACGTTTCTCTATTCGAAACGGCTTGTCTGTCGTATCTTCTGAAGTCATCCTGTTTCCAGTTGTTCCAAACAATACGACCACCTGATCCGACCCCTTTGCTCCGGCCCCATTACAGGGCCTTCAGCGCTCATACGGGCCGGTCCGCCCCAGTCTCCTGCATCGGTACTCTCGCCTTGCGGTTTGGCCCGCTTGAGCTTCTCCCTTTGCATCAGGAGCCTGGTTCCTGCAGTTCCGCGTGAAAGCCTATGTCCAACTCACGCCCCCTCTACGCCGGTCGCCGCCCGCCCGGTCATCAGGCGTCTGGCGGACTTGTCCCAGGATGACGAAACGGTCCTGGTTTCGACGACACTTACGTTCATAACGACGCGTCCTCGGAGGGTTCACTTTCGTTCGTCTTTTGGACATGCACCTGCTCGGGTCTCGCCCGAACGTTTCATCCGACGCTCACCACCACGGCTCTTTACCGCAGCAGCTCGGACTGGTTTGGGACCTGCCCCTGAAAGCCGATCCCGGAGGGCCGTCCTCCATCATTCACGCAGCTTCACGTTACGGGGTTAGCTCATACTGAACTCCTTCCGTGCCTCTGCAGCACACTCTCGTCGATGAAGACCAGGCGGGAGGCGGCGATCCGGCCCTGATGGGCCTTCCACTGCGCCCGCCGACGCGCCACATCGGGCCGATCCTGCTCGGCGGCGATCAGCGTCTTTTTTTGTGCGTCAGCTTCTCGGCACGGACGAACTCCCACACCGAGCGGTAGTCGACCTTCAGCCCGCGCTCGGCCAGTTCTGCCACAAGGCCGCGCAGCGTGAAGTCTGTATTGCGGCAGCGCTCGATAAGCCAGTCGCGGTGCGCACCGGCAATCTTCTTCGGCCGTCGCCCGCCCATCTTGCCGGGCTCCACCATGCCCGTTTCCCGCAGCCGGCGAACCCACCGGATGACCGTGCTGATGCCGACCCCAAAACGCGCCGCCGCCTGCCGCCGCGACAGGCCCTCCTGCTCAACCGCACCAACAACCCGCTCGCGCAGATCCATCGAATAAGGCTTGCCCATCCATGCTGGCCTCCATCCCCAGCCAGCATGTTGAATCAAATCCCCGCTGATTTGGGAATCCCCCTTCGATTCAGCCTCTCTTCATCCCGCTCTAGACGGGGCGTGCCGCCCGGGCCGGCATAGATGCGCAATTAGCCGGATCATGCATTGGCCTCATCAAGGCTGACAAGGCGGCTCGCTTCTGCGAGTAGCCAGTCTGCATGAGCGTCCCCTTCCTCGAGCTCCCAGCCACGAGCCTTGGTAATTTCGTATCCGACGATATCTCGCGCCTTTGACCACGACCAAGCCATGAATTTCATCATGCTTGTCACCTCTGCGGCTACCTTGAACGCGCGTGATCGATGATCGTTGTATTCGTCTATCGCTTCTCGAAGCGGTGCGTTCGCCAATGCCATACCCGTCACCTGGTCGAAGTCGATCTAGCGGTTCGATCTCAGCCTAGGCATCGGCGGCGATCGCCGCCGCCAGGGTGGGCGGCAGGGCTCGCACGCGATCGACGACGATGCGCCATTCCTCGAGCCGTGCGTCCTCATCCCAGTCGAGGTCGTAGACCAGCGGGTCACGCTGCGGCCGGCGTTCCGCCTGCCCGTCGCGCTCGCCGGCGAACGTGCGGTCCGCTTGCGCGATCGCCGCGTCGACGGCTGCGAAGGTCGCCGCCAGTGTTTCGTCGAGCTCAGCGTACGGCCCGGTCGTTTCGCCCTCATCCTCCATGTCAGTCGCGTTGCCGGCGCGGAAATCCGCACGCCCCTCGCGCTTCAAGCCTTGGGCTCTGCCCTACGGCGAAGCCCAGCCAGGCCGGCTGAAGACAGCGCGCAGCACGGCGCGTGCACGGGTGAGCTCATGGGTTGCCGTTCGGACATCCATGCCGGCGTCGTGGAGAACGAGATCGACGGACGAGCTCGCCCTTGAGCCACAGACTGGCGCAGGCTTCTGCGAAGTGAGTCCGCGCGATCCAGCCGACGCGGATCGGGCTTTTGGCAAGACGCTCGTCGAGCCGCGCGGTCGTGTCCTCGGCCACGGCGAGTGCACCGGCGATCGGTTCCCACACGGTAGTGGATCGGGGATATGGATAGGCGGTCTGCAACGTATTGATAACCTTAACGGGTATCATCGATACGGAAGCTAACACCACATTGGCTTCCGTCATAGCGATGTCTTTCTGGCGCCAGCTTTAACTATCGATAAGTATCTCCCATCAATATTGCTATGGCAAATTACGCGGTTAACTTCAACTGACAGCTTTATGATCTCAAGATTTGCCCACCATCGTCCGCTTCGCTCGTGAGAGGCACTTTCTTGACGTTGAAGGGCTCACTAGGGGGAATACGAGTGCCTCAGCCCGGAACTGCCCCTTGTCCGAAAAATGCCCACAAATCTTGGAAACGCAACTGCCGGCGGTTGCTCCGCGCCACCGGGACAGTCAATCCTCGATCTCTGGGTCGGCGTTTTGATGGTTGGAAGAAAAGTCGGGCACAATATCCCCGGCCAGCAGCTTCTCCTTCGACAGCAGCCCTGCGTCCTCGATCGAGCGCAACGACCGCATCGTTCTGTCCGAACGCGACGGACTGCGTGTTCTGGAGGCGCTGGAGAACCCGCCTGCCCCCAACGAGAAGCTGATCGCGGCGGCGCGAGCGCTGCCCGCCGATCTATGAGCCTGCCGGCGTGGGGTGAGGAGCCCGTCGCCCGGCACGACCGCGACAGTTTCGACTGCGGCGACGCCGCCCTCAATGAATTTCTTCGTATGCATGCGCGCCGCAACCATGAGCGGGGCGCTTCGAAGACATTTCTCGCCGTGGCAAAACATGACGCAACGGTTCTCGGTTTCTACACGCTGAGCCCCGCCGCGGCGGAGTTCGAGCGCGTGCCGGAGAAACTCCGCAAGGGCCTGGGCCGCTATGAGGTCGGCGGCTTCCGGTTGGCGCGCCTCGCCGTGGCGCGGCCGGCCAGGGTGAGGGCCTGGGCGGCCAGTTGCTGCTTGCGACGGCGTAGCGCTGCATTCGGGCAGCGGCCGAGGTTGGCGGCATCCTGATGTCTATCGATGCCAAGAATGAGCGGGTGGCGGCATGGTACCGATCGTACGGCGCCCTGGGTCTGGAGGATCGGCCTTTGTCGCTATTCCTGCCGTTGGCCTCTTTCGAGGCCGCGCTTCGTTTCGGCGGGAGGCTTTGATCATGACGGCCGCCGACAGGTCCAAAGGCGCCGGGCAGGACGACGATCTACCGGACGTCATCGAGATCGTCCGTGCCATGGGACTCCCTGGGGTGGGCGAGGACACGGACCCCCCCTCCCCTGCCCTTCCGGCGGCCGCAGCTCAGGCGGATCATGGTCCGCGCCTGCCGGCGCATCTGGAGAAGCTCGCCGATCGAGCGCGGGACTATGTCGAAGCGGCAAGCTCCGCCAACACGCGGCGCGCCTATGCCGCCGACTGGAAGCATTTTTGCGCCTGGGCGCGGCGGCAGGGTGTCGACGCGTTCTCGCCCGATCCGCGAGTGGTCGGCCTCTATATCACCGCTTGCGCGTCCGGGTCTGTCTCCGGAGACAAGCACCCCAACTCGGTATCGACCATCGAGCGGCGGCTGTTGTCGCTGACCTGGAATTTTACCCAGCGCGGGCAGCCGCTCGGGCATACGCAATACGCACGCCGCGCCGCCACGGCAAAAGGAGGCGATCCTGCCGGAGAATCTGATTGCCATGCTGGAAACGCTCGACCGCGGCACCCTGCGCGGGCTGCGCGACCGCGCCATGCTGCTACTCGGCTTTGCCGGCGGGCTGCGCGCTCCGAACTCGTCGGTCTCGACGCTGACAGGGATCAGACGGAGGACGGCCGCGGCTGGGTCGAGGTTCTCGACAAAGGCATATTGGTGATGCTGCGCGGCAAGACCGGCTGGCGGGAGGTTGAGATCGGCCGCGGCTCGTCCGACGTCACCTGCCCGCCGTTGCCCTGCAGACCTGGCTGAAGCTCGCTCGCATCGCGCACGGACCGCTGTTCCGCCGCGTCACCGGCCAAGGCAAGGCTGTTGGCTCGGAGCGGTTGAACGACCAGGAGGTCGCCCGGTTGGTCAAGCGCACGGCCTTGGCCGCCGGCGTGCGCGGCGATCTTCCGGAGGGCGAGCGGAAGATGAAATTTTCCGGGCACTCGCTGCGCGCGGGCCTCGCCTCCTCGGCCGAGGTCGACGAACGCTACGTGCAAAAGCAGCTCGGGCATGCCTCGGCCGAGATGACCCGAAAGTATCAGCGGCGCCGCGACCGATTCCGGGTCAATCTCACCAAGGCGAGTGGCTTGTAGGAGGTCGGGAAAGCCCCCTCCCCTTCCCGTTTGAATCGAACAAGGAGTGCTTTTCCGTCAAGGGCTCGACGTGATCGGTCTCAACGAAGGGGAAATGGGTCCCGTATCGGCCGATATCGCGGGCTGCGCGAGGAGAAACGGCCCAGCGAGCTTGACGCTGCAAGCCTCGGAGGAGTGTATTGGCGCGAACGCAATACCCATCGCGCTCCTGACCCCTAACCCGAATTGGCCAACAAATTGTGAACGAAGGAGCGCGCATCGATGGAAACCAGGATCATCGACAGCCGTAACGATTTTGCGCAATGGGCGATCGATAGGTCCAATGCGATCCTCACGGATCCGGGTTCGGAACTCGCCACCGCGGCCCGCAAGGGAAACGAAGCCCAGATCGCTGAGACAGCACAGGCGCTCGGCCAAGCGATCGTCGATGCGCTGAACGAGGCGTTCGATGGTCTCGCAGGCGACGAAATGAGCCACCGCTGGCCGACACGACTGGCTGCGCCAATGGAAACGACGGCCGGTACGCGCCCTCCCAAATCCATCCAGCCAACGTGATTTCAAACTGCGCTGAATCCGCCTCGGCGGCATCGCGAGAGCCTCGCGCGTCCTGCCCATCCTCAAAGGCAACAAGACCGTCGACGTCGAGCGGCTATCCGACAAGCATGTCGCTCGCCCGGCGAGTTGGCCGCGCTCAGAGGCAATCCCACGGCCTTCTGGAATCAGCATCGATCGGCCGACTAAAAAATCGCCGAATGGCGCGAAACGAGCGTCTTTGCATTCGCCCCGGCCGCGGCGTCGTCGACTTCGTCCAGATCTTGCTCGGCCGCGAGATCGAACACCTAGCTGGGTCGGTCGTCGATCCCGACTACCGTCCCTACAGCGCCGGCGATCTGTTCGACCGTCCTGGGCGCGGCTCGAACTTGTAGCCGACGCGCCCGTGCTTGCCGGACCCGTCTACCGGCTGCGCGGCCGCACGGGTGGCGGCATCGTCCGAAGAGCTTCCTAGCGCGTCGGACCCGCATCGAGGCAGAGCAGCGAAAGGCGCAACGACCTGAGCCTGAGGGCCGCGTCATTCGCGAGGTCAAGCCAGAGAGCGCACATGTTTTCCTGGACGCCAATCGCGACTGGGTCGATGTCGTGTCGCGCGAAAACCCGTTTTTTGCGGATTGGGACCGGTCGAGTGCGTCCGTGGAATAAATTTTTGCCCATTGGGTTTTTGACATCCACGCTTTGGAGCATCGCCGGCGCGAGGTCGGTTTTATTCCGCGGCGGCTCGAAATGCCCCACCAGAAGCTGCTGTTGGAAGAAGGCGCTTCGGTGCACCGCTTGATGGAGGGGACCGAGGCGGTCGACGCCGAGATTGGCCTGCCTTCGCCTGGTTCTTTCTGATGGCGCATGGGCACTGGGTCGATCCGGGGGTCAGTGATGCGATCGCTGAAGGCCTGCGCTAAGAAGGGGTGCGTTTGCGCGATTCAGACGCCGCCGTGTTGCTCGCCTGGGCTGACCGGCGCCATCTGTTCTAAGCATGGACAGATGCGCATCTGCCAAAGGCAGTAACTGACCAAAACTGCTCGTGCGGAGGCATCTCGATGCTGCGCTCCCATTCGACCAGGCGCGATTTATTCAACCGCCGCTCTGACGCCACGTCAGGTGGATCCTTGGTGGCAAAATGCGCAGTTTCACGTGAGTCGACTTGCAGCACCAAGTTGACTGCAGTCAACTGAGGACGGGCGACATCTCTGTTAACCTTTCGTTAGTATTAAATCTGTTGCCGGACCGAAAGAATCAGGGCTACATGCGGTTAGTAGGCCGTATCGGCTTTAGAAACGCATGTGCGGAAAAATTCGATGAATATGATGATCCGGGAAGAGATTGCAGAAGTCGATCTGTTAATCACGCAGCAGGCCAATGACCTCTCCGCAATGCTTCACGAGCATCGGCTCGAAATGTTCCCGCCGAATGCACAGAAAACCTTGCGACCGTTCCAGTTGTCGGAGGCTGCGCAATATCTCAATGTGACGAGCGGTTATCTCAAGAATTTGTCTCTCGAAGGCAAGGGGCCGCTGCCGATGGTAACACCGTCCGGCCGCCGTTCATACACGGCCGTGCAGCTACTGGAGATGCGCCAGTATCTGGATAGAAACAGCCGGGCGGCAGCCAAGTACGTTCCGCACCGTCGAAACACCGAACACCTGCAGATAATTGCAGTCGTCAATTTCAAGGGGGGCTCCGCAAAAACGACGACGGCAGCCCACCTGGCGCAGCATCTCGCACTAACCGGGCATCGAGTTCTAGCCATCGACCTTGACCCGCAAGCCTCGCTATCCGCCCTGCACGGCTTCCAGCCGGAGGTCGACCACAACGAATCCCTCTACGAAGCCCTACGCTATGATGACGAAAGAAAGCCGCTGTCGGCGCTAGTTCAGAAGACAAATTTCCCGGATCTCGACATCGTGCCCGCGAATCTCGAGCTGCAGGAATTCGAATACGATACCCCCCTCGCCCTCGCTCAAAAGGACGGCTCCATGGGCCGCATCTTTTTCGGACGTCTCGATGAGGCCTTGGCTGGCGTTGCAGACCAGTACGATGTAGTCATCATCGATTGCCCGCCTCAGCTTGGTTATTTGACACTGACCGCGCTCTCTTCATCAACCGGCATCCTGATCACCGTGCATCCACAGATGCTTGATGTGATGTCAATGTGCCAGTTCTTGCTGATGATGGGCGAGGTCATGGGCACCCTGAAGAGGGCAGGAGCCAACATGCGGCTCGACTGGCTTCGTTACCTTGTTACCCGCTACGAGCCTACTGACGGCCCGCAGAGCCAAATGGTCGCCTTCATGCGATCGCTGTTCAAGCAGCATGTCCTCGTCAACGAGATGCTGAAAAGTACCGCGATCTCGGATGCAGGGATAACCAAGCAGACGCTCTACGAGGTCGAACGCTCCCAGTTCACACGGTCAACGTATGACCGCGCAATAGAATCGGTGCATCGCGTCAACTCCGAGATCACAGAGTTGATCCACAAGGCATGGGGGCGCTGATGTCTAGAAAGAACCTCCTCACCTCATTCACGGAACGAAAGTTGACCGCAGTCAACTCAGATCCGGGGAGTGATCTCTCCCCAGCAGTGGAGCGAAACCGCAGCCGTGGTGCTTTCGGGGCCATAACGAGGTCGATAGATGAGCTCGCCGAAAAAGCGCAGGCGGCAAAGGAGATTGAATCCCGGCTCCTTGAAGGCGCTACAGTCATCGAACTCGATCCTGCTATGATCGACATCTCGTTCATTTCAGATCGCATAGGTGATGATGAGGAGACCTTTGAGGAGCTGGTAGAAGCCATCCGGCAGAGAGGGCAGGATAGCCCAATCCTAGTGCGTCCACATCCCGGCGTGATCGGCCGCTACATGACTGTATTCGGCCACCGACGCGCGCGGGCGGCTAAGGTGCTCGGCAGACCGGTGAAGGCGGTCGTCAAGGAACTGGACGATAGGGACCATGTAATAGCCCAAGGGCAGGAAAACAGCGCCCGAGCGGATCTCTCATTCATTGAGAAGGCCGTCTTTGCTGGCAACCTCGAGCGCAAAGGCTACGACCGCGAAATCATTATGGCAGCGTTATCGGTCGATAAAACCGTTGTCTCGAAGATGATTTCTGTCACTAAGGACATTCCGCCTGAAATCATCACCGCCATCGGCGCCGCCAAAAACAGCGGCCGAGACCGTTGGTACGATCTTGCCAAAAAACTCAGGGAGGGGGCAGTTGCCGTCAAGGAGCTGATGGCCTCCGACGATTTCAAAGCAGCCACAAGCGATGAGCGATTGGAAATGCTGGCCCAACATTTGGCGGGAAAACCCCCAGGCAAGATTCCTGCACCCACTCGGAGAGAGCCGATCAAATCTTGGGCGCCGACGGATAGATCAGTTAGCGTTACCCTGAAGAAGTCCGCGAAAAAGGCCATCGTCACCCTCGAGGCCGCTGACGGGTCGCGTTTCGCTGAGTTCATCACCGGACAACTGGATGACCTCTATGTGGCGTTCCGGATGTCCACCAAGGAAGCAACGGGAGACTGAAACCGCAAAAGAAAAAGGCCCCCGAACGTCACCGTCGCGGAAGCCCTTCTCATCCTTAAGCAAGCTGAGAATCGCATTTCCCCGAATCACTGTCAAGAGTCGTGACGCCGTTTTGGCGAGCAGATTTCTTTTGCCTAATTGAAGGTGAAGGAAGAAATGGAGACGGGTATTGCAACGACGCCCTTCGGGCGGCGGCCGATGTCGCTTGCCATGCTGGCAGCGCAGAACGATTCACGTGAGATCCCCAAGGGCAGGGTCGTCGACAAGTGGCAGATCTACCGCAACCTCTGCGAGGGCAAGAGCATCGCCGGCGTCAGCGATCGTGCCCTGGCCGTGCTGAATGCGTTGCTATCTTTCTATCCTGACAGCGACTTAAGCGAGGACAACGACCTCATCGTCTTTCCCTCGAACGCACAGCTGTCGCTCAGGGCGCACGGAATGCCCGAGCCCACGGTCAGGCGGCACCTGGCGGCTCTTGTGGACTGCGGACTGATCACCCGTCGGGATAGCCCGAACGGCAAGCGTTACGCCCGCAAGGGCAGGGGAGGGGAGATCGAGGAAGCCTTCGGCTTCTCGCTGGCGCCGCTGCTGGCCCGTGCTTACGAGTTCGAGGCCGCCGCCGAGCGTATTCGCGCCGACAACAGGGCGCTCAAGCTTATGCGCGAGCGGATCACCTTGCACCGCCGTGACATCCACAAGCTGATCGAGGCGGCCGTCAACGAAGATGTCCCGGGCGACTGGGGAGGCCTTTGGAAACGTTTCCGCCAGGTTGTGGAGGCTATTCCGCGCCGAGCCTGCATTGCCGAGCTCGAGCCTATCGTTGCCGATCTGGCCGCCTTGCGTGATGATGTGGATAAACTGCTGGAAATTCATATAAAATCCACGAATCCGAGCGGCAATGACTCTCAAAACGAGCGGCAGCAATCTGATTCAAATACCGACTCTCTTTTTGAATTTGAACCTGCTTTAGAGAAAAGCGGGGCGACGGCCGAGCCAAGGACGAGAACCGCAGAGCCCCCAAAAACCTATCCCATGGGGCTTGTGCTGAAGGCCTGCCCGGAAATTGCGGACTACGCCGTCGATGGGATCGACAATTGGCGCGATTTCATGATTACCGCCGCCCAGGTGCGGGGCTACCTTGGCGTCTCGCCGTCGGCGTATGAGGAGGCCTGCCATGCGATGGGCCAGGAAACCGCCGCGATCGTGATTGCCTGCATCCTGCAACGCGCTCAGCACATCAATTCCGCCGGCGGATACCTGCGCGTGCTGACTGACAAGGCCAGGGCAGGGGCGTTTTCGGTCGGACCGATGCTGATGGCGGCGCTGAAGGCGAACGGCGCCACGGCGAGGATGGCGGGGTGAGCACGGGGACGGTCTCAAGGGTGTCGGTATGAAGCTGAAGGACCTGCATCGCGGCGCGAACGGCACTGGCGGAACTCCACTTGTCCGGACATTTTCCAAAGGCGGTCCTGGTCAATTCGATCCCGCGCCTCGACGCGCTTATCACCGATCTGCCGGGTCGGGATCCGAGGTTCGATTTCCCGCGGTCAGTTGCCTTGGGATCATTGTGCACTTTGTGCTGGGCACTGCCTTTGGTCTCGACATCTCCGTGCAGCGTAAGGGCGGGAGCTTGTTGCACGGTGCGTTCCGCGCGAAACGGCATGCGCGCGCCGCGAGCGACCCGCACCATCATCCGGATCTATATGATCACCCGCGCCGCCCGGCCGAGCGTCCGCTCGGCATCGTTGTAGTAGTTCGACGCCTGCTGCACCGAGCGATGCTGCGACTGCTGCATGGCTTCCGGCAGCGGAATGCCGCGGCGGGCGGTTTCGGTCAAAAAACCGGAGCGCAGGCCGTGGGCGGAAAACGCCGCCGGATCAAGCCCGGCCTCGGCGATGCGGCGCTTGAGGATCAGATTGACCGCCTGCGGCGTCAGCGCGCGTTTTTCGAGATTGCCCCAGCGGTCGATGCCGCGGAACACGGCGCCTTCGCTGATCCCGGCGCGCTCGAGCCAGCCTTTCAGGGCCAGGACAGGCCGGCCGACGAGCAGCACGAAGGCGTCGCTGTCGGCCTGTGTCGTTTTTGTCCGGCCGAGCCGGATTTTTAGGCACGGCAGTTTGTCCAAAGAGTCGGGAGCCTTGGGATCGGCCGGCACCGGGTCTTCTTCGATGATCTGCTCGAACCGGAGCGAAGCAATTTCGCTGCGGCGGCGGCCGCCTGAGGCGAACGCGGTGATGAGAAGAGCGCGGTCGCGCACGTCGACGAGTTTTTCCCCGGCGCAGGCTTTCAGCACCGTGGCGAGGATATCGGCGGTCACCGCCTTCTTGCTCTTGCGGCCGCGGGGGCGGGCGCTGGCGCGCACCGCCAACTTGATCGCGCTCTGCAGTCCCGGCGCGTTGAATTTTCCCCTAAAACCGCGCCATTTGGTCAGCGTCGACCAGCTCGACAGACGCCTGCGCACGGTGTTCGGCGCGTGCGGTCCATCGACGCGCAGCAGGCCTTGGGTCCTGAGCGCTGCAGCCACCTCTTCGGGCATGCCGTGCGTGGACAAAAGATCGCGTTTTGCAGGATCCCACAGGTGATGGGCGACGAATTTGATCAGCAGCGCCTCCGGCGCCGGCCAGGGGAGCGAAAAACCGGTCGCGGCCAGCGACCACGCTTCGAGGTAACCGAGGTCCGAGGCCAGGGCGCGCAGGGAATTCTCGCCGATCCCTTCTTTGGCGAGATGGCGCAGCGTGGCGACGTCGTCGTCGGTCAAAAGTTCGGCCAGAAAATCGCGCCGGTCGAATGGCAGCACCGAATCCAGCGCATCGAGCGCCTCGGCACGCCGCAGTTTTTGGTCGGATGCGGGTTTTGGCAGGCGAAGATCCATGACGGCGGCTCAGAACAGATATTTATATTTTTTGTCGGCCCAGGCGAGCAGCACGGCGGCGTCTCGATCGGGCAAACGCACCCGTCCTTGGCGAAGGCCTTCCGCGATCGCATCGCCGACGTCCGGATCGACCCAGTGCCCGTGCGTCATCAAAAAGAACCAGGCGAAGGGCAGGCCCACCTCGGCGTCGATCGCCTCGGTCAGCTCCATCAGGCGGTGCACCGAGATATTGACTCCCAACGCCAGCGTCTCGGCGGGGATTTTGAGCGGCCGCGGGATAAAACCGATTTCGCGCCGGCCACGATCCTCAAGATCGTGGATGTCAAACGCCCAATGGGCAAAAATGCGGCCGGCCGCCGCACTCGAGCGCTCCCAATCGGCAAAAAAGCGGTTCTCGCGCGGCGCGAAATCAAAAAGACCAGTCGGGATTGGCGTCGAGGATGGTGATGCTGTGGGCGCCGATGGGCTGTTCGCGCGGATGACTGAGCCTTCGAGTTCCGGTCGGCGCGCTGCCGGCTGTTCGCTTTCTATGCGCGCCCGCCGCGCCAGAAAACTGCGCATGTGGACGATGCCGCCGCCGGCGCGGCCGCGCAGCCGGTAGACCGGCCCTGCGAGCTGCTGCGCCGCGGCAGCGGAATCGCGCAAAACCCAGGTCGGCTCGAAGAGCTGGTCGACGCTGTCGGGGCGGTAGTCGGGATCAACTACGGGGCCGGCCAAAACCTCGATCTCGCGGCCGAGCGAGAGTTGCAAAAAATCGGCGACGCCCGGCCCGGTCGGCGCGAAGGCGAAGGCGCTGGCGCCGCGCCATTCGGCGAATTTTTCCCCGTCCTCGCGATGCCGGTTCCAGAAGGCGGTGAGATCGCCGCCCAGTTCGGCCAGCTCGCGTTCGACCCAGGCGCGATGATCGCCGCAGCGCGTGCCGTCGGCAGCGACGACGGCGTGAGGGCTGCGCCAATAAAAATCGTCAATCGTCACGACGGTGAAGGCAAAGCCTGGAAAGGCCTTGTCGAGGGCAGGGGCGAGCCCGGCGTCGGCCGACTGCGCCTGCAGAGAGGCGAGCACGGTTTCGACGGAAGCGGGGTCGGGCAGGCGGACGGGTTTTTGGTCGGACATGCCGGGCGGCCTTTCTCGTGCGGCGGAATGGCCGCCTTGCGTCATTCTCGGCCGCGCGGGACGTCGCCGGCGGCCATCCTGGGGCCGAAAATGACTGATTTGCGCCGCAAAAACAATCACTATCGATAAGAGGTCATTATCGATAGTGATCTGCCAAAAGTTGCGTATCGATTTCATAGATTGACATATGAGAAATCAAAACGTAAATAGCAGCAGGAGCACGAAAATGAACGAGAACGTCGTCTACCTGCATGGCCAGCCCAAACCGGTCGGCCACTTTTTGCGCGTGGGAACCAGCGGTCACCGGCAACTCGAGACCCTTCTGGGGTCGGGAAAGATGATGGTTGATCGGGTCGTGGTGGAAGCGTCAGCGGCGCTAAGGCAACATGATCTTCTCACGGCCCTCACCGAGGTCGGCGGAGAACTGATCCTCGACACCAATGTCGCCGAGCTTTCGTCAATTGGCCGATTTGGTGGAGCGGCCAAGTCGGCGCCCTGGGCAAATCCTGAGAGCGTTCTGACACCCGACGATCTGCGACCAAACGCGAACCGGGACGTCATCGGCCAGATAGCCCGCTTTGCGGTGAAGCAGGGCTTTCATGCCGTACAGACACCCGCGCATGTTCTTGAGGGCTCGACGGACCAGCTTCTTGCCCTCGATTGCGAGGCTACCGCCGCGCTGCGTCGGGCGCTCGATGCGGAAGGAGGGAAACACATCGGCATCGACTACCCGTTGATGATCAAGAACGCCTCCCTTCGCGATCCCGCCCAACGACGGGCGTTCATCGCCGCGCTGAAAAATTTGCCGTTCGAAAATCTGTGGTTCCGGGTCTCGGGCTTCGGCGCCGACGCCACGCCGATGGGATTGCGACGGTACATCGCAGCCATGATGGACTTTCACAGGCTGGAGGTTCCTGTCGTCGCTGATGGGGTCGGTGGTCTTGTGGGTGTCGCCATTGCGGCTTTCGGTGCCGCCGGTGGAATTTGTCATGGCGTTGCCGAAAAGGAGCGCTTCGATGCCAGTGACTGGGCGAAGCCGCCTCAGACTGGCGGCGGAGGGCGCGAGAAGCGGGTTCTGATCGGCGGCCTGGATCGCCTTCTCAGTGTGAAGCAGGTCGACGCGCTGATGGGTGCACAAGGAGCCAAACCTCTGCTGTGTTGCCACGATCGGTCATGTTGTCCGAATGGCCTGAGTGACACGCTGAAGGATCCGAAGGCGCACTATCTGCGCCAGCGCGCTCGCCAGATCCGGGAACTGTCAGCGGTACCCGAAGCGCGACGTTCGCAGCATTTTCTTGAGAAGGAACTGGCTGCCGCGGAACGCGCCGCGCGGTCGGCCGCGAAGCTTAAGATATCGGATGAAGGCTTGTCGGAACTGCTGCAGCGCAGTAGCGACCGGCTGGAAAAGATGCATGCGGTCCTGGATGCCCTGAACGGCACGATTGCCGGCCAGCCAAGGGCACCTGTCCCACCGCGGCGGCAGGGGAGGGGTGCGAGCCTAGCGTCGCACCGTAGGTAACAACATGAGCACAGCTGTAGCACGAATTCTGGACGATCTTCGATCTCGCGGAGGGCTGCAGGGCAAGGACATCGCCAACATTGTCGATGTGTCGACCGCGACTGTATCGCGATGGTCGCATGGCAACGGCTCTCCAAATCTTCGAACCCAGACGGTTATTGCCGATCTGCGGTACGTTGTTGATCGCCTATCCGACTTTTACACGGCAGATGAAACAAGGCTTTGGCTGCATTCACGTCATCCCCTTCTCAACAACGAGCGCGCGATTGATCTCATCAATGCGGATCGTACCCAGGAAGTCCTGGCGGTGATCGAACGCCTCGACGCCGGCGCCTACATCTGAGGCGGCGCGTGGAGCGACGGGCGCGAGATCTCGAACTGCTTGATCTGCTTGATACGCACAAGGGCGTATCATTCGAGGGGGATGTCTGGCGCATTGTCCGCGAGGAGCGCGAGCCGCTGCTTGGCTATCCAGCTGGGGCCCGTTGGGATCCGGGCTCGTTCGATGTGCTCTACACCTCTTTGGAGCGGGAAGGCTCCCTTGAGGAGATTCATTTTCATCTAAGCCGCCAACCTGTCTTTCCGTCAAAGATCCGGTCGGTCCTCCACAGGATATCGGTCCGCACTCAAAGGACGCTCCGGATCGCTAACTTGGCCGAATTGAAGGCGCTTGGCGTCACGCCGGAGACATACGGATCGCTGTCTTACGAGCGCACACAGGAAATCGGGGATGCGGCCGCTTTCTTAGGGTTCGACGGCATCCTGGCACCAAGTGCGCGCTGGCCGTGCCAAAACCTCATTATTTTTACCGAGCGTTTCACACCGGCGGATCTCAGCGTCGTCAGCTCGGAGCCCGTCGATTGGGACGACTGGAGAAGGCGAAGAAACACCGAGCGATTGCACCGCGACGACAAATAATCTTAATCCTATTGGGGCCAGGGGAGGTGCGCTTTTTCAGAGCCCTGACGCCTTGGTGAGGTTGACCCGGAACCGGTCGCGTCGCCGTTGGTATTTGCGCGTCATTTCCGCCGAGGCATGGCCAAGCTGTTTTTGCACATAGCGCTCGTCGACCTCGGCCGAAGAGGCGAGGCCGGCGCGCAGCGAATGGCCGGCAAAGAGCTTTCCGCGTTCGCCTTCGGGCAGGTCGCCGCGTACGCCAGCGGCCAGCGCGGTCCGCTTGACCAGGCGGGCGACCTCCTGGTCGTTGAGCCGCTCGGCGCCGACTTTTTTGCCTTGCCCCGTCACCCTTCGAAACAGCGGCCCGTGCGCGATCCGTCCCAGTTTTAGCCAGGTTTCTAGCGCGACCACAGGGCAGGTCGTGTCGGATGAGCCACGCCCGACTTCGACCTCGCGCCAGCCGGTCTTGCCGCGCAGGCGCAACAGCATGCCCTTGTCCGGGAAAATTTCGATCCAGCCCGAAGAATCCTCGGTCTGGTCGCGGCCGCAATCCAGGCCGACGACCTCGGAGCGGCGCAGGCCGCCGGCAAAGCCGAGCAGCAGCATGGCGCGATCCCTCAGGCCGCGCAGCGTGCCGCGGTCGAGCGTCTCCAGCATGGCAATCAGGTCTTCGGGCAGCACCGCTTCCTTTTGCCGGGGCGGGGCGGCGTGCTTGTTCCGGATGCCGGCCATGACGGTGGCGATGTGCCGATCCGTGCGGTCCAGCGGTTGGCCGCGCTGGGTAAAATTCCAGGACAGGGAGGAGAGGCGGCGCTCGATCGTGCTCACGGCATTCGGTTTTTTGTCTCCTGTGACCTTTCCGGACGCACAGGCGGTGATGTAGAGGCCGACGGTCTGCGGATCCGGCGGCAAGGGATCAAAAGACTGGCGGCGCGCCCAGGCGCAAAAATGCTTCCAGTCCGAGGCGTAGGCGCGGCGGGTGTTGGCGGAGCTCGCCGCCTCGACATATTTTCGCGCGTGATCGGCGAGTGTTTCCAGATGCGCTGGCAGGCGAGGATTCGGCCCGACGGCCGGAAGGGCAGGGGAGGGGACGTCGCCCGGCTGCTCTTCCGGCGCGCGGCCGATCTCCAGGACGAGGTCGACGATGTCGGGCAGCTCGCTGTCGAGACAGTCGTCGGCTCCGGGCGCCGTCGGCCGCGCGCGCGGCGGCGCAGCCGGAATAGCGTCTTCCGCCCCCGTGCCGTGGGACGGTCCGGAGGGTCGCTGAGGACGATTCTTGGGCTTCTGCTCGACGAAAACGGCCATTTCATCTATAGAGACCAAAACGAACGATAATGCAACATTATCATTCGTTCTGTCGTGCCGACAAGCTGTGCGTTTTGCCGCATCAATCATAGCGCAAACCGCACGGCCGCTTTACCCTCCAATCATGATTCGCCTCGATCCCGCGACCGCCAGCCCCGCCGCGCCGCCCTCCGTTCCGTCCTGGGCGCTCGCGCCCGGCCGTGGCGCCAGCCCCGCCGCCGACGCGTTCCAGGCCGGCGCCGCCCTCGGCGCCCTCGACACGCTCGCACGCGCGCAAGCCAGTTGGGTCGGCGCTTGGCGGCAGCGGCTGGCGCTCAACTGCGCCGCCGCCAGCATGCGGTTGGCCGGCCGCGCCGAGGACGCGGCCGCCTTGCGCGACGCGTGGCACCTGCGCCCGGCCGGCGCCGATCCCGGTCCCGCCGGCGCCATCTATGGCGCCTGGCGGCAGTTAGCCGCGGAGCCCCCCGTCGCCAACACCGACCGGCTCGAAAGGATCGTCGAACAGCTTGGACTGCACTGGGACGTCACAGCGCTCGCCGACCTTTGCACGGAGATCGAAAAGCTGGCGGCATTGCAGCGGCCGGCGCCGTTCGCCGCGGCGGCGCTCGCCGCTCACGTCGTCGCCATGCGCCCCGATGCCGAGCTCTTTGGCTGGTGGCTCGCCGACCTGTTGCTGGCGCAAGGCCTGCGCTGGCCGCGGCCGCTGCCGCTGCTGATGGCTCAGGTTTTTGGCCCGGCCTTCCGCGCCGAAGCCGGCGGCGGCAAGCGGATCCGGCCAGGCGAAGAAGGGTTTGAGCGGGCGGTTTGCGTCGCACTCGTTGCGGCCGCGGTCGACGCCTGCCGGCTGGCCGCCGATTTGTCTCGGCGTGCCGAAAGGCTCATCGCCATCGCACCGAAGCTCAGGGCCAAGGGGGCGGGCGATGTGATCCAAAAGCTGTGCAACGAAGACGCCATTTCGGGCTCGCTGTCGACCAAAAACCTGTCGCGTTTTGCGGCACGGCGGCTGTTCGAGCGGCTGCAACAATTGGACGCCGTGCGCGAGCTGTCAGGGCGCCCCACCTTTCGGCTGTTTGGGTTGTAGCGATGAGCGAAGCGTCTGCCCGCCGCAAGCCAAACGAACAGCCTGTGTTGCTCGACACGGAACTGGACCACCTGCCGCCAGAACTGCGCTGGCGCGAATGGATGGGCCGCGTCGAAGCGGTGATCTTTGCCGCCAATGAACCGGTGACACGCAGTGCTCTCGCGCGGGTGGTGGGAAGAAACTGCAATATCGAGCTGATCATCGACGACATCCGCGCCGAGCTCGCGGGCCGCCCCTACGAGCTGGTTGCGGTCGCCGGCGGCTGGCAGCACCGGACCAAGAAATTTTTTGGCGACGCCATCCGCGCCGCCTTCGGCACGGCAGCTGGCGAGGGGGCAAAAGAGCTGTCGCAATCCGAAGCGCTTGTCTTGATGTGCATCGCCTATTTCCAGCCGATCACCCGTGGCGAGCTGTCGAGCTTTTTCGGCAAGGAAGTGTCGCGCGATCTGATCGGCGTGCTGCGCGCCGAGCAGCTGATCGCTTCGGGCCCACGTTCGCCACAGCCCGGCGCGCCTTATACCTATGTGACGACCAAAAATTTTCTGTCGCAGTTCGGGCTCGACACGCTGCGCCAGCTGCCGGATTTCGAGGCGCTCGAGGACGCAGGGCTGCTGTCGAAGGAAAAGCTGCTGGCCGGCGATATTCTGACTGGGCTGAAGGGAGACGGGGAAGATGCAAGCGTGGACAATGAAGGTGTTGAGTTCGGTATCTGAGAGAAGGTAGACGCGCGATGGCGCCATTGCCGGACACGCATTGACGCGACTGGTCCGAAGCCGTTCCCTCGGGCACAAGTGATAGCCCGCTTGGGCTGACCAACCGCCGGAAAATTGGCGTGTCGTTCGCGATCCGTCCAGGCCTAGCAGTCGGAATACGAAGAGCCCGGCATGACCGTGACCGCATGCCGGGCTCTTGGGAGCTGCATAGTATCCCTCAACGATCAATCTGAACCGGTCCGACGAGGTTGACGTTTGGCTGATGCCCCAAGGCTCTCAGTCAGCCGGATGCGCACGCGAGTAAGCAGCCTACTGATTGTCTTGACGCTGGTATCGAGGAGTGAGGCGATGTCAGCCTGTCTGAGCCGCGTGCTCGACGGATCGATCTTCATGCGACGGGCGCGGGCCACTATGGCGTTCCCATCTTGATGACCAATCTTGGCAAGCGTGCACCGAGCGCGAATGCCATCGATGCCAAAGCCAAGCTCCGGATGGAGGCCGTAAGAGGCGCAGACGACGAAATGCTCATTCGGCGGCATTTGGGCAACCGCCTTTTCAAGCAACTCAATCCGCTCTTCGTACACCTCCTCCTTGGGATTTGGCGTTAGATGCGCGTCTTCAAAAGGCACCTCGCGCGCGTTGCGGCGTTGATCCGCACGGCGGTGGCTATGGATCAGGCCACCGTGGCCATAGTCGCCTGGCCTGCCAATCTTAAGCAACAGCCATGAAGCCAGGCTCATCGGGCCGACATAGCGAAACGTGCTCTCCTCCAATTTGCCATTGAAGAAGTCATAAATCGCTTCCCAGCCTTCCGCGATGGCCCTATCGACCAGATCGGCAGGCGATGCAATCCCGTAGCGGGATACCATGCCCAAAAGCACAGGTCGTGGCTGCATGGACAACTTGCCATAAAGCTGAGATGCCTCATCGAAATTGCTCGGGTCGCCAATTTCGCCGCTAAGGAGTTGGGCAAGACGGACGTCGTCCGGCCCTGGAGAGAACGGATTTTTCATGGAAGGAGCCTCCGCCGATCCAGATCAACCGACCGCCGTCTCGGTGGACTCCGCATGTGCCATTGCAGTGTGCTCCCACACCGTGGGCGATGCAGCTTGCGCGGCGGCGATCGTGCCAACCAGGATGGCGAAGCCAATCGCCGCGGCTTGAAAAAGCGAGAACAACTTAGACATGATTGAACCTCCGTTTTGCCTCTTCGGCGCTCAGGCCGAACGTTTCCTTGAAGACTTTGTCAGATCGTAGGCGGGCGTAGTCGACGTCGCTCAACAAGAAGCGCCAGAGCTCCGGGTCCTGCTCCCACCCAGAGTAATTTGCGGTCAACGCTGTGGCCCATTCGATCACAGCCTGCCGGTCCCCGTCCTGCGCGCGCCATTCATGAATGGCGATGAGCGTGAGATAGGGAACGAACCAGCTGGGGATCAGTTCGCGGGCACAGCGGGCAACGGCTAGCGCTTCGGTGTAGCGTTTGAGCGTCTTCAGCGCTGTCGCCTGGTTTACCAAGGCCTTGGCCAGATCCCATTGAGCGGCCGTTTCAGCAGCCTGATAAGAAGCGAGGGCATCCTCGACGCGGCCATCCCCGAACAGGAAATGACCGAGGCCATTGAGGGCCACCACGTCGGCGGCAAGAACCTCTAGCGGTTGCGCTCTCATCAGACCCACCGCGTCTGCAAATCGGCCCTGCTCCTTAAGCGCGGCGGCGTGGTCCAATACGTCATCGCCAACGCGTCGTGCCCGTGGCAGTGTTCGCTTGTTCGCGTCCCATTGCTTTGCTTTCAGCCTGTGCTGGATGTCGGGTTGTTCGTCCATGATCGGTCCTCGCCTCACATTCACATGCGGTTGACCATAGAAGACTTCAAAGATTCGCATTCGGACATGCCCAGGCGCATTTCTTCTGCAAACTATTGATTTCTCAGTCGATTATTTTTTTCAGAAGATCCCACTGCTCCAATTGCCGTCGTCCCGACCTTGTGTTGTCGCCGGGCTGAAGTCCGGAATGCAACGCAAACGGAGCACGAGCGTCATGAACAAGATAATCCTTAAATCGGCCGTTTCCGCCATCACGCTGGTGATGGCGCTCGGCGCGGCCTGTGCCAACGACTCCGATGTCGACCAGAAGATCACTGAGATCCAGCAGCGCTACCAGTCGCAGTTCGATGAGCTGCAGGCCGAGGGCCAGCAGCTCAACGACAATGCTCCGCGGCCCACTGGCTTGGAAGCAGGCATTGGCGTCGATTTCGATGTTACCTGGGATCGCACGTCGATCATTTTCGACGTCCCCAAGATCACGATGAAGCGCAAGGACATCAAGCTTCATCTGCCCCAGGTCACCATGAAGACCACCAGCATCAAGTGGGACAACCCGGAGTTCTTCATGGGCATGACGACCGTCGGAAAGTATCCTTGCTTCCGTGGCTTGAAATGGTATTCGTGCGACATCAAGACGAAGGTTCCCCAGGTCCGCATGGTCCGGCGCGAAGCCAAGTTCGACGTGCCGCAGTTCACTTGGGACATGACCACCATTAAGCTCGACCTTCCCGAGTTCTCCAGCAAGCGGATCGAGATCAAGCTCGATCTGCCCCAGTTCAAGGCGAAGGATGTCAAGGCGGAAGTCGGCAAGCAGAAGGCCGCCGCCGATGAGCTTGAGCGTAAGGCCGCAGAGCTCGCTGATCGCCAGACCGGCGAAATCGACGCGGTTGTGACGGCCGACCTCGCGCAGAAGCGTGGCGACATCGAGCGGCAGTTCGACAACGCCATCGCCCAGATGTCGGCCGCCATCGACAAGGTGAAGGCCGCCGGCGTCAATCCGGCAGCTGTCCAGAGCGATGGCCAGACCCAGAACCTCGTCGCGATGCTGGCTTCGTTGAAGCAGCAACGTGCACAGACTCTGGAGGATTTTGCCTCGAAGACGAAATCGGTCCATTCCGCGGGCTAAGGTTCCGCATGACGATCAAACGGGGGCGCGGGTTGTGCCGCGCCCCTGTTGCTTTCCGGAGACCAGGCGACTGAAACCTCGCTGCCCAAGCAGCAGTCGAGTTGCCCCAGGCTATGTTGCTCGCCCAGCGGTCTATTCGAGCCGGCCCACTTGCCAAATGTAATGATGTGCATTACAGAGATGCCATGAGGTTTGATCCTAACAGATGGCTGCAGGCACTTTGCGACATCTCGACGCCAATGGCGCCGCTTGCGATCCCCTTGCATACTATCCATTGGGCATCAGGCGCCGTGTCGGACGTTTGTCGCCCCGAAAGTTCGGCGGCCGTACTGGAGAATCGCGTTCTTCAGAAACCGGTCGCAGCCGTGGATGAAGCTCCTCTAATAGATTTCCTCGATTGGCTGGGCGATCACAAAACTGTCTCGCAACGCTATTTCTGGCATCTCGTCGATCGCATCCAAACGATAGACGGTCTCCCGAATCCTCGTCTTCGCCCGTTCGTCATCAGGCACCGGATGTTGCTGTTCGACTGCCGGGACGCGTGGACCAGCGCCGAGCGGGAGCCGCGTCTGAGATTGGACGAGGGCCGTCTCCTTCCCTGTTTTGCCCTTGATGGGCAGCGTCGGCTCAGTTCGCTAGCTGGGCTAGCGCGGCAAGATTTGTCCCACCGTTCAATCCGCGAAATCATCGCGGAGATCTTGGTCGAAGTTCAGCATCACGACTTTGAGCAGGGCACTACTCTCCTTGAAGTGGTTCGTCATTCGCTCGCCCGCGAGATCGCCAAAAGGGTCAGGGTCAAGTGGAAATACGTCACGGCGCTTTTGCCGGACTTGGGCTCGCCAGACACTCGAAGCTGGGTGTTGGCATTCCAATTGCGAACCGGCACCCCTCCTCCAACCGCAACCAATCGTCGCGCAGGCGCCGAGCGGGTGCCTGTGGCTACTGCCGCGAAGGCACTCCTGAGGTTGGACAATGCAACGGATCGCAGAGGAAATTACCGAGGAAATCTACTGGACGCGTTTCACGCCAGGTATCGAACAACACGTGAGCGTGAAGGCCCACAAGATCTTGCGCCCGCTTGTTGCCGCACGCAGCCTGCAAGATGTTGGCGTATTTGGGCCACTCCTGCGCTGGAAGGGCGCACCAGGACGGCTCGGGCTCTTGGTCGACGGCAAATGGCATTTGACATTTCGTTGGGTCGAAGGAGAGGGGGCCTTCGAAATCCTGTTCGAGCGACGCTGAAGTGTTGGAGTTCTTGCTGATGACGGCACAACACGGTCGGTTCGTGCCGGCGCCTCCGGTGCGGCCTGGTGATTTTTTGCGGGAAGAGATACTCGTGCCGCTTGGCATTACGCAGGATCGGCTGGCGAACGCGCTTCAGGTTTCGCGATTTTCGGTCAACCAGATCATCAATGGGCGCAGGGCCATCACCGCGGAGATGGCGCTGCGGCTGGCGAGGGTGACCAGTACGTCGCCTGAAATCTGGCTGAACCTACAACGAGACCTGGACATTTACGAAGCGCAACTCCGTCTTGATCGGCTCTTGCCGGAGCTCACGGTTCTGAGACCGCCGAAAAGCGAAACCGAACTTTTCGGCGACGCTAATTGATGCGGTCAAAAAAGCGGGCGCAGCATGCCTGCAGCCTGCGATCAGGCGAGCCGGCGGACCGTCGTTCGGGAAAACAGATACGTTTCACCGGAGATGAAGCGAACTTCAATCGCACCGCTGTTGAGCAGCTCTGCAACCGCCAACCCGTCCGCGACAAGCCGGCCGACGTAGGTCACGACAAGTGCCCTATCAGCGTCGCCCTCCGCGAACGCTTCAAGAGCCGTGCGCGTCTCGCGGAACCTGTGTCGCTTTTTCTTGATGCCGGACCTCCGCGAGAAAACATGAAAACAAACTTCCTTGGCTGGCCGACGCGGCTGCTCGATTGACTTTCCAGGCATCGATCGCGCTACCGGTGGTGGATCTGATCTGCGATGCTTGCTGCCGAATTGGACCGCCCGCCACCCGCTTTCAGTACGATGCCCGGCGGCCGGACAAAGGCCTTGGTCGGTCCATGCGGATTAGCTGGACGACGAGGATGAATATCTCGATCGCAAGGCGCGACTTGATGAACCAGCTGAGAAAGACGGCCAACGCATCGAGGAGAACGCCGACAGACGGTTGATAGATGGATACGAGCGCCGCTGTTCTGCGCAACAGATCGACAAGGTCAGCTACCAGCCAAAGCGGCCTCGGCGCGTAGCATTTCAATCTTTGAGCGGCAGCTATTTTCAATGCGCTCTATCATATCCGTCACACGCTCCAAGAACCAGTCAAGAGCTTCGCGAGTGATCACGAAATGTCGTGAGTAGCGGGCTTTCACGTAGGCTTCGTTGATGACGTTGAACCAGGCCACGAAGCGCTGCTGACCGCGAGGCCAAACATCGGCGAGTTCTTGCGCTTGGTACTCCACAAGGCTGCGAAGAAATTTGATATTGTGTGAGGCAGGACTGTAATTCGGCAAAGTCAGCAATAGTCCCTAATAGGCCTGTTCAATGGACTGATGGAAGAGGAAAGCCTCCCCTTTAGGTTATATTTTGGGTAATCTCTAAATCGCAAAGATGTAATTTTCCATATTGGAGATTGATATGTCGTACATACCAGGAGAACTCAACAATGCCATGTGATCGCCGGTGATATTCACCTTCGCGGTCTTGATCGGCCTAGGAGAGTCCTCAACAGAAAACTTTATCAGAAGGGACACCTCGCTCTCCCCGAGCGGCCAGGTGTCGGATGCCAATCCCGCTCTTGTATAGGCGCGAAAGACCACGGTCCGCTCGGCCGCAAGCCCTGGACCGACTGCGAATTCGCAGAAGGGTTGGCGCCCGGAAGCCGTTTCGACGAATTGCGAGCCGTAGACCATTCGCCTTTCATTCGCCCGCACATTGATGATCGCCCACTCGATGATGGCCGCGCCCCGCCCCGCATTGTAAACTGTGAGCGGAGCAGTCAGTTCAAAAGCCGAATGGCCAGGGCTAGGGGAACCGATCCGCAAGTTGCTCCAAAGGACCTCGCAATTTGCCGACAATCTCGCCGCAATAGCCTGCGGGTAGGCAGCCGTGATCCAGTGCAACAACCATCCGTCGAACTCTTCGCGAATCAGGCGCTTACCGGTGGAGGCGTTTTCTAGGAGCTTGGAGGCACAAATATCGATTAGTGCGGTGCGCACCGAGGCTGGTACAGCATCGATCCCAGCTCGCTCGAGGTATCTCTCGAGCTTTGTCACCGCTTGATCGCTCAAATCAGATAATAGGATGGAGGAAGGCGTAGGCACCCTTACCTTGCCGAAACCGCCGGTCAACGCGCCGGTCTTCAGGGGGCCCGATATGCGCAGCTCATAATCGTTCGCCTGTTCTGTCTCAAGCTCCTTACACCAAGCCGCGATTTCCCCTTTGCCTATTGGGTTTTGCGAAGATTTGACCTGAACAGCTTTGCGGCGGCTTTTGAATTCCCACAAGATATCGACCTTGTCGTTCGCCGTATCCGGCTCAATTGTCACCGCCAACCAATCGCTGTCCTGTTCGATGGCATCAAGGAGGCATACGAGAGTTTGAATGCCGAACCCTCTGACGGCTTCGCGGCCGCCCAACGGCTAGGCCTCGTCCGGCTCGAAGAAATCTTTAGCCATTCGTCCCCACGCTTCCCTGGTTTCCTCTATCATGTTGCGCACTTGCGGACTGCTGGCTTCATCTTCCATTCGGGCCCAGGCAATGATCATGGAGAGCACCTCCCGGGCCAAAGGTGATGCTTCATCACTCCGCTGGAACAGAGCGAATACCTTCGGGTGGACCACATGCCTGGTGTTGAACGTAACAACAATCACCCCGCCGGCAGCTGTGACATCGAACATGGAAGAACCGGGAAGCGGCGCATGTCGGACGCGGAATTTGGTATGCTTCTTAACATAGTCTACCGCGATCTCGCGTGCTTTGACTGGCTCAACGCCATCGTCGACGATCCCATCGGTGAGCGACCGGGTTCGAGTTTCTTCGGGTTCTTCTTCCTGTCGATCGCTCAGTCCGGTGTTGCCGACACGATCTCGGCGCTTGCGTACGGAGATCGTGGCAGATCGCTCCACCTTCCGCGACAACGTCTCTGCTGATGACGAGACCGACTCCGCTTCTCGCATCTTGAGGATGGCCTGCCTCATCTGTTTGATGAGCTGGTCTACCGCGTCGCTGACGACGTACATTGGAAGGCGAGGATCTCCCTCCCGCTCCAGGAGTTGGCGATAAGCGTCAGGTTTCAAATCCTCCGCCTCGGCATCTTCTGCCAGAATCATGCGGTAGAAGGCTGTAGCTGCCTGCTTGTTGTTAGTGACGCCGAACAGGTCGTCGAGCGCCGGCGGGAAATCCACTTCGATACCCCACCACCTTTCCCGGAAATCGGTTACCTCGAAGGAATTGTTCAGCTCCAGCTCGCGGCCGGCTCTCATTACGGAAACCCCTTGGTTTCGCTTTGCGTGCTTGCCGATAGGCCTCGCTCCTCCGCCGGCGATGCGCAGCTCGGGTCTTGCCACCGAAGCCCGTATTGAAACTGTATGGAGCATGTCTCGAAAGGACACCGAGATTTCCACAGGCGCTCCGAAGGGTTCAAACGCGGGGCGCTGATTGTATGGCTCTGGCGCGCTTGTGCCTGTCATAAGATAGAGAGGGTCATTGGGACGAACGAAGCTTTCCCACTTCGAGGCCGGTGGTCCCTGATCGACGTGATAGGCGGCAAGCCGAATACGGACCGTTTTGTTGTCGATAAAGCGTCGATATATCCGCCCCGCCAGAAACTCGACATGTCGTAAGATGGTCGAACTCTGCTTCCAGGTGACGCGATCCAGTTTGCTCCAGACTACCAGAGTGCCGTTTTTGGAGATGCCATTTATGAACAACTTGAGCCATTGCGACGGCAGAGTGGACGGCGTTGGGACGGGAACGTCCACCAGCTTGCCATTCCGGATTTGGTCAACATCTATGAAGGAATGGACGGTTTGACCATTTTGCCATGTCCACACATCGAGACGTTCGCATTGCGATATCGATGAATTCGGAAGACCCATGCCGAACTTGCCGATACCAGTCTGCTTTTTGGGGTCAAGGCGAGTTCCATTTCCGAACTGAAGAGCGAGCCGCAGCGTTGCGGCCGACATTCCGCCCGCGTTGTCTAATACCGCAATTTCGGAAATGCGCGGCCTTGCGCTTTCCACTTGGGAGCGTTCCACGCAGATCACCTCGACCTCGGCCGCTCTCCCGATTTCCTGTCCGGACTGGACGGAGTTGTCGATGAGCTCAGCAAGCGCGTGGGCTGTGTCCCGATAGCCCGAACTGCGCATCGCGTTGATCGACAGATTCTGCGGAATCACCGGAAAAGACATTTTTCCCCCTTAGACCGTCAACCGGTCCCATTGATTGAGGCGACTTACAAGACGCATATAGCCGGGTACCGGATCGGTGAGCGCATACACCTTCAAGGGCGAATGCGGCGCATTGCGGCCTGTTGCCAATCTGCCAACCATTTCGTGGATGACCGCACCCGAAGTCGACGGCAGTCCGAGAACGACAGCTGTTATGCCTTTGATCTGATCCGACGCTACCAAAACGCCATGGATGCAAAGCACCTGCTTTTGACCGTCGGCGTTGAACCTCGCAACCTCCTGTGCTCTTCGGGACGGCTCCATCTCCGACGTCACTGCCGAGGCGGCCGTTCCCTTTAGGGAAAGCAAACCTGCAAACATGCGCGCCTGCTGTGCAGTAGCCGCATAAAAGGCGATCTTCTCGGCTTGCTGCGCGAGATGGTGCAGTTCATCCATCAGGAGCTTGTTCCGCTCAACATCGACGGCTAGGTCTTCAGCAATGCCATCTGGAAGCGCGATCCATTCGTCTCGGCAATCGATCGAAGCCACAGGCGAACGCAGTTCGATGACGTCGATCGGGTCCACCTCACCGGTCTGACGCAGAGCATCGAGGGGATCCTCGGCCTCGAGTTCGACAACGTTGCCGCTGTAGGCGCTAACCAGTTTTTCAGGATCGACATTGGCCGCAATCGCTAGGCTCGGCGATGCGGATATTCCTATCAGGCTCCAGCTTCCCTTGCTCCTAAGTGCCTTTAGGATTGCGCTCATTTCAGCAAGCATGATGTGTTCGGCATCGGCAATGACCACGTGTCGGATACACGAACCGAACTCTTCGAGGGTGCGCAGAGCGGCCGCCCGCTCGGACGGATCGGGATTGCCGAATTCCGAGATTGCCGCGGCCATGCTCCTTGCATCTGCCACCACAATGGCGTTCGTGACCGGACCTAGGGGTACTGGTCGTCTGCCGCCATAAAGACGATAGCTCGTGACATCGCGCAAACCCAGCTGTCGCCACACCTTTTCCAGTTCATCCGAAGCCTCCTCGCAGAGGCACTCGTCGGGTGCGAGCCAAAGGACGCACTTGCCTTCTGCTTCCGAACGGAACGTCTCCAGGACGGCAGTAGCAACCGTACGGAGTTTGCCGGCGCCGAAAGGCATGTGGACCAAGACCCGGCTGTCCGGGCCGCTGAGCAGAAAGCGAAGCTTGCGATATGCCGGCTCTTGATAGGTTGTCAGCTTCTCAGGGGAACTGACGTTGCGGGAGAAATCATCGGCTTTATCGTCGCTATCATAGGGAACGCCGAACCATTGAAACAACACGGAGGCAGCATTTGGCATATCGAAATTCACGCCCTTGAGCGTGAGCCGCGGTACGGGGCTCTTAATGTCTAGCACTGTGCAGAGGTCCTTGAGGTCGGCGGCTTCGAGACCAGCGATAAGCATATCCCTGACATCCCTATCGCGAAGAACGGCGGCCGCGCCTCGCGACGTAATGATCAAATCCGCCATCACCTCGGGGGAATAGGCCTCTTGTCCTACATGCATAAGCAATTCGATGACCTGCTGGCCCAACAGGGGGGACAGGGCGTCCACTCCTTTGGCCGCCAGGTGCTCCTTGAGCTTCTCCGACATTTACCCCCCGGACACCACGGCTTTGTCGAAGCCGAGTAGATCTACGCGATGCGTGAGTAAGCGCAAAATATCAAAACAATCAATTGGTCACCCCGACAAAGTCGAGGATTTCTCAAGAAGGAATTTGAATTGTACCACCTTGCGCTCATCCGACAGTCGCGAGCTTGGCGGTATGTTGACAGATTCCTATTCCGCTGACGCCTTTCAGCGATCAGGCGTCGGACAAAAAGCGCCGATCCGAAGCCGCTCTTGAGGGATCTGTTGTGGCAATCTGTTGTCGAATCGACGCACTTTTTTTGCAAATAGGTGTTACTTGATGAACGTCTAACGAGCTTTTGTTCATGCCATCTGTCGAAGCCAACCCATGGAAGTCACTGGTCCAGTCGATAAGACGCAGGCGCGCCGCCGGGGCGCGATTTTTCAAACCCGTCTGTCTGATCGCCGCCATTGATGTGGCGAATGAATCCAACGCGGATCCAGCCAATCTGGATGCTCATGCCATCATTTTTAAGTTCAGAGAGTATGTAGGGCTCAGCTATCCGGAAAGGGCCGATGAGGGCTGGCGCCCACTGTGGCATCTTAGCAATGACGGCTTATGGACTTTCTATTCAGGTATTCGGGCGCTCACCAAAGACGATTTCGGGCCAGAGGGGAAGCCGGGGACGAAGGCCGCGCTCTTTCCGAAATTCGATCGGCTGGCCATCAATGAGTTTCTGGCGGATGGCTGGAAATCGGCGTCGCAGCGTCAGATCTTGCGCATGCAAATGATCGACATGCTTGCCGCGGACGATGCCACCTCGAGATCATTCGCCAGACAGCTTGCGGACCCCGACGTTGCACTGCAACCGGCCAAGTGGCCAGTCGATCCTTCGCCGCAGGTCGCCGCCGTTGAACAACTCGATTTCTTCCACAAGGGAGTAGGTGTCGAAAAGGATGAAGCGCTGGAGAGCGGCATTATCGCCGAGCCCTTCGATCCTGAGACAATCGATGTCGTGACACGCAACATGACCGTGGATCTGCTGCTCTCGCGCGCCCGTAGCAAGATGATAGATATGCAGCCGGACTTTCAGCGGCGGTGGGGGATTTGGGATGATCGCCGCAAGAGCCGGCTCATTGAGTCCTTGCTACTTAGGATTCCACTGCCCGTGCTCTATGCGGCCGAGGACGACGATGAGTCTTGGGAGATCGTGGACGGCATACAACGGCTATCCACCATCGCACAGTTCATAGAGCCTGACATTGTCGGCCGCCCCCCTCTGCTTCTGTCGGGGCTGGAGTATTTGGAAAGCTACGAGGGTATGGCGTTCGGGGATCTTAGCGATCGGCTTAAGATGCGCCTTCGGGAAACCGAGCTTGTTATCCATCTTATCCGCAAGGGCACGCCACCAGAGGTGAAGTTCAATGTTTTCGCGCGCATCAACACCGGCGGCGTACCATTGTCTCCGCAAGAGCTAAGGCATGCGATCACTCCCGGTCCCGCCCGGCAGGTCTTGGAAGACTGGGCAAGGTCGCCTGATTTCTTGATCGCCACCGACAGCAGCATTAATCCGATACGGATGGACGACCGTGAGCTCGTCCTTAGGTTCCTCGCCTTCTTCCTTCTCAGCGTCTCGGCCTACCGACAGTCAGAAATGGATCGCTTCCTGATTAAGGCCATGAAGGCGGTGAACGCGTTGAATGGTCAGGAACTGATGCAGGCACGGGCGGCATTTCAGCGCGCCATGCAGGGCGCGTATGCGATCTTTGACAACGATGCCTTCCGCAAACGTATGTCGCCCACGGAGGGACGGTTTCCGATCAACAAGGCGTTGTTTGAAGCGATATCGGTCAATCTTGCCACCTTGGACGCCGACAGCATCAAGTGCCTCGTAGATCGGCGTGAAGTGGTCCGTATGGCATTCATCACGCTGTGTGCTGACCGCGACTTTGAAGCTGCTATCTCCCAGGGAACGGGTGACCCGGCGAAGGTGCAATTGCGGTTCGCGCGCATTGCTCTACTTTTTCAAGACACGATCGAAGCTCATGCTTAGGACCCTTGGCCTCAAAAACTTCAAGGCGTTTGCCGAGCTAGACCTGCCGCTGGCTTCCCTGACGTTGTTGTCCGGTCTCAACGGCAGCGGCAAAAGCTCCGTCCTGCAGTCGCTGGGAATTCTTCGCCAGTCCTACGATTCAGAGAGCCTCTCGCGAGGCGAGCTGGATTTGAACGGATCGCTTGTCTCTATCGGGACGAGGCGAGACGCATTGCACCAGTCATTCTTGGATCCCGAGATAAGCATCTCGTGTGATTTCGCTCTTTCGGAGGGCGTGGAAAGTCTGACTTGGGAGGCGAAAGCGGAGGCTGATGCCGACGTTCTCTTGTGCGAGCGTTTCCCGCCCATGGAACGTCTTGAGCGTCAGAACCTGTTTGGTAGAGGCTTTCAGTTCCTGCGGGCTGATAGGATCACGCCGAGTGTCACTTTCCCAACTTCGCAACATGCGGTCGTACACGGTCGATCCCTTGGGCCGCGCGGGGAGTATGCCGCGCAATTCCTTCTCATATTTGGAACTGAACTGACGGTTACTCCTTCCCTTCGTGTTGTCATGGACGATTCCGGCATGAGCCTGCTGGCTCAGGTCAATGCCTGGCTGCAACACTTCAGTCCCGGTGTCCGTGTCGAGCCAATCGGTGTTCCAATGACCGACCTTGTGCGGCTTGCATACTCCTATCGCGGTGAAAAAGCTTCGTATGGCGATGCCCTGCGGCCGACGAATGTCGGCTTTGGGCTGACGCATGCTTTGCCAATCCTCGTGAGTTGTCTTGCTGCTGAGCCGGGCACCCTTATCATCGTGGAAAATCCTGAAGCGCAGTTGCACCCAAAAGGACAGGCCGCTATCGGCCGGCTGCTCGCGCTCACCGCGGCACTCGGCGTACAGGTTATTGTCGAGACCCACAGCGATCATGTGCTCAATGGCATTCGGCTTGCCGTCAAAGAAGGTCATCTACAACCGTTGCAAACGGCATTGCATTTTTTCTCTAAACACCCAGGTGGCAGCGTGGCCTATGAAACGCCGGCAATCGCTCCGGACGGACGTCTCTCTTATTGGCCGAGCGGCTTCTTTGATGAATGGGAAAGAAGCCTGGATCAGCTTTTGTCCTGAGGTCCCGTATGCTTCAGCTGTTTATGAACGAGCTCTCCAGCCCACTCGGAGAATGCTCAGCAAACGAGGCCGTGGCCAGGTTGAAGAATTTCTGCGCTATCGTGCGCAAAGCGACGTCCTTGGACAAGCATTTGGCGCTGAACATGGAGGTGCCGCTGGCACAAATATTCTTCGGCGCGGACTGGCCTCTTGCCATTCTGCGCAACCAGCATGGTTGCGTTGAGGAGAGCCTCTACCTCAAGACAATCAAGGATAGGTCTCCTTTCTCCGCCGCCCTATCCGACTTGGGCGCAGACGACGATGTAGAGTACCGGATCCCTGAAGATGCAGAGCCGTTCGCGGGGACCGTTGCTGTGGCGCTCGGGCTCGCGCATCAAGTCGACGGACTCGCGGTGAGCTTGCCCTCACACGCGGCGTGGACCATTCCTGAGATTAGGTTGGATCGAACCAAGCTGACTGCTAACGGCGATCTCGTCACAGACGCGGTGGTTGCCAGAAATGCCAGCATCCCGGACCATATAGATCAACACGCAAATGCGTTGGTCACCGGACCAGAGGTGGCCTCTGGTGCTGAACTTTGGGCTCGCCGCCAGGAACTGTTCCCCAATCTTGATTTCATACCCCGCACCAGGGCGCAGTTGGAGGGCCTCCTCAATGGGGATGCTCGATTGACAGCGGTCCTCTATAGGCTTTGTGGGATCGACAGCGCTATTGGAGCGTGGCATTTCGCAGGAACAGACTACCCGATCTTTCCTTTCAATGTGCGCCCAGAAAGCCGCACTCGTCTGGCGCTGACCTTTTTCAACGATGAGAATCTGGTGGAGCGTGCTTTTAGCGATCATGTCGATTTCGCACCAGGCGAAGGCCGCATCCACTTCATCATTTTGAGCGCGCCTCGCCGACATGCTCTCATCGGTCACGTTGGAAAGAAGCTCGGTATAGGTTGACGGGAAATGATCGGGTTCGCTTCTTGCCCTTTGGTTGTGTCTCGGCAACACGATTACTTATGACAAATCACACAACCTGCAGAAGCTTCGTCGATCCCATAGATGTCGTCGATGGTTGGTGCTTGCGTGACAGCAAGCGGGTTCACAGGGCGCCGGGCCAGAAGACGCGTGCGCCGCTGCTCGAATTCTCGCTCAATCTCCTCGATCCGTTCAGGGGCGCTGAGTTCGTCCAGTCCCTCGCCTTGGCTCCATGTGAATGGCGAGCCGTGCTCGAGCGCGGTCTTCTCATACGCTTTGGCCTCTTCGAAGGCGTGCGGGTGCTCGCGCATCAGACGCACCCATTCGATCTTCTGTTGGAAGAAACAGAACGTGCAGCCTGAACGGGTGCGCCAACGGTAATATTCGGGTTCGCCCAGGCCCGCGCTCTCGAGCATCTCGATGACGCCGGCCCGGTTGATCCCGGCCTCCCGCAGGGGGAAATGCACCTGCATATTGTTGTGCGTCGCCTGATATCCTTCGCGGCTTGGCTCGTCCGCCCTGATGGCCACGTAGGAGTGGACGACCGTGCCGGCGTCCAGATCGTCCCGCAGCCACCGCTCAAGCGGGCGAAGCTTGAGCTGTCTGGTGCACCACCGCGTCTTGGGCGAGGGCAGGAAGTGATTGTATTCCTTGAGCCAGAAGTCGAAATCCCGATCCGGGTTGAGCCGGGCGATCGTCCTGCCCAGGAAGCCCTCGAGCTTGTCCAGGAACGAATAGACCTCATCCAGCTCTTTGCCGGTGTCGGTGAAGAAATACTCGAGATCGAGATCCGGCCGTGTCTGTCGCATATGAACGGCCAGAGCCGCGCTGTCGCGGCCTCCTGAAATCCCAAGGATATGACGCTCACGCATCATGCTCATGCGGTCTTCACCCCTTTGCCGTTGGAAAGGCGTTCCACGATCCGCGCCAGAGCCGCCAGCTCAACCGCCGGTCTCATGCCCTTGCCGCGAAGCTGCGTCATCAGGTCATCGGCTGCTTTGTCCGCCGCTTCCAGCTCCTGCTCCGTCACCTGGAAGGCGTGAAACAGCGGCTTTTCCTTCGGGTCGAGACCGACCATCACCGAAATCGCCTGCGAGGTCGGCGAGCGGTCGCGGACCGCCGCAAAAGTTTCTGCCTCGCGAAAGCGCAGGCATAGTTTTGCGAGTTCGAACATTGCCTGCTCCTGCTCGCGATCGGACCAGTTGCGTGGCGGCTTGTGGACGAGCAGGCTCGCCAGCCCTTCGATGTCACCATCGCCGCCCTCGAAGGCGCCGGCGCGCATGATGAAGGCATCGACCCGCAGCTCGGCGGACACGCCCGATGCCGTCGAGGACCGTGGTCCGATACCTCCAAACGTGTCCTGATCGACGCCGAGGTGCTCGGCTAAACTGTCGCGAAGCGTGTTGAGCATTTTCGGGTAAGCGTGCTCTGCCTTGTTAAGCGCAGCGACCACGCTCACGCCGGGGTCGGGTTCTGCTTCGAGCGCCACCGCGAGGTCGGAAAACAGAAGTGACTCGGGGTCGCTGGCCTTGAGTACGATATCGCGGACCTTGCGGACTTTATCGGGCAATGTCTGGGTACGCTGCGCCCATTGGGGCAGAGCATGAAAGCGCTGATACAAGGCCGACGCGACCGGAAGCGCTTTCGCTTCGACAGCGTCTGTTTCGCTCGATAGTAGTGCAGCCAGCTGCTCCACGAACGCCTCGTCTCGCTTCGAACGCGAGATCCGGCGGAATTCGATCGCCGCCGGCTCCTGAAGGATCCGATCGGCGACGATATCGTTGATGGCGGGCTGAAAGACGCCATCAACATAGACGGCAACCGCGTTGCGGTGCGCCAACAGATAGGACAACACCAGCACCGGCATGACGCCGCGTTTGATGCCGTACGGCCGGGCTGCCCATTTGTCGAAGAGATCAGCCAGGTTCACCTTTTTCTCGGCAAGCTCGGTCCACGCCGGAATGAAGGTCCTGCCGGTTTGGTCATCGGAAGGATCGGCAAATCGCCAGACCCCCTTGTCGTCCTGCCTATGCAGGCCTGGCGGGCGAATGACAGTCAGATAAAGCCCTCGCTCAACGGGGTAATTTTCGATTCCAAGGTCGGCAATGTCCGCCTTTGTGACCATGGCATGCATCAGGACGCGTAAGCCGGCCATGGCCGCCGTCGAAGGCTTGTCCCGATTGAGCAGTTCCGATTGGATGACAGGCGCGCTGCGGAACGCAGCCGTCGACAGCGCCGACGCCACGACTGTCAGCTCCCTGCCGTCGAGTTTCTTGCCATTGGCGTCCTTTGCGCCGTCGCCGAATGCCCACCAGCGTGCGGAGGAGAAGGCCTTGAGCAGGTCGCTTCTCACGATCTCGGCTATCGATGCCTTGCGGGCTGACAATTCGCGACGGGCAATCCGATCGCCTTCCAGCTGCGGGTGCGTCGCTTCGATCCGATCCAGCGCGTAGAGGTCGCTCGCATGGTCGCGCAGCAGATAGACCTGCTCGCTTGCGGCGACGCCAGCGACAATGCCCAATTTCTCCAGTTCGATGCTGAGCTGCTTGGCCGCGACTTTGACGGGGGCTTCGAAACTTCGCCCGTCCGGAAGCAGCATGACTAGAAGCCCTGCCGACCGCCGCTTCGTCTTGGCCAATGCGGCGGCAGCTTTTTTGGCCCAAGCCGATGGGCTCTGCGGGCTTTCGTCGGCGAACTGGATGACCACATCGAAGGTGCGTAGCGCCCCGGTGGCAAAATAGTGACTCTTGGCCGCGATCGGTCCGACGCCCAACCGGGAGGGCAAATCAGCGAGAACGTCGGCATCAAGCTTCAGCGCTACCTTGGAGACGGCCTCGTCGAGGTCGAAATCGCTGCCGGCGAAGAGGGCATATCCGCCAAGCCGCGGTTGCCGAATCAGGATAGCCCGGTTGACCAGCTCGTCGATGGCCGCCGCGACGTCGGCCTTCTTCGCTTCTGGTGCGCAAAGGGAGAGGATGTCGTCGGCAACCGCGAGTCCGGAGCCGTTCCTGAACAACTCGACGACCGCTGCGGCCTTGGCGAGCTTGGCAGCCAGCGAGCCATAGAGTGCAGCCTTCTCCACGGCCTCCATAGCAAGTGTCATCCGATTGCTTTCAGGACCAACAGAAAGCGCGCTGCCGAAATTTGCGACCAGGTAGTCCCAAAGCTGATCCGGCCCATACCAAGCGTTTCCGCCGACCTCGGTCCGAGCCAAGTGCGCCTGAAATCCGTTCGGTTCAGATGATGATAGAAAGCCGAAAACGCTTCGCTCGTTTTGTGCGAACCGTTGGCGTGACACCGGCCCCAACAAGAGCGCCGAAACCGGGTGCAATGGCCACGTTTGGGTGAGGATTTCCGTCAGCACCACGACATCGACCGGTCGACGGTGCGAGATCGCCTCCGCCGTCAGTCCAGCGATCGCTTTGGCGCTGGCCGGAGCTTGGTCGCTGCCAATGGCGCGAGCAATGAGCGCCGCGACCTCATCGGCTTGCGCAACGAAGGGCACGTTCTGGTATCGGCCCTGAACCTTTGCCCATTCGTTCCGGCCAGTCCGGCTCAGCCGGTTGGCGTACTGCTCAAACGACTGATGCAGGATGCCGACAATCACCAGCCTACCGTCAGAGCGTGCTGCTCGCTCGGCGAGATCCTGCAAAATATGCACGTCGCCGGCAGAACTCGTCGCATGCTCGAGGAACTTGCCGAGCTCGTCGATGACGATCAGCAAACCGCCCTTTTGACGAGCACGCGCTTCTAATTGGTCGATAAGTGCTCGTTCGTCGCGCGCTGCATCCCGCGCCGCCTGAGTCCACTCAAATTGCTCTGCGGCCGCATCCGCCAACGCGCCCGCCAGGCTCGTGCGCCGGCCGGTCAGTGCAACCACATCCCACGAGCGTCCTCGGCTAGGAAACGCCGAGGAAAACTGCTCTGCCAAATCTTGCCCAACGATCCCTTCGGCGAGAGCACGCTGTTTCTTGTTGCCGGCGACCAGATTGGCAACAAGCAGTGCCGCACAAGATTTGCCGCCGCCATACGGGCCGGTCCAGGTGAAGGCGAACTGCGACCCATCGGCGATCCCCGCCAGCATGGCCAATAGCGACTTGCGGACGCTCGCCTGCAACACATACCCGGTGAGCGGCGGTGTTCCATTGAGATCGGTGTCGATCCGAGCGGACAGCGCGAACCGGCGTTCGACCTTGACGATGTCGGCAAGCTTGGTCATGCCGCTCTCCGGCCACGGTAACCGGCTTTGACGAGATCGATCTCGTCGATTTCCTCGAGACGGCCAGCCAGAGCGACCTGACGGAGTCCCGCCGTATCGGTCCACACCATTTTCCCGCCGGTGGCGTCCCCGATGCTCATCAGCCGTGCCACTAGGCTATCCTCGTCAAGCTTGAAGACACGCCCGGGAGACCCGGGGTCATACTGCACCTGCTCTACGGAGAGGGTGGGGGACAACGAGTGCTGACGCTCCCAGAACTGCTTTAACACGAGCGCAAATATGCTGTTGTCCAGTGAAGGCTTCTGCCCACGGACAAATTCGAGTTGGCCTGTCGACCGCTGCTCCCGCAACAGGCCGAGCTCGACTAGCAACGGTTCTGCCGCGTCTTCCCCTGCATCGGAGTGACGGGGCGCATAGCTGCGTACGAACACTTCAACGTCGCGCTTGAGGGTCTCGGCGGTTGCCCTTGCGGTTGCACGGGCTTCGACGATCGCTGCCATGGCCCTAACGAGATCGTCCCTGGTAAAGGCAATCTGATTGAGCAGGTTGAACGCGTAGTAAAATGTCGTTGCGGCGCGCGGCTCACTCACGAGGTGTGCATGCATCAACCACAGAGTGGACGGATGCTCGAGGTATGGGTCGAGCCCGGTGCCGTCGGTGAAGATCAACCGCCCTAGATCAGTGGCGTGAAGATGGGTGGGGCTGTCTCTTAGAATCTTTGTCGCCAACGCCCAATGACGCATGGAGAGCGCCATATTTTTGCCGACGCCGAAGGTGGCGATTGCATTCTGTTCCTGAAATGTTCTACGATCGACTCCATCCGGATCGGATGCATGGTCGAACGCCTTCTTCAGCCAAAGGAGCCGAAGCGGGAAGGTCTCGTGGCCCGAAACGCGAATCGCGGTCGCCGGATCATGAAGGTCGTTCAACATGGAGGGGATGCTACTGGAGAGTGTCGCCAGTTGGCAATCCCTAGCGCGCTACTATTGCTGATAGCACCGCGGCCGCCTCCATGGCGTCCCCCTCGCTATTGTAGCGGGAGAAGTATAAACGGATAGTATCCGTAGCCTCTAGATGAGTAAATCCCATCTCAAGTAGGACGTGCGATGGAGTAATCTGCCCACTCGTGCAAGCTGATCCTTCGGAAATAGAGATACGATCACCGGCCTTCACTATTATCGACATGGCTTCATTACCGGGAAATCTCAGACTCAAACTTCCGGGTACCCGACTCGGCGCGGAAACATTCTCGATGAATTGCACTTGCCTGCTGCGCAACTCTTCGAGGAACAGAGCCGACAGCCGCCCTGAATGGGCGGCGTCCGCTACGAGCCGCGTCCTGGAGACCTTGGCGGCCGCGCCAAACCCGACCACGAGCGGCGTCGGTACGGTTCCAGGGCGCACGCCAGCCTCCTGACCGCCGCCGAATAGCACCGGCAACGGTCGGAGAGAAGCGGCCGATGATATGAACAGCGCACCGATGCCCATTGGGCCGTACATTTTGTGCGACGATAGGCTCGCTAAATCGAACTCCGCAAAGTCCAAAGGCAGCTTGCCGGCCCCCTGTGCAGCATCGACATGCACGAGGGCCCCCGCGGCACGGGCAATACGAACGACATCGGCGAGCGGTTGGATGGATCCCACCTCGTTGTTGACCGCCATCACCGACACCAAGAGCGTCTCGATGCCGACCAACCGTTCGAGAGCTGAAATATCGACGATGCCGTTCACATCAACCGGCGCTTCGATGATGCGGAAGCCGGCACTGCGCAACGACCGCGCGGACGACAGCACACTCTTGTGCTCGATGGCCGATACGACAATGTCACGCCGCCCGATGCCACCTTCAAGCGCGGCGAGAGCAATGCCCCTTATCGCGATGTTGTTTGCCTCGGTCGCCCCGGACGTGAAGACGAGTTCCTGTGGATCAGAGCCGATGAGGGACGCGAGTTCCGAGCGCGCAGTCTCAACGGCCTGTGACGCCAACATACCGCTCATGTGAGGTGAGTGCGGATTTCCAACCTGAGCATGCCACCAAGGTGCCATCGCTTCCATCGCCTCTGGGGCCAATGGTGTTGTCGAGTGACCATCAAGATATATCGGCATGGGCGCGTGTGACTCTGTCTTCGGATCAAGCTCAACCTTATCCGGAACGGGAAAAACTCGAAATCGGCCCCACGGTCGAGGCCCAGGCAATTTGCTGATAGAGTACTGGCGGAACAGGAGATGCGCATCCCCATGCCCGAAGGCAACGACGTCAGCGTCAAAGAAATCTACAAAGAGCAATACGCCCACTTCAGAGCGATGAACGACATCCTCTACAAGATTCCCCCGCTGTTCTCGGTGGCAATCGGCGGCTTGTGGTACTTCGCGGCATCCCAGCTCAAAACCGATCGGCTCATTGCCGTCGCGATTTTCTTGTTCGCGGCCGTCGTGAGTATCGCCAGCGTTTTCATCATGGGTCGCTTCAGCCAGGCCTTCAGCCTCTACATTACCAATTTGAACAAGCTCGACGGCGACTATGCGGTCTCGATCAAGAACAAGGACAAGAAATGGCCGCCCTCGACGGTGAAGATCATTCAGTTCCTGTTGTGGGTCGCGGCGGCGATTTCGCGCGCCGGAGTCATTTACGCCCTCGCCCCCCTGTTTTGTCCTCCCGCGCCTCCGGTTTTGCCAGCTCAACCGTCCTGAGCCGCGATCGCCGACACCACGTCTTCTATGTCCTCGTCGGAAAGAAATGGTGCCTGAGCGAAGACGGTAGAGGCCTCGCCGCTCAGCCGCGCCGCCAGGTGCCCAAGGCCGAGCAGGTTCTCGGCACCCTTCGTCCCGAGGGCGATCTCTGACGTTCCGACGCTCGCGACCTTGAGGATCAGCCGATTGCCGAGATTGTCACGCAGCTGAACGGGCATGACCCCGGCATCTGGCCGTTGTGCCGCAAAGACCAGGTGGATGCCGGCGGCTCGCGCCTTCACCCCGAGTCTGGAAACGATCGAGGTGACGGCACCCTTGTAATCCTCGGTCAGCATCCATTCGGCGAACTCGTCGTGGATGAGAAACTTCATCGGCAGCCGTGCTTCTGGCGCAGCCTTGATGTTGAACGATCGGATGTCGCGAGCCCCACTTTGCCTGAAGAGCTCGTATCGCCTGTCCATCTCGATGACGAGCCCTTCCATCATTTCGATGGCGACCGCTTGGTCAATGATGATCCCACCCTTCACATGCGGCAGCCGCTCTATCGCGGAGTAGTCGACTCCCATTTTTGGATCGATCAGGTGAATGTGCACCAGGGCGCTAGGATTGGTCGCGGCGATGTCGAGGATCAGCGCCTGGATCAGCACCGATTTACCGCTGCCCGTCGCGCCGGCGATGAGCGTGTGAGGGTCGTGTTGTGACACGCCGGCGAAGGGCCCACCCAAGTTGAGATAGAGAATTTCGCCATCCAGCTCGCGCAGACCGAGGAGGAAGCTCGTGTTGAGACCGGCGGCATTGCGGTTCAGGGCGCGGCGTTCCCAGAGATCCCACATCGAGACAATCTGCCGCTTTGCTCTTGCCACGCCCACCACGATCTCGCCGGGCAGCGGCGAAATGGAGATCACCCTCAGGCCATGCGTGGTCAGAAGGGCGGACTGTTTCGCCTCGATGTCTTCGACGCGCAGCCGGTCGCTGCCGACAAATCGCACCAAGGCGGCGTTTGGCGTCAATCGCATCCCAGCGATCTTGGCCTGTAGATTGTAACCCATAAGCGCGGTACGCAGCCGGCCGGCTGTGGCCTCGAGCCATTGTTCGTCCTCGCCAGCCGCCTCCTGCACCTGCCCCGCTCTCCGAGATACCAAGTCGGCGAAGCTCTCGTTGTCCCCTGAGATCGGTCCGGCCGCCTCCTGCTCCTCCCGATCAGGCGCGGCGGAGCGGGCATCTGCATTAGGCTCAGCCTCGCCGGCATCGGCAACAGGCGCTGTTCCCGCGCTCACGTTGGACTCGGGCGGAAGCGGCGCGGGTGTCGTTGGCGGAGGGCTCGGCCGAGGGGCGCCCCGCTCGGGGCCGGTACCACTGGCTGGGCCACTCTTGGTCCACCGAACGCGCGGTGCCGGCGCGCGAAACTCAGATGACTCCCACGGCCTGCGATCTCCCAGGGCGCTTCTGATCGGCATCAACGTTTCTGAGGCCTCATATGCCTTGATCAGTTGCCGCAGACCTTCGCGCGTGTAGATCTCCTGCAGTCCTCGGACCTCGGTCACTTCGTCCTGGTCGCCAGGGGAGCCACCGGTGTCTGCGGGGCCCGAAACAAAAATGTGGGAATAGCCCTTTAGATCGATCTCCACCGTGCCGTTGCGGATGCCATTCCTCACCTCCTCGAGCGCAAAGCTCGCGGTCAGAGCCGAGGGTTCGTCGAGCAGGATGTCGGCAAGACGCGAAAGCCATAGGTCACGGTCAAGCCGCCCCGGATCGCCGAAGAGCGCGTCCTCGATCCGGCGCATTGTCTGTCGCAACTGCTGGCTAGAATGACGTTTGGCTTCCGCCAGACCACTGGACTCGACATACTTCGCTTCCGTCACAACCGCACGGAGCCTGGGGCGCCCATCGGGCCCCGGGTCGACGCTGAGCGCAAGGATGTCGGCGATCCCTTCCTCTCGCTGGCCTAGCCATTGCGCGTAGTCGTCGAGAAGGAACCACGATGCCGGACGCTTCAAAAGCTCCTCAGCAACAAGTGCACGACTGAGGACCAGGCCTATCAACTCCCCAGCTGATACGCCGCGCTTGGCCGCACGCAGTATGACATCTCCAGAGATGGCCGTCGCGTCGGCGATCATCCTCTCGGCAAGCGCCGATAGACGGTCGTCGCTGAGCCCCAGGCTGAGTTGATCGAGACGTCGACGGACAAGTACCGGCAGGACGCGCAGGTCCGAGGTCGAGGACACGACCATGTTGCGACCGTGCGTCCGTTCGCGCCGATATCGGATGACCTTGATGCCTTGCGCCATGAGCTGCCGCTTGTCGAGAAGGTCGTCATAAGTGGCGACCCACTCGGCCAAGCCGTGAACATCCTTGAACATGGCCTCCAGGCCATGGTCCTGCAGCGAAATCTGACGCGCGGGCAGGTAATGCTCGTTGTCGCGATGCGACTGTTTGCGGATCACGGCCGCCAGAGCGTCGAGATAGGACCAGCCGACCAGAGGTTGGCGGGGCGAAACCAGGTAGCTTGTTGCGGTGAGTTGTTCTTCTCCCACGACCCGGCGATACGACCAGCGAGGCGGCACGTGGTCGGCGATCGACGGGTTTGTGTCGTCGTTGCGAGGAACGGAAAACCAGGCCTCCCTGGCCTGACGCGATACGACATCATGCAGGAACGCCACGTCCACGCTGCGCTCGTCAGGTGCGCGCCGCCCCGTACTTCCCTCAAGCATCACCCCAATTCTGAGCTTCGACATGAAGTTGAGCGACGTTTCACTGACGACGATGGCGTCGGGGTCGTTGCCTGACTGATCCAGGAGATCGGTATAGACCTTGTTGAGCTTCGAGCGGTCTCGATGGCGGACGAGGACGTTGCAGTGGACCTCGTCTTCGTGAACTGACCCTAACGCGTTGACCGTGGCCAATGGTAGGCCAGCAGCATCGCAGTTGTAGAGCATGATGCTGAGATTGGCGCGCTCATGCGGCTGCAAGTCGAGATAACGGCCGATCAGCCCGCGGATCTCACGAGCAGCCTCGGCCGGATCCACATCGGTGGACGCTTCCGAGGGATCGCGAACCGGCCGTTCCATGAAGCTGTAATCGTTGAGTGTACTCGTCTCAGTCAGGAGAACCGCTTCACCTCCGTTGAAACCCGGTACTGCCTCCGGATAGTAAGGGTGAGCGAGCTCGGACCGGAGATCGACAAAAAAGAGCCGCTGGTCGCCGAAATTGACTTCTTCCGCCTTGAGAAGGTGATCAATCAGGCCGCAGAGAGATCGCATCTTTACGGCGGTGGCGGCCATCCGCATCGGGTGCCAAGGTGCTACGATCGCAGCCGGCGTCGAACCTGCAATCTGAACCGTCCCGATCCTGAGTATCGGTTCCCACAGGTCCCGCCGGTTTAAGTCACCTGGCGCCGAGCTACGAAGTTGCTCAAGTAGCCTTGCATACAAATCGGCCTGTTCGAGCTGGGGTGTTCCCCCCATGCCGTTCGCCCGCCAATCTTCGATGGCAGCCGAGTAGCCCGCGACGAAGGTAGTCCATGTCTCTCCAAGGTCCGCGCCGGCAGGCGGCGTCATGCGACCGCCCGCGACGGCTGCCTTGATGGTCCTGGGCAGGGCCTTGCTTAAGTCTTCGACATTGGTCGATCGTGGAACCAACGATCCGGCATCCTGGCGGAAGGAGGGTTGCAAAGTGCCTACGTCGGCGAGGGACACCGACTGCATCGCTCCCTTCTTGCTGACCAGCATGCGCGACACTTCGGCAATGCCGAATGGGTTCTTTTCGAGCCTGGCCAGGTCATCGGGCAACGCCAATCCGATCGCGTTTGGCTCGGCCCGCCAGATCAACTGAACCGTGTTTTTCTCCGCACCGGGGCCGCTTCCCACAGTCAGAGTGAGATCGAACTTGATCTGAATGTTTGCGCGCGACGTCGAGACATTCTCGCGGAATTTCCGGCTCTTGTTTGCGGCTTCGAGGAGCCTTTCGAACTCGAAAATGTGCGGCGTGTCCCAGCTGACCGCAGGTGGGAGAACCTGACGCAGGGCCTTATACTTGAGGCTGAAGGCGCGGGCCACGTCGACATTCATGTCCAACCATTGCGTCTTGGTCCGGCGTGAAGACCGGATCTCGATCCCGCGTGGCATCTTGAGCGTGCCAAGCTGGGCAAAGAGCCGCTCGATGCTGCGGACCAAGCCATCGAGGAAATCCGTGCACTCAATCGGGCGTCCGTAGACGAACTTTTCCCATTTGGCGCGCAACTGCCTGTTGGCCGCGAGATCCTCCCGATGAGCTTCGAAGAACTCTCGGTCGTCCTCTCGCGATTCCTTGAGGGATCGACCCTTGAGATCGCCGAGATAGGCCTTGTCCGGGTCGCTGAGGCGATCGGGACGCTCATAGTCGAAAAACTGAGCGGTCTCTTCCGGAAGCTTCAGCTTTTTGAGCTTGAGGCCCGAGAAGATGAGAAGAATGTTGTCCTGTTCCCACTCGAGCTCAGCGAGCTTTTCGGTCGCCTCGCGCCACCCGGCCGGCGAGTCGACGAAAGCCTCGATCACCGGGTGCAGCTCGGCGGCGATCTCGTCTCGAACCGTCTCGAATTGGTCCCGCAGCTCGTCGGCTTCGATCGGCTGGCGATTGGGCCGCTGCTTGGAAAGCAGTGGCCTACGGTCAGTGATGAGTTTGTCGTAGAGGCGCCTCCAGCGGCCTTGCTGCTGCAGGTCCTTTGGCCGCTGCGATCGGAAGTATCCTGTGTCGCGCGGCAATTGCAGTGCCGGCAGCGCCCAGCCAAGTGCGTCCGCCACGGGCAGCGACATGCTGTCGATCGCGGCTCGCGTCATGGCAACATAGTTGCTGAGCTGAGCGAGTGGCCAATCATCGACACTGGACAGGGCCTTGAGGGCAATGTGCCATGCTTCGATGTGCTCTACCGGTAACCCCAGACCGTCGGACGCGGGGAGAACCCAATAGGCGGGTCCTTCTTTGAGTTCCTTGGCGCCGATCAGCGCCACATCGTGCAGTGAAGCGCCCTGATCATCGTCGGTGTTCGCGATAAGGAGCGCGGGATGGTCGCACTCGGCATGACGCCACGCCACGGTCCTTTCATCGGTGATCACGGAATCGGGCAGACCCTGGCCATCGACCAGTGCGCGGGGAACAGCAATCTTGACTTGCGACTGGATCGAAAGGTCAGAAACCAATTGCCTGACGATCGCGGCAACCTGGGGTCCGGTGAGGCGATCGAGCATGAAACGAGCGGTGCCGCTGTCGGCCCCGAGGCCCTGCAGGCGCTCTTGGAGCGCCGCAGCGCCTGCCGTGCCGATCAGATCGAGAGCGTTCATGCTCGCACCTCGCGGCGAAACGGATTTTCTACATAGGCTGCCGAGTCCGACAGCCGGTTGAGCAGTCCGAGACTAATCAGCCGTTCCTCCAGCCGCCGTGCATTGTCGGAGAAGTCTTCCTGATCGGCTTTTCCGGCGCCGATGATGCTCGAGGCCTGTTGATCTCCGATCACAAAGCCGTAGCGATCGTGAAGGGCGGCAAGAAAGTCCTTGAACTCCATCCGCTCGCTCACGCAGCAGACGACAAGCGTTTTGAGCAGGCGGTCGGTCGGTGCGTAGCGCACGCGCCGGCTTGAGCGACGCGAGCTCAATCCGATCTGCCGCGCCCAGGTCGAATGAACTTTGCCTACATGTTGCGCGTGCCTTGTCTTCGCCCTGCCGACGAGCTCATCGATCAAGTCTCGAGGATTGCTCATCCCGGTCGGTAGGTCGTCAGGGTCGGGCCAGTCAAATTGGCGGCCAAGGACCTCCGCGGCGCTGAGGACGGCATCGTCCGATGCAACGGCGAGCTGCCACTCATGAGAGGTTTCGGCACTGCGGACGTAATGTTCAATGGCAAGGCCGGGCAGCGCATTGTTCGCTTGGAAAGAGTCCGCCGCAAGGTCACGGATCACGGTCTTTTTTGGCGATACGATCTCGCAGATCATCGTAATGGGCACCGAGTCGAGCAGCTCACGCGGCCGGTCAAGCTGGTATCGAACAAGATTGAGCCCGGTGATGGTTACGATGTGCGGCAGAGCGTCGAACACCGAAATCGGGCTATCCAGAATGGCGATCCAATCCTCGGCGAGCTGATCGAAGATCGGGTGGGTCGAGCAGGGCAGGTAGGCGCCTGGCCGATCACGCTCGGCAAGTTGTGGCTCGCCTTGCAGCGCAGCGACCAGCCGATCGTAGACGGTAGGCTGCTCGAAGAGTTTTCCGACCAGTCGGTCCCGGAGCTCGGCCGCCCGCTTTGACCGGCATAGCATCAGATAGAGAACTTCGCCGGTTCGGGCAAAAAATCGCCTGTCGGTTGAGACACCAGACGCCGTCACCGCGGCATCCTCATAGAGCGCGCTGGGGCCGAAAGGGAAAACGAACTTTGAACTCCAGCGTTTGTTGCTGGCGCCTTCGATGGCGGACGACTGCAAGAACCCCACCACAGAGGCAAAATCATCGAAGGAGTCGAAGCGGCCGCGGAGATAACTGAAGTCCCGGCTGTCGAGGCCGCCGGCGTTCTGTTCCATCAACTCCAGCCATTTGGTCCAGGCTGCATCGTCGGAGAGCCCCTCTGCCCCGATGGTCAAAAGGTAGGGATTATTGAAGATGAGATTGCGCAATCGCAATTGTGTCTGCGGACGATAGGAAAGTGCGTTGAACTCCCCTTCCGCAAAAGCGCGGCCGGCGACTTGCTCGGATCGGAGCACGCCAAGGAATTCAAGAAGTATCAGCCAGGGCGTCTGTTCGTCATGCAGGCGATGCCCCCAGATCGCTTCGTCGACCCAGAACGCTGGTCCTGTGCGATCCTCATGGGAAATAGGGCGTTTCAGGATCTCCATCATCAGAGCCTCACCGTGACGCTTCGCGATGATGCACGGCCGTCAGAATTGAGGTCGATGAACTTGAGGACGATCCCGTCACTGCGATCGTCTCCATCAAGGAATCGCCGCCGTTCGACGGCGCTCAGCAGTCGTGCCTTGAACGCGAGAAGGTCCTCGTGGCACTCGAGCGAAAAACTCGTAGGCAGTGCGCCCTCGGCCACACGTCCCAAGAACTCAAAGCGGGTCGTCGACAGTTGCAGCGTGACTTCAGGCGGATCATCACGCGCAAGCCGAACTACCAGCTTCATGCCTCCATCCCCGTCACCGAGCAACGCCACTTCCTCGCCAGCCCGGCGGGCGACGGACACGAATTCCTCCAGCAGAGGACTGGTCCTCGACTGCGATTGGCTTCCTGAACTTGCAAGGACCAGCTCGTCCTGGTTCTGGATCAGCATGCCGGTGAAAACCCGATTCAGCCCGCGCATGAGCATGGGCATCACCTGCCGCGGCAATGCTCGTTTCTCGGCCAACGCGCGACTGGTCTCGAGATAGAGCCCGGCGTACCGAAAGACGGTCAGGTCCCAGAGGTCCAGCGTATCTGCCAGCTCGTCGGAGATGGTGAAGAACAGGCGCTGACGCTGCCCGCGAAGCAGACCGAGAAAGCGTGCGACTGCGCTCGGATCGTCGCCCTCGAGGTAGGACTGTTGTGCCCGTTTATAGGCCGGCGTCTCGCCGTAGACCTGATCGGTTTGCACCAAGGCCCGGTAGGTCTCCACTAGCGCCGGATCGTCGGCGCCGTAAACCAACATATTGTCGACTTTGTTGCTCGTCTCCGAGCCGATCCCAAACAGATTGAGCTTGCGAAAGGGTTCGGTTCTTTCCGCTCGGCTTGGTTTCAAGTTGCCGCCGAACACGTTGCGGTACGGACTGGCTCGCTCCGCGGTTCCCGCAGCTGCCAATTCGACGACATCGGTGCACGCCATTAGTCCGTCGCGTGCGTCGGGATGGCCAAGAATGATGTTCGTGACGAGGGATAGAACCTGCCGGATGGTAAAGTGACCACCATTCTGTTCGCTGGCTTCGACCAGATTGCCGAGCCGTCGCCGGAAGAGACCATTGTCGTGGGTTCCGACCAGCCGTTCGCGGTTCTCGCGGATCGGACAGGTTGCCCCATTCATCGCCGGACAATCCGCGCAGCCGTCCCAACCGGGGTGCAGCGTCACCGCATCGATGACCTGATCGATCATTACGGCGGCGGCAGACCGACTGAGATCCCTCAAATCGAGCTTAATCGCAGAGTTCCCGCTGCGGCCAACGACCAGGAGATTCTCCACCACCTCGACAAGAGCGCTTGTCGTCTTGTCGCTGCCGGCGGTCTTCATCTTTTCTAGAAGCTGGCCATGATTGGCGGCCATCAGATAGACCCTGGGGGAATTGGGGTCTGCGACATCCCACGCCATCTGCTCGATCAGCGGTTTACTCTCGTCGGAGCGAAGCTCGCTTAGGTCCTTGACGACGATGAGTTGGCGAGACCCCAAGCTGAGGCGCTGGATCTTCTCTCCGCCATTCCAATCTTCAATCGTGCCTCCAAGCTCTAGCCACACGCGTCGGCAGTGATAGGTCTTTCCGTCGCCGGCGGTGCCCGTGAGGATAATGGACTGGCATTCTTCTGACCTGAAATTGTCGACCAACCATGCCAGATGCTGGGCCGGCAGCTCGATTGGCTGCATCTTCAAGCGAGCCAACGCCCGCTGGATGGTCTCGTCGTACATGTTATCGTTGGTCGGAATGGGTCCGTAGTTCCGAAGAAATCGGATCCAGTTGTTGGTCGGCATGCTCTATCCCCCCACGACTGCCGCCTTGCGCTGACGACCGTCCTGGAAATCCAGCGCAGCCCCATGAAAATCAGTCAGTTTGCAGACTACTGTAGAACTCGTGAAACACAACAATACAACCCCAGTGATCTTCACGAGCCGATCGCTGAAGCTGGCCGCGCGCTAGCTGGCAGGTCGAAAGCCCGAGCAGCGCACGATCACAAGAAATCTGCTGAACGGAATGCCCGTGAGGAAAGCCCCGTCTCCAAGCGACACGACGAGAGCGCTTCCGGCCATGTAGGAGTCGACGAGGAGCTGATGGCCCTTGCCGTCGATTAGTGCAAAGAACCGTCCCGGGAGATCGATTGCGGCGCGCGAGGTGCCATCATCGACTGCAACCCTGAGGTCCAGGGCTTCGACCCTCGTAAATGAGCCGAGCGCTGCATCAAGCCCGATTGGCTGAAATAGCGAACTGAACCTCTCTTTGCCATCAACTGCTCGAATCGACATACGAATGCTATCGCCCTCGGCAATTGCCTTCGCGTCAACACGTTCGGTTAGTGAACTTAAGGCTTGAGACGCCTCCACGGGATCGGACAGGGCTTCGAAAATTACGCCTGCACCTGTCGGGTCGCCTTCGCGCAGGAGCGCGCCTTCGGCTGTTTCGATCACCAGCCGACCGTCTTTTGCACAGGCTGCGGAACGCACTTCTAACGTATTTTGGCCGGCGCCATCGAGGGCTTGCAATCGATGAAGCTGCTTGACTTCGACCACACCCGCCGCGAGGGCATCGGCAATCGGAATCGCGTAGATCCCTGCTGTTTCGTCGATGAGCTTCAGGTCGCGGCCGCATCGCACCGCGGTCGTGTGCCACCGCGTGGTGTAGGTCGGCGATAGCGAAGCCGCTCGCGAGCGCGCCCTCAACAGCGCTGTAGATGCTATGGGCGGCGGCGAGCGTGTGGCACCCTCGACGCTGTTGAGCAGCTACCTAAGGAGCGCCCCATGTCACCATCGTTTGATGCAAGCAAATCCCTTACCGCCCTTGATCAGGACAGCACGTTGGTCGCAGTGATTGAGATGAGCCAGACAAAGTGGCTCATAGCTGCGACGGTCCCTGGCTTTGAACGTAACCCTCTCAAGAAGCTCGATGCCGACCCGGATTCGGTGTTCAGGCTGTTGCGCCGCTGGCGCAGCGAAGCCATCCAAGCCGGGCGTGAAGTCCGGCGCATCGTTGTCGCCTATGAGGCTGGACGCGACGGCTTTTGGTTGGCGCGCTGGCTCCAGGCGCGCGCTGTCGAAGCTTATGTCATACATCCATCGAGCGTCGCGGTTTCCCGTGAACATCGGCGTGCCAAGACCGATCGCCTCGATACCGAACTGCTGATGCGCGCCTTTCTTGGCTGGCTGCGGGGCGAGAAGCGCCACTGCAGCATGGCAGCCATCCCAACCATCAATGAGGAGGAGGCCCGCCGTCCGAACCGTGAACGAGACAATCTCGTCCGCGAACGTACACGGATCGTCAACCGCATCAAGGCAATCCTCGCTCGCTTCGGCATTCGCGCCTTCAAACCCAATCTGCGCAAAGCTGCCGAGAAACTGGAGGCTCTGCATACGGCGGAAGGTATGCCCCTACCGGAACGAAGCCGAGCCGAGTTGCGCCGTAATCTCGGACGGCTTCACCTGTTGCGTGAACAAATCCACGAGATCGAACAGGAGCGGTTGCGGCAGCTCTCGGTGGTTCCGGACACGGAGAAGGGTCCGCTCGCGATGGTTCGCCTTCTTGCGCGGATCATCGGTGTCGGTATCGAGACTGCGGACATGCTGGTGAATGAGATTCTCTCACGCGGCCTGCGTGATCGGAGAGCCGTCGCCCGCTATGCCGGACTTACCGGGGCGCCGGATGAGAGCGGCCAACGCAGGCGCGAGAAAGGTCTTGCGCGGGCCGGCAACGCTCGCGTCCGCTACGGCATGATCCTACTGGCTTGGCGGTTCCTCCAATTCCAAAAGGACAGCGCGCTGGCGCACTGGTTTTGCGCGAGAACGGCCGATGGCCGTGGCGGTACGCGCAAGACAATGATCGTGGCTTTGGCGCGCAAGCTACTGATTGCCTTCTGGCGACTTGTCACGACCGGCGAGATCCCGACGGGAGTAGCCCTGCGTCCGGTATAAAGCATGGAGGAGGGTTCGACAGGACGAGCATTGAAGTTTGGCAGCTGCAATAGCGTCTGCCGATAACGATCCGAGGTGGTGGTGATCCCGGCCGCTCACATGGCTTACGACGCCGCGCTGTAGAATGGGCCCACCGCCCGGAGCTTCGCCGCCGATGCGTATGGCTGCATCATGGTTTTTGATCCGCGAGGGTCAACCGCATACAAGCTTGCGGCGCGTTTACGGCGCCGGATGGCGAGCTCCCCTCGGTTTGCAAGTTATAGACCTCTACGAACAGGCCACCTGCCGGCTCAATGTAACGCTGCCGCCGTGCTCGTGACCATCAAGGGCAAGTCGCTTCGCGATGGCCAAAGGCCCACCCTTGACCGTCACTGCGCGCGGCGCCCCCAATGAACCCCGGAGCCAAAGCAGGAACAAATGGGGCGCCACAGCTGAACAAGGAGACGGAACGACTGAAAGATCACCTTGACAAAGATTAGCCCATACAAGCGAGCGAGCGGCGCAGCGGCGGTCATCGATGTTCTTCGGTAGGGTTGGGTTGCTGACACAACCTGATTCGAAGGAACCATCGATGACCAACGACATGATGAACCTGCGCACGCTCGTAGAGAAGACCCCCGATGCCGATATCCTGCGCGAGATGATCGGCTTTGCCGCCGAGCGGCTGATGGAGCTGGAGGTGGGCGCCGCCACCGGCGCGGCCCATGGCGAGAAGAACCCACTGCGGCTTGTCCAGCGCAACGGCTACCGCGACAGAGACTGGGAGACGCGGGCCGGCACCGTCGAGCTGCGCATCCCCAAGCTCAGGAAGGGCTCTTACTTCCCGAGCTTCCTTGAGCCGCGGCGCATGGCCGAGAAGGCGCTGATCGCCGTCATCCAGGAGGCCTACGTCCAGGGTATCTCGACGCGCTCGGTCGACGACCTGGTCAAGGCGATGGGCATGAGCGGCGTCTCCAAGAGCCAGGTCAGCCGGCTGTGCGAGGAGATCGACGGCAAGGTGAAGGCCTTCCTCGACAGGCCCATCGAGGGCGACTGGCCCTATCTGTGGATCGATGCCACCTACCTGAAGGTGCGCCGCGGCGGACGCATCGTCTCGGTCGCCGTCATCATCGCCGTCGGTGTCAACGCAGACGGCCGGCGCGAAGTGCTGGGCATGGAGGTCGGCACGTCTGAGGCCGAGCCGATCTGGACGGAGTTTTTGCGCAAGCTGACCCGCCGCGGCCTGCGCGGCGTCAAGCTCGTCGTTTCCGATGCCCATGAAGGCATCAAGGCGGCCGTCACCAAGGTGCTGTGCGCGACATGGCAGCGCTGCCGGGTCCATTTCATGAGGAACGTGCTGGCGCATGCCGGCAAGAGCGGGCGCCGCGTCGCCTCGGCCTTCATCGCCACCGCCTTCGCCCAGGAGACGGCCGAGGCCGCCAGCACCCAATGGCGCGCCGTTGCCGACCAGATCCGGCCGAAGGTGCCCAAGCTCGCCACCATCATGGACCACGCCGAGCCCGACGTGCTTGCCTACATGACCTTCCCCAAGGAGCACCGTGCCAAGCTGCATAGCACCAACCCGATCGAGCGCCTCAACGGCGAGATCAAGCGCAGGACCGAGGTCGTCGGCATCTTCCCCAATGACGATGCCATAGTCCGTCTCGTCGGCGCCCTCCTGCTCGAACAGAATGATGAATGGGCCGTGCAGCGGGCGCGCTACATGACGCTTGAGACCATCAGCCAGATGAGCGATGATCCGCTCATCAGCCTGCCGGCAGTGGCGCGCTGATCAGTCCGGCCCATGCCGGAGAGCACGGCGTCCAGTGCCGTCAGCTACACCACGCCAGTGGGCACGATCCGCACCGCGAAAACGTACCCGTGCGTCGCATAGTCTGTAACTGGATCGAGACCGCCGCAGGTCCTCTGGCATGCCTTCCAAAGCAGGTCGGTAGCTGCCCGGGCAGGCCTTTTTCCGATCAGGGCAAGTCCTCAGTCCGAATCTGGCAGGCCAATGCTATTGAAGGTCGAACCGATCAAAGTGAAGACGCGGGATTTCAAGTAAATGCTCTCTTGGCATGCTTTGGACGGAACAAGAAGGGTAGGCTTCACGATCGAGTCTCAGGAACATCCCGCTCGGCTCGTCCTCCCCGAAACCCAAGCCGGAAAGGGCGGAAGACGTGGCATGATCGGAGGCTCAGCAGGCTCAGGCAAGATGACACCCCCCGGAAACGTGGCAGGTGTCGCTGCTTTCGAATCTAAGAGCCTTTTGAGATGCGAAGAACGTCCATGAGGTTTCCAAACCAAATTGCGTTGTCTCTGTCACACAATTCGGCGTCGAGCGCCCGCTCAGCGAGCGGTGAAAGTGACCAGCTGACCACTGCCTTGTAGAGATCAGTTCGTGAGAACTCGTTCGTTGATGGCGCATCAAAGCAATATTTCGCGGCTCTGACCTTCGCCGTCCCGATCACCGGCTGGATTGGAACGTAGTTCGCGAGTTCGATAATCTGGATGCCCCCTAATTCGCTCAGGGCGAACAGGCCTTCCCTTGCGGCCTCTACATGACCAGTTCGAGCCATGTACAGCGCATCAAAGGGCTCCTTGAGGTACATTGCCACGTCATCAAGCCAGCTGCCGGTCCATGGCTTCAAAGGCGTTGTCCAGCTCGCTTGGCGTCGGGTTCCAACGAGTGGTCGACCCGCAAGGAAGTACTGGGGTTTTGCCGTTGGCGAGGATCGGAGCAGAACCACGACAGGCCTTAGCCCGAGTTTTTGAAGATAGGCGACAACCTTGTTTGCCATCTCGAGGCCGCTGTCGTCGAAATATCCTCCGTCCACGAGCCTCGCATTGGTCACGTTGGTAAGACCGTTCGGCACCTCGTAGGCGGAAACCTCTTGACGATGGCCGCAGGGCTGACGAGCGGGAACCTCGCGCTCAGCACAATTGCGGTCGAAAGCTTTATGTCGTGTCCCTCTCCAAGGCCTGGGTTGATGGAAGGCGCTTCATCTGCGGCTACCTCGGGCGGCCGACTGGCGGTGTGCCCGATAAATTCAAAGATGTTGTGCGCGGCGGTAAATAGGTCGACGCAAGGGCGCGTCGCGCAATCCGCGATGGCCGTTTGGAAATCGGAGACAATCACAGGCCGTCCTGTTGTGGCATCCGTGGCATTGAGCGCAAGCAGAGGCTCCCAGCCGCCCTGCGCCCGAAGGTAGCCGAAGGGCCGACATAGGCCTTGCGGTGTCTCGCTGGCTTCACAGTCCGTCTCTTCGAGGCCAATGGCAGAGGCGTAATGCCGCTCTATTGCAGTCCCGAGCGCAACGGCCCGATCACCTCCCAGCACGCTGCCAAAGGGGTCGCGGAACAAAATGCCCGCGACAGTCGAGGTGAGATAGTCGCCCGCCACCAAAGACTGAAGGCAGATTCGCCAACTTTTCGAGGGATCAGCGATCGAGGGGGTCGCCGCCCATGGCGCTCTTGCCGCAATGCAGGGTGGCCTGGAGCCGCCGGGCGAGTCCACCAGTGCCGTTCGAAAGGTCGTCACTCCCAACGACCCGCCGGAAACGCCTGAAAGGAGGAATATCTGCTTTGCCGGGTCGGCGTACTGATCCGGGTGCGCATAGGCCACGTCGAGCAGGGCTCCGAGGACGGTGCTCACAAAGAACGCGGAGCGGCTCGCGCCACCCTCGGCGGCGATGATGATTGGGCGCGTTTCGCAGGCTGCAGGATTCGCCGCATCGCAGCCGTTGGCGACGAGCCACTCGTTGGTGCTGTCGGCCAACATTGACTGTCGGATGACGTCGCGGTCAGGCCGAGTTTGTGCTAGCTGCCAATCGCGCGAGGCAAATGTTTGGAGGTCATGGTAATCGGGCTGAAACTTGGCCGAAAACACCCCAAGCCCGATAAAGGCAACGGCGGCCAAGACCCGGATCGGAATGGCGACTGCGGTAGTTAGGAGGGCGAGCGGGACGATCCAGCCTCCGAAAAGAACGGGTGTCAGTACGAGTGGACCCGATAACTCGCCCAGTGAAGCGGGCGCTGCCAACGCGACGATAAGGCCGGCCAAGCCGAGCGCCAGTATCGGATACGAGACTCGGGCCCTTTGCCCAGGCCCGGGAAACCGGCGGCATAGCCAATAATCCAAAAGGACAAGACAGGCGACGACCGCGAGACCGATCCAAAGGCCGAATGCCAGATTGTCGCCATTTGCAAGCGCCTCCTGGACGGGAGCCCAAGACGGCCTTTCAGGCGCGCTTACAGCGGCATCGAGCAGCCCGAAGTCAGCATTGTGAACGGTCTCCAAGCATCGCTGCATGGTTGCCAACGAAGAAATCACGTTGCACGACAGAATGAGCGACTTTGTGAACGCTACGGCACCCAGCAAAATCCCAAAGGGTGCTGCCGCAACTACACCGGGTAGGATATGGCCCGCGCTCTCCGGGGGGCCGCGCCGCCTCGTCCAGACATATAGTGGCAGTGACCACAGCACGATGATCGCGAGGACCAAACCCACGACGCGTCCGGAGTCGTGCGGATAGATCAGAAGGTCGCGCGCCTCCGGCAATAGCGCAAACGCGACGGCCGCCCCCGCAACGCTTACCAATGGCACACGCGGGGCCTTTGCAAAGAGTGCGAGCCCCCTCATAAGGCTCCCTCGCACCCTAGACCAACGCGACGGTGCCTGTGATGGCGCGGCCTCCCTTGTCATCGCCTTTATGGCAATCTGATCGAGAGCGTGCTCGGGCAATGATCGGAAAGCCGTTCATGATCGGCGGGGGTTGAGGGCGTCCATGGGACCTGACCATCGGAGTTGGCGACCGCCAACTGCCGTACTTTGTCGCCGAAGACAAAGAATTCAATCGGTAACATGTTGTAGTCGTCGGCCGCCGGAAGGGACCCTGGATAGGGGTTGGACGTGTCTGCCCAGCAGAGCGACGGCTCCTTGTAGGGTGCGCGGAACAGCGCAATGTCCGGACGATTGTCGCGGTCGTGTAGATCAGCTGCTGGCGAGTATCCCGAGACGGCCTGCCAGACCTCGTCCTGGAAGCGGCCGGCGCCGGCATCGAGGCGCCGATTGAAGTCGCCGACCACCATCCAGGGATCGCCGGCGTTCTGCCGCGCTTCGACCCAAGCCCGCAGCGGGAACATCTGTCGACCAAGCGTGTCGCAGGCGTTGCTAGTCGGCGGGGTGGTTGACGGGTCAACCGTGAACAGGCGGAAGTTAATCAGGTCGTCGAAGCACCCAGACTTCATGTGGACCACCAGCGCCCGCACCGACGTCGTGCCTGTCGTTACTGTGACATCCAGACCCCAACGCACGTCCCTAACGGTCCCGCCATCGTCCGATTTGACGTTGAGCTGCGGCAGGTCGGCAGTCGCCGTGACCCCGGCATTGGACCGCCAAGCAACCGCCGTGTATTGGTGACGTTCAGCTCCAGCGGGCTTGACCGGGGTATCACCTGCCTTGGTGCATATCGGACCCGGTGTCGCCAATCCTTCATCGGCGGCAAACTGGCCGCTGATGCAATGGGCCCATCCATCAGAAATCGGGAACACCTCATTGATCGCCGCGGGACTGCTCACCTCTTGGAGAAAAAAGACCGAGGCTCCGGCCTTGTCTCGCCAAACCTTCAAGTCTGCATGGTCCTGCGGCTGCCGTATGTAGTCACCAGGGAACACCGTCACCGGGTCGCCCGCATAGAGAAGCGTCTGCACGTTCCAGTTGCCGAGTTTGAGCTCAGCAGCAGATGCGGGAAGGGCGAGTGTTGAGATCGCGACTAGCAGAGCGGACAGAACCTTGTTCATGATTACCCCCTTTGAATTTATGGAAACGTAGCTGGCCCGGATGGTTTGGTCGCTTGGCAATTGTGTAAAATACCGCCCCGAAGCGGATGCGGCGAGGACAGGCGGTTATGGTCACCCCGAGAGTTAGCGAGCGAAGAACTGGCGACGGGCGGAACGCTCGGTGTCGCCGAAATAGTCCGACCACCAGGCGTCCGTCCGGAGCGGCTTGGGTGGGTCGTCCGCCTCCCGCCACTTCAGGGACTCCCGGAAGGCATGGTGGCTGTAGAGGCGCATGAATTCGCCCAGATAGATGTCGGCCACGCGCTTGTTGCCGACGAAGATGATCATGTTCTCGTCGTTTTGGTTGGTCGATGCGGCGCTGAAATTGGCGGAGCCGCCGACGACCACCGGATTGTCAGACATCGGATCGATGATCATGAATTTGTTGTGCACGTATTTCACGTTACCGTTGAGACCGCTCAGGGTCTCCTTCACCCACCCGTCGATCTTGTTGGTCGCGATGAGCGAACCAATCGCGAAGGTGTTTTCCGGCATGTTGCGAAGGTCCTGGATCGCTTGCTCTTCAGCGATGCGTTCTGGACTGCCCTCCTTGAGCGGGCGGGTGGCTTTTTCGAGCAAGGCGAGGCGAAAGGGCGCCGGGCTGGTCCGGTACACATCCTTGAACAGGTCATGCATGCCGAAGGCAAAGGTCATGAAGAGACCTTCCTGCGCGGTCATGGCGAGGTCGGCGTACCACTGCAACGCATCGAGGGTCGAGCGCGGGCTGAACACGACACTGGTTCCCGCAGGCGGGGGAATGGCAGGGAGGGGCGTCAACTGCTCGGTGATCGGCGCGAGGTCGGCGTTCGCCGGATCGTCGTGTAGCGCGGTCCAATAATCGAGATAGCGTTGCGCGACGTCGGGATCCTCGACGACGTGCGCGACATTGGAGTGGCCGAAGATTCCGCCGTCCGAAAAATTGGTGCCGCCGGTCCACACATACTTGGGTTGTCCGTTCTCGAGTTTCACGATGAATTTGTTGTGCGAGATGTAGGATGGGTTGGTCTTGCGCTGCTTGCAGCGATTGCCGAGCAAGCTGCCGCCGGCCGCGTCGACCTCGATCACCGCCGCCCGGTTCGCGTCGCCGGGCTTTGCCTCGCGGCCGTCATAGATCACTTCCACATCCACGCCGCGTCCGATGGCAGCCTTCACGGCCTTGAGGAAAGGCAAATAGTGGAATTCATAAGCGGCGATGCGCAGGGAATGCATGCCTGGCTGGGCGTCGTTGACGAACGCTTCCATCGCCTCATAGAGGCCGCGCGATAGCCAGATCCAGGCCTGATTGTTCTGGACGTCCTTGGGCTTTCGATTGCCGAAGCGTGCGACATACGCCTGCGAGGCGGCAACGCCGCGATTGAAGTAAACATCGTGGTCGCCGCCTTCGGGGTTCTCGGTCTCGACCTCAATCGCAACGACAGCGTGTGGCGTAAGAGCGGTGGGAGATCCTTTGAGGGCTGTAATCGTATACGTGTAGCCATAGCCCGGTTTGGCGGAGTAATCCGCCCACTGAAAGCTCTGGATCGGTTGTTCGTTCGTCGGGTACTGCGCGCCCGCGGGAAAGCCGGGATCTGTCTCGGCGAAGCATTTCATCGCCTCGAGGAAGTAGGCCTCATCCTCATTGTGATCCCGCCGATGGAACGAAAATCCCATCAGGTTGTCGCACTGGTCCTGCGGGAGATCGAGACCGAACGTCACCACGTAGGTCCCGGCGATGGCATTGACTTTCAGACCGCCGCTTGACTGTGTTACTCGCATCTCGCCCCCTCCTCGTGAAGTCAGTTGGCGATAGTAGCGGCACTTGCTGTCACAATGAAGTATCCTCGGATCGACGGCCAATCCGAATATTTCGGCGACCTGTAGAAGCGGACTCGCGCGGGCGGCAGTTTAGCTCTACATCTGGAGATGTCATCGCGGTCGCGTTAGGGATCGACGCGGTGGATCTCCTGGGGCCCCATGGTCGGGGACGGGATTACCGCGATCTATGCGACGCGGTCCGGGGGCCTTCCAAATTTCCGTCCCAGAATTCCGTGCGGCGCTCCCGAGCGCGTCGTCGAATTGGGGGGAACCCTCGAAGGCGCAAATGTAGTGCGTTTCATCCCGACAAGCCTGGTCATTGATGATTCAAAAGTTTCGCATTCTGGGCCGCTATCCGAACACCCACGGAGGACACAAATGAGGACGAAAACCTTGAAGACGATACGGTCCGCTGCGATTTCAGTGATCGCCTGCCTGGCGCTTGGCACGGCAACGCCGTCTTTCGCCGATCAGTTCGAGACCATCGCCCGATCGTATGAGCGTGGCGAACTCGACAAGACCAGCGAGGATTCCTTTCCCGATTCAGCCACATTCGATCAACCAATCTATGTGGACGTTGAGGACGTCGCTCTGATGCGCAAGCTGGTCCTGGTGTGGGATGGCAACGGGATTGGCGCGCCACAGGTGTCTCCCTACACGCCGTTCGGGACGCCGGATTTCGTCGGGCCGGTGGTGTCTGTAATAGGCAACAAGGAGGCCGATGATGTCGGTCGCGCACTGGGAGATGCGCTGCATGCTCTGATTGTAGTGCTGCGGATGGGCGAACTTGCGCCCGGTAGCTATGTGCTCCCGTGGGGGCCGGCTTCGGCCGACCACATTCGAACGAGCGGCGGGGTCCCTCCGCCGAGTTTGGGGGCAGACGGCAGCTTCACGTTTACCGAGGAGCATAAGAAACTGCTGGGGCATCTGTGGTTCGGCACGCCGACGGAGGAACAATGGACTCGTGCCACGATGGCCGATGCTCTGCTGTCCTGGAACACCGATGGATCGCTGCCCTACGGTGATCCGCGGGCCCATTGGGCTGGCGCCGCGACGGCTCTTGGGTGGACAATAACCACGGGCCAAGACGGTTCGGTAACGCTGTCTGATGTCGACTATGCGCGCTTCCAGAAACTCCATGCTGAACTGCTCGCCGCCACCCTTGTCATGCAGGCGCACGGCACGCTGGCGCCTGGGTTGTACATCGCCTCGTACGATGAGCCCTGGCAGGTCCCCGATGATAATAAAGAATGATCGTTCAAAAAGTGACGATAGTTGAATGCCCCCAAAGGTCTTCGGGCCGAAAGCGCCACCGTCGCGAAGTCCGATCCCAAGCCGAGCCATAACTCTGAGCGCCCCTGATCGGTGGCTTGAGTCCGCAACCCGCCGTCCTCGCGGATGGTGCATGGGACCGAGTCGGCATGAAGCGATATTTAGCGAGCCCCCAAAGCCTAAGGCCATTGGCAGTGTCCGCTTCCGCTTTGTTGCAGGCCAGAGCCGCCAGCCCGCTCACGTGAAGAGTTTCGGGCGCCGGCAGGCGTACGAAAGTCCCCGAGGAAGGAACCCGCGGGCCACAGGCGATGGCTATGGGGATTTCGGATTTCGGCAGATGTCGGCGATGGCGCGACCGCCGTCGAGGAGCTCTGGGGTGAATGCGGACAGACCGCTTCGTTGCGCCTCCGCGCGGTGTTGTCCGAACGGTGGGCGGCTGGGCGCGGCTCTGTCGGAGTCGATAATCACCATAGCCGTGCGTCGATCCGTTGCCGGAGGCTGAGTGCCTGCAGCTGAAGGCTGAACCTTTCCATGCCGGGTCATGGCGTGCTGCTCCCGGTCGACGGGGAACCGTGTGGCGGTCCGCGCGGCTGCCTCCATCGTTCGAACACCTCGATGACGATCATGCGGCCGCCACAGCAGGGGCATGGCGGGCGAAAGTTGTCCGGTTCGTCCGTGGTGTCATCGTCGGACGGTGCGACGACGTTCAGGAGTTCACGAGCAAGCGCGAGGCTGGCCTTGCGAGCGGAACCGGCAAGCAGGCCGCAATGCCGAATGCGATGGAAGCCACGCGGCAGGACATGCAGCAGGAAGCGGCGGATGAACTCGTCGGTTGCGAGCGTCATGAGCTGCTGCCGGTCGGCGCCTTCGCGACGATAGTCCTTGTAGCGGAAGGTGACGCCGCTCTCGTCGAGGCGGATGAGGCGGCTGTTCGAGACCGCCACCCGGTGGGTGTAGCGCGACAGGTAGGCGAGCACCGCTTCCGGGCCGGCGAAGGGCGCCTTGGCGTAGACCACCCAGCGCTTCTTCCTGATCGGCGACAGGTGGCGCAGGAATGCCCGCCGTTGCGCGAGATGAGCAATTGCGCCGAAGAAGGCGAGCCGGCCAGCGTCGTGCAGCGCGACCAACCGGGAGAGGAACAGCCGGCGGAACAGCTTGCCGAGCACCCGCACCGGCAGCAGGAAGGCGGGACGCGACGATATCCAGCGGCTTCCGTCCGGCGAGATGCCACCGCCTGGCACGATCATGTGCACGTGCGGATGATGCGTCATCGCCGAACCCCATGTGTGGAGCACGGCGGTGATGCCGATGCGTGCGCCCAGGTGCTTCGGATCGGCCGCGATGGTCAGCATCGTCTCCGACGCCGCCTTGAACAGCAGGTCGTAGACCGCCGCCTTGTTGTGGAAGGCGATGTCGGCGACCTCGGCTGGCAGCGTGAAGACGACGTGGAAGTAGCCGACCGGCAGCAGGTCGGCCTCGCGCTCGGCAAGCCATGTCCGCGCCGCGGCACCCTGGCACTTTGGACAGTGCCGGTTGCGGCAGGAGTTGTAGGCGATGCGCCAGTGGCCGCAGTCCTCGCAGGCCTCCACGTGACCGCCAAGGGCCGCGGTGCGGCAGTGCTCGATCGCCGACATGACCTTGAGCTGCTGCAGTGTCAGATGCCCTGCATGGGCGGCCCGGTAGGCGGGCCCGGCAGTGCGGAAGATGTCGGCAACCTCGATCGAGGCGCGCACGCTCAGCCGTCGGGTGAGATCTCTTCCGGCTTGAAGAGGCCAAGCTTGTCGAGCGGGCTCGTGACGGTGCGCACCGTGCGGGTTGCAACCTTGGTGTAGAAGGCGGTGCTATTTAGAGCGCGTCCTGTTTAATCTGGGTCGTATCCAGCTGCCTTGAAGTAGTTGGCGCATTCGGCTGGGGTGAAGCGTT